>JAJCYE010000032.1 GCA_029263075.1 Actinomycetes bacterium
CCGGAGTGGCCGCTTGGGCGCCGATCGTTACCCCTTCGATGGCGAGCATCCGGGTCTTGGTCGAAAGTCCGCCCCCGGCGGAAAAGCCGCCCAGCTTGCCCCCGGCGGCAACCACCCGGTGGCAGGGCACCAGGACCGCCATTGGGTTGCGCCGCAGCGCCGTCCCGACGGCCCGAGCGGCGCCGGGAGACCCGGCCAGGGCCGCCAGTTCACCGTAAGTGAGGGTGGTCCCCCGCGAAGTCGACCTCAGGGCCTGGTACACCTGCCGGTGAAAGGCGGGCACGCCCTCGAAGTCCAGTTCCACTTCCGCCAATTCAACCTCCCCGCCCGACATTAGGGTCTCCACCGCGCCGATAGCAGATCGAGCAGCGGGGCCCGGTACGCCCTCGGTAAGGTGGGGGAACCTGCGTTTTATCCTCTCGCGGGTGGCGATGTCGGACGCCTCCGGGAGTTGAATCCCGATCACCCCACGTTGGCTCCAGGCAACGCCGCAGGCGCCGATGGCGGTGTCGAACAGGGCGATGCCCTCGTTATCGAAGTTCTGGTCGGAATTCAACAGGATCTGATTGTCGCAAGAACTCGGCGCGAAGGTCGCCCCGAACGGTGGTTGTGAGGACCGGACGCCACCGGCGGGCGCGGATCGTGCCCGGTCGCCCCAGAGCTGAAGCTCAGGCGGCGGGAGTGGACCTTCCGGCCAAAGTGTGAGCCAGCAGCGCGGCGGCAAAAAACACCACGATGGCCAGCATGACGATGCTCGCGCCGGGCGAGGTGTCCAACTGGTACGCCAGAAGCACCCCCGACACCCCCAGAACACCACCCACCGCCATGCTTCCCACCAAGGTGGTCCGAAAGCTCTTGGATAATTGCTGCACTATCGCCACCGGCAGCACCAGCATGGCCGACACCAGCAGGATCCCCACCACCCTCATCGTCACGCCGACCGTCACCGCGGCGGCAACGGCCATGAGGAAGTTGAGTTTGCGCACCGCCAGCCCCGAAACCCGGGCGACATCCTCGTCGTAACAAACCGCAAAAAGCTGCTTGCGCCACATAACCACCGTCAACAACACCGCGGTTCCCGATACCCCCAGGATCAACAGGTCCTGATTGTTCACGGTGAGGACCGACCCGAACAGATAGCCGATCATCTTGTTCGCCTGTCCCGATTTGAAGGCCAAAAGGGCGCCCCCGGCGATCCCTCCGTAAAAGATCAGCGCGAGCGCAACATCGCTGGCAGTCCGCCCCTTCTCCCGCAGCACCTCGATGCCGGCGCCGGCCAGCGACGCGGCAACGATCCCGCTGATCACCGGCGAGGTCCCCAAAAACAGGCCGGCCGCCACCCCCATGAACGCAACGTGGCCGATGCCGTCGCCCATCAGGGCGAGCCGCCGCTGCACCAAAAACACGCCGATCGAGGGCGCAGTGATCCCGACCAGGAGCGCGGCAAGAAGCGCGCGGCGCATGAACTCCAAACCGAAGACCCCCACCCTAGAGTTCCCTCGGGAGGCCGCCGGCGTTGGGCACGCCGGGGTGATGATGATGGGGGTGGTCGTCCTGGTGCTCGGGGCTGGGCGGCCCGTCGTAGTCGACAACGCCGCGATCCAAAACCACGGTCCGGTCCACCAGGGCCGCCATCGCCCCCAGGGCGTGCGCCACCAGCAGCACCGAAGCCTGCGACCGGGAGAGCCGTTCCAGGGTCTGGGCGAAAGTCTCCTGGTTCTCCAGGTCCACGCTGGACACCGGTTCGTCGAGCAACAAGAAATCGGGTTCGTTGACCAGGGCCCGGGCGATCAGAACCCGCTGCTGCTGCCCGCCCGACAAATGGGAGACCCGGCGGCGCCGGACACCGGCCAGCCCCATCTGGTCGAGGGCGCTCGCTGCGGCCTGCTTGTCGGCGCCCGAGAACCCCCGGAAACGGCGGGCAACCGAGATCCGCCCGGTCAGGACCACCTCCTCCACCGTTGCCGGAACCCCGGAGGTGGCGCCGAACCTCTGAGGGACAAAACCTATCCGGCTCCACTGCCGGAACCTGTCGATCGGGGTATCGAACAAGAGCACCTCCCCGGAAGAACACGGGATGAGCCCCAGAAGGGCCCGGACCAGCGTTGTTTTCCCCGACCCGTTCGATCCCAGGAGAGCAACGAACTCGCCCTGCTCGAAGGAGAGGTTCAGGCCCTTGAGGACCTCTTGCTGGCCGAGCTCAACCCTGACATCCCGAAGTTCTGCGACAGGTGCGGCGCTCACCGGCAGCGCAGCGCCGCACGGAGTGCCTCAAGGTTTGACCTCATCGCCGTGATGTAGTCCCCAGATTTTGGAGGACTCTCCAGCGGATCGAGTACTGCGGTGCCGGTGCCGGTTTCCCTTGCTACGGTGTCGGCCAAGTCCTCGGGAAGCAGGGCCTCGAAGAAGATGGTGTTCACCCCGGCCTCCCGTACGATCTCGGCCACCTCGTCCAGGCGGCGGGCCGACGGTTCCTGCTCGGGGTCCAAACCCCCGATCCCCACCTGCCGGAGGTTGAACCGGTCCGCCAGGTGGCCGAACGATTCATGGGCGGTGACGATCGTTCGGTGGTCGCAACGGGAAAGTCCCTGCGAGAAGCTGTCGTCCAACTGGTTGAGTTGGGCGATCAGGGCGTCGGCGTTCCGGCGGTAGCCGTTGGCGCTTTTGGGGTCGACCGTGGCCAGGGCGTCGGCCACGATGCCGGTGATAGCCACCATCTGGACCGGATCCAGCCAGATGTGCGGGTCTTCGGTGCGGGCGCCCGACGGCCTAACCGTCAGCACGTCCACGGTGTTGGGGACCTCGGGGACCAGCTTGTCTACCGCCGGCTGGAACCCTTCGCCTATATAGACCAGCAGGTCGGCCTCGCTCACCATTTGGACCTGGGAAGCGGTGAGTTCGAGATCGTGCGGCTCCACTCCCGCAGGAGTCAGGCTGTCGATGTCGACCCGCCTGCCGGCCACCTCGGAAACTATAAAGTTGAGCGGATAGAAGGAGGTGACAACCGACCGGCGGGAGGTGTCGGAACCCGTCTCGCCGACCCCCGAGCAAGCACCCGCGACCACCATCAGAACGGCGATCAAAGCCGGCAAGAGTCTTGAGTTCATAGTCGTCGCACGATAACCGGAATGAGAATGATTCGCAATTAGGGGGTGGTAGCCGCCCGGTCGTTGGCCCGGCTCCGGCGGGCAAGAGCGGTCCTACTGCGACTCCGCCTTTGCCTTCAGACCCTCGCCGAACTGCTCGAATGGCTCGGTGAAGTCGGGGATCGACTTGCCGATCAATCCCGATAGGGGGCCGCTGAAAACCTCCTCCATGGTGAACACCGTTGCGCCGCTGCCGTCCGGGGTCAACGTGTAGGTACGAACCCCCTTGAACAACCCGAAAGGCATCCCCCCCTCCCAGGTCATCAGGCTCGGCGGCTCGAACCGGTTCACCCTGACCGGGAACGCCTTGCCGGGGTTGATCTTGACGAACACCTTGATCTTTTCCCCCGGCGCCACCCGGCCTTCAAGCTTGTCGACGCTGCTGTTCCACTCGGGGTAACTGGGACCATCGGTCAGGATCGACCAGATGGTCTCCGGCGTGGCGTTGATGGTCTTTTCAACCCGGTAGCTGAA
>JAJCYE010000033.1 GCA_029263075.1 Actinomycetes bacterium
GCCATCTTGGACGACACCGTGTCCCCGGTGATCACCAGCACCCGGGTACGGCCCCGGAACACCTTGTCCAGGCCGGTGGACCCGACGATCTGCTGGAAGGTCTCGCCAAACTCCGGATCGCCAATGTTGGGTGTTAGCGACTCGCGGAACAACGACATGATCTCCGAGTCGCTGCGTTTGCGCCTTTGCTGCACGAACTCCCGCTTGGCCATGATGGCCGGCATGTTGCGGGCAACCTCGGAAATGGCCAGCAGGTGCGACATCGCCATCGGCGACATCTCCTGCGGGTTGGCTACGGGCCCCATCTCGGGGGACGCCAGGTCGTAATTCTTTCTCTCGACCGACGCGTAGGTCAGTGCCCGCTCCACCGCCAGCATGGTCGCGGGAGCCAGGGCTGAGTCGAGCGTTCGGTCCTGGTAGTTCTTCATCATCGTCATCAGGGCATTGCGCTCAAGCAGGAAACGCTCCCGCTCTTCGCCCAGCCCCTCGGCGGTTCCGTGGTGGCGGTGATAGACGACGGAGGTGGGCTCGTACAGCACCCGGTAGCCCATCAGCCACAGGCGCCATCCCAGGTCGACGTCTTCGAAGAATGCAAAGTAGGCATCGTCGAACCCGCCGACATCCAAGAACAGGTCCCGGGGCATGAACAGGGCGCAGCCGGAGGCGAACAACGTCTCCCCCGGGCGGTCGTACTGGCCTTCGTCGGGCTCGTTGACACCGACCTTGAAGCCGTGGCCATAGAACGAGAGGGCGCCTCCGGCGTAGTCGATGGTTTTGCCGTCCAGCGTGAGGATTTTCGAGCCGACCATCGCCACGTCCTGGGACCGCTGGAAGCCCGCCAGGCCGTTGCTCAGCCAACCGGGGTCGGCCCGGGCGTCGTTGTTGATCAGCGCCACAAAAACGCCCTTGGCGGCCTTGACTCCGGCGTTGATGCCGCCCGCAAACCCCAGGTTCGTTTTGAGGGTCAGGACCCGGGCAAAGGGCCAGTTGGCCCGCACGTGGGCGACCGAGTCATCGGACGACCCGTTGTCGACAAAGACCACCTCGAACTGGTCCGACGGGAGGTCTTGTTCTGCCAGCGAACGCAGGCAGTCATCTATGAACTGCCTGCCGTTGTAGTTGAGAACTACTACTGAAACCTCTAGCGACATATCCAAACCCTATTTCATGAATCGCGTGCGCGCCGAACTACCTAGCCGGCCCGGTGGAATAATCGCCCAGACCCCGGTGTTGGCGGTTGAGCCACAGGAACCGGGGACGGTTTGAGGCAAGCCTTAACGACGATCCTAACGGCCCCACGGACCCCGGCCGGCTAGGTGGTGCTGGAGTTGGCCCTGCGGCCCTTCCGGAAAAACAACTCCGCCCAGGCGATGAGCATCCTGCCCAACAACCCGGCAGCAACCACCGGCACAAAAACCTTCTTTGGTCCCTTCAGGCGCCGGGCCGTGAAGCGGATCAGGCTGAAATGGTGATGGCGGATCATCTTGTAGGGGTAGCGGCGGCTGGATCCGGCCACGTGGTGCAACATCTGCGACGACGGATCGTAGAACGACTTCCAGCCCGCACCGCGCAATCGGGAGCACAGGTCCAGATCCTCCACGTACATAAAGAATCCCTCGTCGAACCCCCCGATCTGATCGAACGCCTCCCGCCGTACCACCATGGCGGCTCCCGAAACCCAGTCGACCTCTCGGGCGGCAGCGTGGTCCACGTCGATCAATTTGTACGCCCGGCTGAACCGGTTGTTGTCGGAGAACAACCCGAAAACCGCGTGCCCGATGGCAACCCCCATCTTCGGCACCACCCGGCAGGAGGGGTAGGTGGACCCGTCGGGGTTCATCAGGCGGGGGCCCAGCACGCCGACCTCCGGCCGGTCGACGATCCCTTGCAGCATGGCGGCCAGGCTGTCCGGCTCGGGCACGATGTCGGGGTTAAGAAAGCAGACGAACGGTGCCGATGTCGACTTGAATCCCAGGTTGCACGCCCGGCCGTACCCCTGGTTGATCCGGTTCTGCAGCACCTCGGTTCCGGGGAGGGCCTCCTCGGCGCCGTCGGCACTGCCGTCGGTGGAGGCGTTGTCGACCACGATGACCTGCACCTTGACCCCCCCGGCGGCCGGTAGGAGGTGGCTAAGACAGCTCCGCAGGTGATCGCCCGAGTCGAAATTGATGACGACCAGCGCCAACTCGGCGGTCTCGGCGGGGTGGGTAATGGGGGCCTCACCCGGGGAATGGTGGACTGGCACTGCCGCATTATAGAGGCGAGCGTCTAGGCTGAGGGGCAAATGACCACTTCTCAAACCCCGTCCCCCACCGTGTCCGCGGTGGTCCTCAACTACAACGGCGGCGAGATGGTTATGGAGTGCATCGACTCGCTGCTTACCCAACAGCCTGGCTGTACCGAGGTGGTCTGCGTGGACAACGGTTCCCGGGACGGGTCGGCGGAGACCATCGAGTCCCGGTACCCGCAGGTACGACTGGTCCGGATGCTCACCAACCGGGGGTTCGCCGGCGGGATGAACCAGGCCATCGAGCAGAGCCGCGGCGACCTGGTGGCGCTCATCAACCTCGATGTTGTCCTGGCGCCCGACTACCTTGAACTCTGCGCCGGTGCCCTGACCGCCAACCCCGGGCTGGCCGGCGTAAGCGGCAAACTCTTCCGGCCCGAGTCCTGCGACCCGCGCATACTCGACACCACCGGCCACACCGTCTACCGCAACCGGCGGGCGGTGGACCGGGGGGAACGGGAGCCCGACGAGGGGCAGTACGACGCCGAGACCGCCCTGTTCAGCCTTTGCGGCGCCGCCCCGGTACTGCGCCGGGAGGCGCTGGAGGACATCCGGCTGGGCGGCCAGTACTTCGATGAGGACTTTTTTGCCTACTTCGAGGACTTCGACCTGTGTTGGAGAGCCCAGTTGCGGGGGTGGTCGTTCGCCTACGTCCCCCAGGCCACCGCCACCCACTTCCGGGGAGGTTCGGGCGGCAAGGAGTCCACCTTCATCCTGAGCTGCAACCACCGCAACCGGCTGCTGGTCATGTTGCACAACGACAGCCCGGCCGCGCTGCTGCGTCACCTGCCCGGCATCGCCTACACCGAACTGAGAGCGACCCTGCACATGCTCAGCCTCCGCCCGGCCGCGCTGGTGAAAGCATGGGCCGACTTCTTCCGCCTTCTCCCCCGGCAGCTGGGCAAACGGCGGGAGATCCAGCGAGGGCGCAAGGTGGGCTGGAAGCAACTTGAGCCCTGGTTCCAGCCGTACGACTACAGGGTTTCCACCATCGTCCGCCGGGCCCGGCAGAGGGCCCAGGTCCGATGAAGGCGGCCATCCACGCCGACCCGGCCGCCCACTCGATCCCCGGCGGGGTCGGGGTGTACGTACGCCGGCTGATCGCCGAACTCCTCGCCGAACCCGGGGACCACGAATTCCGTTTGATACTCTCCCGCTTCGCCGAGCCGCTGCACGCCTGGAGGGACGCCGGCCTGATCCGTCCCCAACTTCCGTTCGCCGCCCTGTACGCCGCCTGGAACTTCTTAGGGCGCCCTCCCATCGGGGAACGGGTCGACGTGGTTCACGCCACCGGGTTGGCCATCCCGCCGGCCGGCGGGGCCCGACTGGTCTCCACCATCCACGACCTGGCGGTGGAGCAGATGCCCGAGGTGGTCCCCGCCCCCTGGCGGCAGATCTACCGCAAAGGCCTGAACCGGGCGCTCGACCACTCCGCGGTTATCTGCGCCGTCTCCGAAGCCACCAAGCAGGACATCATCAAAACCTACGGGACCGATCAAGAACGCATCTTCGTCACCCCGGAGGCGCCCAACGTCACCCCCGAAAGCCCGACCGACCCCGGCGTATTCGACCGCATCGGGTTGGAAGGCAAGTACATCCTCAACGTGGGGACCGTAGAGCCCCGCAAAAACCAGATCCGCCTGGTGGAGGCTTTCGCCCAGGCCGACCTCCAAGACCACACGCTGGTGCTCGCCGGCATCCCGGGCTGGGGCCAGGAGCAGGTGGAGGGGGCAGTTCAGAGTTTGGGGATCGGCCCCCGGGTGATCCTGACCGGCAAGGTATCCAACATGGAACTGGCATCGCTGTACGCCCGGGCCCACGTGTTCGCGCTCCCGTCCCTTTACGAGGGGTTCGGCATCCCGCTGGTGGAAGCCATGTCCTTCGGTATCCCGACGGTGGCCGGATCCACCCCGGCGCTGGCCGAGCTGGGAGGGGACGCAACCCTGCTGGCCGACCCCTCCTCCACCGAAGAATTGGCCGCTGCCCTGGTCCGCCTGGCAACGGACGAGGGGCTGCGCACAAGGTTGAAGGAGGCGTCTACCGCCCGTGCCGGTCGCTACACTTGGGCCGAAACCGCCCGCCTGACGTTGAAAGCCTACGAGGCCGCCCTCAAGTGAAGATCTCACTCATCTCGACCCTGTTGAACGAAGCGCCCCATCTGCGGGCGTCGCTCGATTCGCTTGATAAGCAGACCCGCTCCCCCGACGAGGTCGTCATCGTCGACGGCGGCTCCACCGACGGGTCCCTGGAGATCCTCCGGGCCTGGGCGGACGGGCGGCCCGAGATCCGCATCGAGTCCCGCCCCGGCGCCAACATCTCCGCCGGCCGCAACGTGGCAATCGGCCTGGCGACGGGCGACGTCATCGCGGTCACCGACTTCGGCTGCACCCTGGACCAGGGTTGGCTCGCCGCCCTGGCGGAGGGGTTCGACCGGGCCGACCCGGACGTTGTCATGGGGTTTTACGCCCCCGACCCGCAGACCCGCTTCGAGCGGATCATGGCCTGCCTCAACCTCCCGGACGCCTCAGAGATCGATCCCGAGAGCTTTATGCCATCCTCCCGTTCGGTGGCCTTCCGCAAACAGACCTGGGAGGACGCGGGCGGGTACCCGGAGTGGCTGGCCATCGGCGAGGACATGTACTTCAACTTCCGGGTACTGGACACCGGCGCCAAGCGGGTTTTCGCCCCCGACGCCATGGTGCGCTGGCGGCTGCGGCCGGACCTACGCTCGACCCTGCGCCAGTACTTCCGCTACGCCGAGGGGGACGGCAAGGCTCGGATGCACCCACGCCGGCATGCGTTGAGATTCGGCACCTACGCCGCCGCTACGGGTATTGCCGCACTGGCGGTCCGGCGGCCCTGGCTGCTCGCACTGCCCCAGGCGGGAGTTTCCGCCCGCGCCATGCCGTCCTACAAACGGGCCTTCAACCGCCTGGACCCCCAGGAAGCGGTACTCGCCCTGGTGGCCCTGCCGGTGCTTGAGTTCTTAATTGACCTCGCCAAGATGGCCGGATACGTTTCTGGGAGGGTCACCGGGCCGGATAATCCACCCCCCGCCTCACGTCGTTCGGGCGTTGCAGATCTCAAACCGTAATCAGACCGTGAAAGGCCAGACTTTGACCAGCCGGGGCGGCGTATGCAGGCGGTAGTCCTTGCGGGCGGCAAAGCCACCCGGATGCGGCCCTACACCGACGACCGGCCCAAGGCCATGGTCGAGGTGGCCGGCACGCCCATAGTCGAACACCAGATCCGGTGGCTGGTGGCCAACGGCGTAACCGAGATTGTGGTCTCCTGCGGCTACAGAGCGGAGATCCTCCAGGAACACCTGCAGGACGGCGGGAAAACCGGGGCGTCCATCACCTACGCGGTGGAGGACGAGCCCCTCGGCCGGGGCGGCGGCCTGAAGTTTGCCGCCCGGCACCTTGCGCACCCAAAGGACTTCACCTTCGCCCTGAACGGCGACGTTTTATCCCGTTTCGCCCTCTCCGAGATGCTCGAACACCACCGTTCGCTCGGGGCCACGGCCACCGTTGCCCTGGCGCCCTATAAGACCACCTGGGGTATCGCCGACCTGGACGGGGGGCTGATCAAGGGGTTCCGCCAGAGCCCCACACTCCCCTACTGGATCAACGGTGGCATCTACGTCTTGGAGCCGGAGTGCGTGGATCAACTTCCGGACAAAGGCGACCACGAGGACTCCACCTTCCCCGCCCTGGCGCAGGCCGGCAAGCTCGGCGGCTACCGGATTGAAGGCTATTGGAAGGGAATCGACACCGTAAAAGACGTCATCGAGGCCACTGCAGACCTGCAGAGGGCCGGGTAACCGGCCTCCCCCCGATAGACTCAACCCAAATGGCGAAGACAGAGCAGAATCCCAAGACGTCCGGACCCGCCGCAGGCGCGCCGCAGGTGTCGGTAGACAACCGGATCGAACAGGTGCGCGCCCGGGAAGAAGAGGCCCGCCTGGGCGGCGGCCCGGCAGCTATCGATAAGCAGCACGAGAAGGGCAAACTCACCGCCCGGGAACGGATCGAGCTGCTCTTGGACCCCGGCTCGTTCGAAGAAACCGACATGCTGGCCCGCCACCGGGTCACCGGTTTCGGCATGGAGGACAAACGCCCGTACGGCGACGGTGTTGTCACCGGGTGGGGAACGGTCAACGGCCGCAAGATTTTCGTCTACTCGCAGGACTTCACCATCTTCGGCGGTTCGTTGGGCGAGGTGGTCTCGGAGAAGATCTGCAAGATCATGGACCTGGCGATGGCCACCGGCGCGCCGGTGATCGGGCTCAACGACTCCGGCGGCGCCCGCATCCAGGAGGGGGCGGCCGGCCTGGCCGGTTACGCCTACATCTTCGACCGCAACGTGCGCAGTTCCGGTGTCATCCCCCAGATCTCGGTGATCCTGGGCCCCAGCGCCGGCGGCGCGGTCTACTCCCCCGCCATCACCGACTTTGTGTTCATGAGCCAGGGCACCTCGCACATGTACATCACCGGCCCGGCGGTCATCAAGACGGTCACCGGCGAGGAGGTCACGCAGGAAGAACTGGGCGGGGCCATGGCCCACGCATCCCGTTCCGGCGTCTGCCACTTCGTAGGCCAGGACGAACGGCACACCCTGGAGACGGTGCGCTACCTTCTGAGCTTTTTGCCCTCGAACAACGCCGAGAAGGCTCCATTTTTCCCGCCCACGGACGACCCCGACCGGGAAGAAGAGCGCCTCATCGACCTCATGCCGGACGAGTCCAACAAGCCGTACGACATGCACGAGATCATCAAGCTGGTTTTCGACGACGGCGAGTTCCTGGAGGTCTTCCCGCACTGGGCCCGCAACATCATCATCGGATTCGCCCGGCTGAACGGCCATTCGGTAGGGATCGTGGCCAACCAGCCCCAGGTGCTGGCCGGTTGCCTGGACATCGACGCCTCGGCCAAAGGCGCCAGGTTCGTCCGGTTCTGTGACGCTTTCAACATCCCGCTGATTGCCCTGGTGGACGTGCCCGGTTTCCTACCCGGGCTGTCCCAGGAGTACGGAGGCATCATCAGGCACGGCGCCAAGCTCCTCTACGCATTCACCGAAGCGACGGTGCCGAGGATGACCGTAATCACCCGTAAGGCGTACGGCGGCGCCTACCTGGTCATGAACTCCAAACACATCCGCAGCGACGTCAACTTCGCCTGGCCGACCGCCGAAATTGCAGTCATGGGGCCGGAGGGAGCGGTGAACGTGGTCTTCAAGCGCCAACTCGACGCCGCCGATGATCCCGTGGCCAAACGCCAAGAACTGATCAGCGAGTACACCGAGAAGTTCTCCAACCCGTTCATCGCCGCCGAGCGGGGCTATATCGATGCTGTGATCGAACCCCAGCAGACCCGCTCCCGGCTGATCAAAGCGCTGGAGATGTTGCAGACCAAACGGGAGAACCTGCCGGCCCGCAAGCACGGCAACATCCCGCTGTGACCCCACCCCGCAACCAGAGGCTCCGGGTGGACTGGAACGACATCAAACCCCCTCCCACCCCCGACGAGTTGGTGGTCTTGATGACCGCCCTGGAACTCGCCCTGGCGACCGAAGCAAAGGAGATCCCGGCCTCCGGGTGGTCGTCCCCGCAGTACCAGGACGGCTCCTCCCTGCGCCCCGGCCTGAGGATCTGGTCCGCCGGAGGCGAGTCCGAGTCCCCCGGGCGGCCAACTTTCCCCTTCCGACCGCGCCGCGCCTAACAGCAAGCCGCCGCCACGGGCCACCAGATCAGGCCTGCCAGTTCTCCAGGCACCATTGGGTGGTGCGCCTTAGGCCATCCTCCAGCGACACCTCCGGCTCCCAACCCAACAGATCCCTTGCCCTGGTCAGGTCCGGGCAGCGGTTCTGGGGGTCGTCCACCGGACGGGGTTCAAAAACGATCTCGGAGTCCGAGTTCAGGGTCTGCTTGATGATCTGGGCGATTTTCAGGACCGTCGCCTCCCCCGGGTTGCCTATGTTGATCGGCTGCGCCGGACCCTGGTACGCCAGCAGTCGGATGAAGCCCTCAATCAGATCGTCGACGTAACACAGGCTGCGGGTCTGGCTCCCGTCGCCGTGTACGGTGATCGGCTTGCCGGCCAGGCACTGATCGATGAAGCTCGGCACCGCCCGGCCGTCGTTGCGCCGCATCCGGGGGCCGTGGGTGTTAAAGATCCTCACCACCCGGATGGGGATGTCCCAGGTCCGGTGATAGGCGAAGGCCATGGCCTCGGCGTACCGCTTGGCTTCGTCGTAAACGCCGCGGGGACCGATCGGGTTCACGTTGCCCCAGTAGCTCTCTGGCTGCGGGTGGACCAGAGGGTCACCGTAGACCTCAGAGGTCGAGGAGATAAAAAAGCCCGCTCCCTTCGCCTTCGCCAGCCCCAGGCAGTTCATGGTCCCCATCGCCCCCACCTTGAGGGTATGGATCGGGTGCCTGGCGTAGTCGATGGGGGACGCAGGCGACGCCAGGTGCATCACGAAGTCCACCGGCCCGTCGACCCCCAGGTAATTGGTGACGTCGTGGTTGTGGAACACGAACCCCTGCCGGGTTAGCAGGTGCTGGATGTTCGACATGCTCCCGGTGAGCAGGGAGTCGTAACAGACCACCTCGTGCCCGTCGGCCAGCAGCCGGTCGCACAGGTGGGACCCGAGGAAACCGGCTCCCCCGGTGACTACTACCCTCAAAGGTTGACCGGCGGCCGGCCCGTCGGGATGTAACTGAATCCCGCCCCGACGACCGCCTCCTCGTTGAGAAGGTTGCGGCCGTCAACGATTATCGGCAGCGTGACTATCCCCTTCAGGCGCACCAGATCCAGATCCTTAAACTCCGGCCACTCGGTGCAGATCACAATGCAGTGGGCGCCGTCGGCGCCTTCGTAGAGGTCATCCACCACCTGCAGGCCCGGCAACTCGCGGACTGCAAATTTGTTGGCCTGGGGGTCGTGACCCACCACGTTCGCACCAAGTCTGGTCAGCGCCCGGGCGAGGTTGAGCGACGGCGACTCCCGGACATCGTCTGTCCCCGGCTTGAACGACAATCCGAGGAGCAGGATTTTTTTGGACTCGACGTTCCACAGGGCATCTTTGATCTTGTCGACCGCGGCCTGAAGCGCCCCGCGGTTGATCTTTATGACCTCCTCCAGCAGGCCGAACTCGTACCCCAGCCGGCCGGCGACGGCCTTAAACGCCAGCAGGTCCTTGGGGAAGCAGTAGCCTCCGTAACCGAGCCCGGCGTTCAAGAACTCCCGGCCGATCCGGTGGTCCGAACCCATGATGTCGGCAACCGCATCCACGTCCGCCCCCGAGGCTTCACACACCCGGGCCAGCGCATTGGCGAACGAGATCTTTAGGGCCAAAAAGGCGTTGCATGCGTGTTTGGCCAGCTCCGCGGTGTGGATGTCCACCTCGAAGTAGCGGCAGGAGTCGCCCAGAACGGGCGCGTATAGCTCCTTCATCAACTCGTGGGCACGGGGGTCGTCCGAGCCGACGAGGATCCGGTCAGGATTCAGCGAATCCTCCACCGCCGCTCCCTCCCGCAGGAACTCAGGACTGGAGACCAGCCGGACGTTGTGGATGGTGGCCTTGGCGAACATCAGGTGCAGGCGGTCCGCAGTGCTGACCGGGACGGTGGACTTTTGGATCACCACAATGTCTCCGGTGGCGTTGCCGGCCACCGCCAGAGCGGCTTTTTCAACAGCCAGCAGGTTCGCCTCGCCGTCGGCCCGCGCCGGGGTCCCCACGCAGATGAATGCACAGTCGGCGCCGTCTATGGCCCGGGCGGCGTCCCTGGTGAAGCGGAGTTTGCCGGAGCCCAGAACCTCGTCCAGCAAGTCCTGCAGACCCGGTTCGTAGAACGGCGCAACCCCGCGCTCAAGACTTTCAATTTTTGAGGCGTCCTCGTCCAGCCCCAGAACCTCGTGGCCGAAGTGAGCAAGCGTGGCGGCGGTAACCAGCCCGACGTGCCCTACCCCGATTACGGCGACCTTCATTGCGGGACCACCCCTTTCGGTTCGGGAATCATCCTAGTGCCTTGAGACTCAGCAATCGCGAGGTTGGGGCGCCCGCGGGGGTCCCGGACCTCCGGGCGGCACAAGCAGTCCGGGTCCTCACCCAGCGCGGGACTAACGGAGTTGGGTGACATCTCCCGCTCGGATCACGGCGCCCCCCGCCAGAACCAAACTCCCGCCCGCATCGACGTCTACCGCCAGATCTTCCACCAGTCCCGACCCTAAATCCACCCGGACCCGCCGGCCCAGGGTGCGGCACCAGTCCCGGTACCGGGAAATCACCTGGTCGGGCGGACCATCGACCAGAGGAGCCAGGTGCCCGATCAGGCCTGCCAGCACCTCCAGCCGGTCGACCTGGCCGCCGGTGGCCTCCTCGACACCGATAGAGGTGCTCGCGATCTCGGCCGGCATAACCGCCAGTCCGATGTTCACCCCGATCCCAAGGACGACCACCCCCGGCGCGGCTTCAGCCAGGATCCCGGAAACCTTGCGGCCGGCCAGCAGCACATCGTTGGGCCATTTGAGTCCGGGTTCCAGCCCCATCCCGGCCAGGCACTCACAAACCGCCACCCCTGCAGCCAGACCAAGCAAGGGGTGCAGATCGGGTTCGAGCCGGGGGCGGAGCACGATTGAAACCAGCAGGCCGGACCCCGGGGGCGCAACCCAATCCCGGCCCATCCGGCCCCGCCCGGCGGTCTGAAAATCGGCCACCACCAGCGAACCGTGGGCGGCGCCTTCGGTTGCCCAGAGCATCGCCCGGCGGTTGGTGGAGTCGGTTTCCGGGAAAAAACGCACACCCGAAACCCAGGCCGGGAGGGCGTCAATCAGCGACTGCAAACCAAGATCGTTCAACGCGGCGATCTTACCTCGCTAGAATTCGCTGGTCCCTATGTCAAAAATCACGAAAGTCCTTGTTGCCAACCGCGGCGAAATTGCTATCCGGATCTTCCGGGGCTGCCGCGAGCTGGGCATCCAAACGGTTGCCGTCTACTCGGAGATCGACCGCGATGCCCTCCACGTGTCGTTCGCCGACGAGGCCTACCTGCTGGGCGACACCGCCCCATCGGCCAGCTATCTCAATATCCCCAAGATCCTCGCGGTTGCCGCACGATCCGGCGCCGACGCGGTCCACCCGGGCTACGGGTTCCTGGCCGAGAACGCCGGATTCGCCCAAGCGGTCATCGACGCCGGCCTGACCTGGATCGGACCTCCCCCGGGCGCAATCGAGGCCGCCGGGGACAAACTCTCTGCCCGGAAGATCGCCGCGACGGCCAAGGTCCCAAGCGTGCCCGGCTCCAAGGGCGCCATCTCCGGTCCGGACGCCATCGGGCCGTTCGCCGCCGAGCACGGTTGGCCGGTCGCACTGAAGGCGGCAAAAGGGGGCGGGGGGCGCGGTTTTCGGGTGGTCCGCAACGAGTCCGAGGCCCGGGGAGCGTTCGACGGGGCCACGCGGGAGGCGGAACTTTCTTTCGGCAGTTCCGAAATCTACATGGAGCGCTACCTGGAGAACCCCCGGCACATCGAGATCCAAATCCTTGCCGACCAGCACGACAACATCGTTTATCTGGGGGAACGGGACTGCTCGCTGCAACGTCGCCACCAAAAGCTGCTGGAGGAGTCACCCTCGCCGGTCATCGACCCGCAAACCCGCAAGGCGATGGGTGAGTCGGCCGTCAGCTTTGCCCGGGAGGTGGGCTACTCGTCCGCGGGCACCGTGGAGTTCCTTTTTGAAGAGGGCCCCCACGGTCCGGAGTTCTTTTTCCTGGAAATGAACACCCGGCTGCAGGTGGAGCACCCGGTCACCGAGTTGGTCTGCGGCCTGGACCTGGTTCACGCCATGATCCGGGTGGCCGAAGGCGAGCCGCTGGGATTCACCCAGGAGCAGGTCTCGCTGCGGGGCCACGCCATCGAGTGCCGGATCAACGCCGAGAACCCCCTCACGGATTTCCTGCCCAACCCGGGCAGCATTGGC
>JAJCYE010000034.1 GCA_029263075.1 Actinomycetes bacterium
ATGTGAAGCATCTTGCCCCGGTAACGCAGCGTCACCCGGGAGTCCTTGTCCACCTTGTCGTGACGAACCCGTGCGTCGACTGGGAGATTTTTGACCTTGGCTGCTGATGGGACCGCCTTGTCCCGGCCGGCAAACGCCTCGGCCGGTGTCATTCGGTCTCTTGCCCGATGGGGCCTGGTCTGTTGTAACGCATGGCCGTGCGCAGCACCTCCTGCCACTCCTGCAGGTTGGCGTCCAGTCCCACCAGCGATGATTGGCAGGCCCGAATCTCCTGGCCAAGTCGGTCCTGTTCCGCCTTTAGCATCGGAACATCGATGGCGCCGGCGTAGTAGGCGTCGAGCAGCTTGCGCTTCTGTGTCTCCAGCTTCGCCAGCCGCCGGGTGGCAAGCTCTCGTTCGGCCGAGCTGCGGGATTGGCGGGCAATGACCTCCGCCTCCAGATCCTCTTCCAGCCGCTCCAGCCAGCCATCCGGTAGCTGCACTCTGCGGTACAGCTTGACGACCTCGTCCTCCAGGATGTCGGCGGCGATGTAGCGCTCCCGGCAACCGGTCGGGTACCGGGCGCTCTTTTGGCCCAGGCAGTAAGAGTACAGATAGCGGCCCTTGGATAGCTGGCAGGAAAGCGCGCGACCGCATACGCCGCAGTACAGCACGCCCTTCAGGTAGTGATTGTGGCGGCACTCCCGGGTGCCTCGGACCGAGCGGGCCTCCAGCAGATCCTGCACCTTCTGGAACGTGGCCGCATCTACCAGCGGCTCGTGCTGGCCGGGGTACTCGACGCCGGACCACTCAACCACCCCGGCGTAGACCTTGTTGGACAGCAGCTTGGCCACTCCAGACACCGACAAAGGCTTGGGCTCGTAGTCGGCTCTTCCGCGATTGGTAAGACCCGGTGGGCAGCTCCTTGGTCAAACTCTCCACCGTCCACTCTCCGGTGGAGTACAGACGAAATGCCTCGACAACCAGCTCGGCTCGATTCGGGTCTGGCACTATGTGGGCGACTTGCCGCCCGCCGATGGTCTTCCGGACGTTGCGGTAGCCCACGGGAGCGCCCAGCCCGACGAGCGGGACCACCGTACGGCAGACGTTAAAAAGCGAGAGTTCGTCGACCGCTACCGTCTACTCCCATCTGCTCGCCTGGCGGAGCGGCCGATGCGGCATCGGAAAGAGCGTTTAGTTGCCGTCGAGTTTATTCGGGCGCCCTTGGAGTCCATCCAGGCAACCCTCGTAGGCTCCCTGATGTGCGGGACCCTCTTTCGTTCCTTCAGCGAGCCAAAGGGCAGCATCGATCGGATCAGTGGTGCCTGCCTGCCGGAACGTTTCTTGCGGATCGTGTGAGCACGTCAGATAGGAAGCGTTGTACTGGATTGAGTAAACATCCGGAGGGCTTATCTGTGTTTCCCGAGCTGAGTCGCCGGAAGTACTCGATGAGTTCCCAGAAGAGCTTCCGCGGGAAGAACTGGAATCAGGTGAGCAACCAAACAAGACCAAGACGGCCCACAGCGCGAGAGCTAGATTGGCCCCCCTTAGCGCTCGGCGATTCATGGCGCCGGCCCTGTTCCCTGGAAGGAGACATCAACCCTGCCACCGCTTTGCCCGATTCGCTCAATGATGATTTGCCCTCGGCCGCCGTCCTGCAGGACAAGCGTGTGAACTTCCCCACGGTCGAGGGTAGCAGGCGCTCCGATGATAGAATCAGCCCAGGACTTTAGGCCGCCGGCCTCTTCGACAACATCGAAGACGACCTCAATGTCGTCGGCTACGATTTCTTCGTTGGCCTCGAGGTGTCCTAGCGCTTTCCTCACTAAATTCCCCTATGTGCTAATCGGTCCGAAAGGGCGGTTAATGTTGGTTTACGGTCAAGGTACAGTACGGCAGGTGCGTTTGCTCCGACAGTGGCCCGACACATCAACCTCGAAGGAGCGCGTGAGACGAGATTCCTCCTTGGATTGAGTTCGACGCAACTACGAAGCCGTCTGCAGCCACGGATCGGGGCCCGGATCGCCTCCGGCACCGGCCACCTCGAGGCGAGCGAGGAAGTGCCTCCAGCCTTCGGTGTGTGCTTCTGCCATCTGCCGGCTGGGGAGTGCGGAGTGGACAAGCGACAGGACGGTGCCGCCCCCATCGGGTTCCAGCGTTATCCGGACCTTGCTGGACCCTACCGGCAGGGGGCTCCCTTCCCCCTCCCATCCCCAACTGAACGAGACGGAACGTGGGGGGTCGATCTCAAGGTACTCACCCACCGCGATCGAACCGGGCTTGACCACCACCCGGAAAATCCCTCCCGGGCGGGGGTCAAGTTGGGCCTCCACGCCCTTCCATAGCAGCATCCGGCGTTCATCGACCAGGAACTGGAACACCGTTTCCGGCGAGGCTTCGATGCGAACCCGGCACCCGGCCATAAAGTCCGCAAGCGGCGACACCTGCTTAACTTGTTCCACGACTCTTTCTCCTCTCTTCCCACTCGGCCGCCTGCTTCAGGCGCATCAGCCCCTCCGACCAGAACTCCTCCAAAAACTGCTGGACGTCCTTCAAGCCCTCCGGCCGAGCGATGTAAAGGCGGCGGGTCCCCTCCCGGCGTTCGGTCACCAGTCCTGCCTCCTTCAACACGCTCAGGTGCTGCGAGATGGCCGGACGGGTTACGTCGAAAGAACCGGCGATCTCTCCCGCCGACAGTTCGTTGTCCCGCACGAGCCGGAGAATTTCCCGGCGCCGGGGTTCGGCAATCGCCTTGAGAGCAGCATCCATTTGCAGTAGTTAAGCACTCACTTACGTAAGTGTCAACTAACGAATAGTCGAGCCGTGACTGCCGCTGCCCTGAAACCCGGCTCCGCTACTTCCGGAGGACGTGGAGTTGGAAGAAGCCGGCGTCGACCTCCAGACGTTCAACGGAGGTGAAGCCCGCTTCCAGGGCGAGGCGGCGCACCACCGGCGCCCGGATTACTGTGCCTATGGCTGCCGACGGCTGCTCGGACATGGCGGCCGGCAGGCAGTGGGTCACGCTCCAGCCGTACATCATCCGCTCCAGTTCGTCGCCCGGCGCGGTGAACTCATCGGCGACCTTCTCGTCGGCCACCAGCACCACCCCGCCCTCGGAGAGCACCTCGGCGGCGGCCCGCAACACCTCCACCGGGTTGGACATGTCGTGCAGGGCTTCCAGAATCGTGACCAGGTCGAAGGGCCCCTCCCGCACCATGGCGGCCGCGTTGGCCGGCTCAAAACGCACCTCGACCCCGGACGCAGCCGCGTTCTCGCGGGCGGCGGTGATGCTGGCGGGGTCCAGGTCCCAGCCGATGACCGAGGCGCCGGGGAGGTGCCGGGCCATCCCGATCGCCGCCCACCCGACACCACACCCCAGATCGGCGATGGACCCGCCGTCGTTCAGGCGGTCGACCAAACCCTCTATCGACCCGATCCAGGACGGGACCAGGTCGTGGGTGAACGCGGGCCGGTTGATTGCTCCCTGCCCGTGCATCATGTGCGGGCCGTAGTCGGCAAAGCTCACTCCCCCGCCGGTGACGAAGGCGTCGGTCACCCGGTCCAGGGTCTGACCGATGCCCGCCAGGATGTCGGCCAACGGAGAAACATGGCTCGGGTCCTGTTCACCCGTGAAGATGGCCGCCTCATGGGCGCCCAGGCGGTAGGTCCGTTCGTCGGCAACGCCCGCCGGGTCGTCAACCGAAATGAACCCCGCGACCGCCTGCTGTTCCAGCCACTCGCGGGCGTACCTCGGGTGGATCCCCGCCGCGGCCGCCAGCTCCGCCGGCGTGCGCGGTGCAGCAGCCAGAGCCCGGTAGAGGCCCAGGGTGCGGCCGATGTGGACGCAGAACATCTCGAGCGTTGCGGTCGCCGCCGAGATCAGTCGATCCTCGAGCGCGGCCGGGGCGGGGGCAACTGAAGTGGTCATGACTTGTCCTTTCCACGAACCGACTAATTAGTCTGTAGTATGTGGACCGACTAGTTGGTCTGTCAAGGGGTTACAATCAAACCATCGTGAGGAACCCAACCGATACCCGCCGGAGGATTCTGGACGCCGCCCAGGAGTTGGTACTGGATCGCGGGTTCAGCGGGACCACGGTCGACGCCGTCATCGACGCCGCCGGCATCTCCAAAGGGGCCTTTTTCCACCACTTCTCATCAAAGGGCGAACTCGGGCAGTCGATGCTCCAGCGCTACGCAGCAGCCGACGCCGAAGTCCTTGAAACCTTCATGGCGCGGGCGGAGGCCTCGTCGGACGACCCCGCCGAACAGTTGGTGAACTTCGTCCGTGCGTTCGAGGACGTGTCCGACGAGATGTACGCGGAACCCGGGTGCCTTTTTGTCTCCTTCGTCTACGAGCGGATGCCGGGCAGCCCCGAGGCCCACGCCGTCATCCGCCGCAACATCGGGCTCTGGCGGGACCGGCTCGGCGGAAAGATTGAGCGGGCGCTTGCGTCCCGTTCGGTCGACGCCGACCCCTTTTCGCTGGCAGATCTGATGTTCACCGTATTCGAGGGGGCGTTCATCCTGGCCCGGGCCACGGCCCAACCGGCCGAGGTGGGCCGCCATCTCGGCCACTACCGACGATACCTGGAGCTAGTGCTCGGCCTACCGGAAGATCCGCGATAATTGCACCATGTCTGAGTCGGCCTTCTGGTATTTCGAGCCCTGCGAGGCAGAGCGGGTAACCATCACCGTGGCCGACATGCCCGAAAATCCCGGGTACTGGGTGCGGGAACAGGGCCTGGTGGGGACCGACAGGGCTGCGGTCAAGGTGACCTACCGCAAGACGACCTTCTACCTGGACGACGAATTCGGCAAAGGATGGCGCAAGGTCACCGAGGAGCAGGGCAGCCCGCAGGCGGCTCACGCCGAACTCCACCCGGTCGAAGGCTCCGTGAGGCCCCGGCCCTAGCCGGTTTCGACGGTCTCCGAGGGTCCCAGGTCCAGGCGGAACGGCGGGTAGTCGTCGGTCATAAGCAGCGCGTAGGACCACACCCGGTAGACCCATCGGTTCATCCCCAGGTTCAGGTTGAACAGGGTTTCCGGGTACCGCCCGGTAAACAGCAAGGCGATAGCTGCGATGAACGCCAGCAGGCCTATCAAGCCCGGGTACGTCAGGTTCAGCGAAGTGTCGCCCGCAGCCACTTCGTACGAGAACCCTACGAAAAAGGCGACGATGAGGTAGTGCGGGATCGCCAGCAGCCAGGCTTTGACAAGCACCAGGCCCCGGGACAACTTCTCCGGGTATTCGACGTTCAGTCGCGCCGGGTAGTCCGGGTCGTCTTCCAAGGAGAACGGCGGGTACCGGTCGGTCCCCAGCACCTCAAACGCGTAGAACGAAACTCTCCAGCCCCACCGCATGACCCCTACGTTGTAGTCGAAGAGGGCCCGCGGGTACCTGCCGGTAAAAAGGATGGCAAACCAGGCGGCGATCGAAGCCAGCACGGCACCTATCGCCAGGACGATCAGCACGAATACGTGGGGTAGGGCAAGAAACCACTTCACCAGCCACTTCCACCGAGACAAACCTTCGTCCAGGTGGCCTTCGATCGAAACCGGATACTTGCCGGGGCTAAGCGACATCTGACCTCCCTCTTTGGGACCTGGACCTGTCGGGCGACGAGGCTACTTACACTGTAAACCTCCCGATGGGCCCTGTCACGAACATCCTGCCGCCGAACCCGCTTGACCTTGGAGTCGGCTCCAAGGTGTACGCTCCTGACTATGGGACTGAAGGTATCGCAGGTGGCCAAGAAAACGGGGATCTCCCCCGATGCAATTCGCTACTACGAGGAGTTGGGGCTGCTGCCCGCGGCCGAGCGGACGGCGTCCGGATACCGGCAGTTCGGCGAAGAGACGGTGAAGCGGATCGGATTTATCAAGGACGCCCAGAGCCTGGGTCTTCGTCTCGATGAGATCGGCGAACTGCTCAAGATTCAAGACGACGGGGCTTGTCCCTGTGGCCACACCAAGCTGCTCCTCGAGCGCAAGCTGGAACAGGTGAACCGGGAGCTAGAAGTCCTCACCGGCCTGAAGAGGCAGCTTGAGCGCCTCAGCGCCCAGGAATGTTATTCGGACCCAGACACCCCGGTCTGGCCGTGCGAGATCGAGCTGAAGAGAGGGGGTGAAACCATGACCGAACCCGACTGCCCCTGCGGCTGCACCTGCGGAAGCAACGATGGACCGTGCACCTGCGGCTGCTAGCAACCCGGCGATAGCCCCCTGAGGGGCAACCGGTGCGACGGCGGGCCCTCCCGATCGGGCCGTCGATCCGGCATCACCAACGATTATCCGGCACTGTTGGGCGGCTGGAACGCCACTCCGGGGTGCACCCCGGGTGCCAGCCCCTGCGCGGTCGCCACCTTGCCGAGCAGGCCTACCAGCTGAACTCTTTCCGCCTCGCTAAGGCCCTTGGTGAGTTCCGTCTCGTGATCGGCGCTTATCTTCATCACCGTATTCAGGATCTCTCGTCCCCTGTCGGTGAGGTGAAGGGCCCTGATCCGCCTGTCGTCGGGGTTGGGTCGCCTCTCCAAAAGGCCCAGATCTTCAAGCTCGTCGACGAAGGCCACCATCCGGCTAGGCGGGAGCCGCATCTGCGTACCCAGCGCCAGTTGAGAGCGGCCCTCCTCCACGCTCACCAGCCTCAACAACACCACGTGCCTGGAGTCGAGACCCAGTTTTTTCATGCGTTCCCGCCAAATCTGACCGGAGTGCACACCGACCTGCGACATTAAGAACGCCGCACCCGGAACCACAATCTTTTTCGGATCGCCTCTTTCGCTCACGGCTCATATCATGCCATCATTGAAATGATTCAATCTTCGAATCATTCGGTCGCTAAATCGATTACGGAGGTGGGTATGGTTAGCGAGCGTTCCGTCGCTCTGTTCGTCCACATTCTCGGAGCCGTCGCCCTTGCTATTGCGATGGGCATGGTCCAGGTTGTCGGATCCCGGATCCGTACCGCTTCCGACATCACCGAGCTACGCCTGTGGCTCGGTCTGATGAAGAGCACGGGAGCACTCTGGCCCGCCTCTTTCGGGACAATTTTGTTGAGCGGCCTCTACTTGGCCGGAACCGGATGGTCGTTCGGCTCCCCGTGGATCGTCACCGCCATCGGGTCGGTCGTGGTCATGGGCGCGCTGGGCAGAGGGGTGGTCGGGCGGTCGTTCGCGTCTCTCGGGCAGGGGGCGGGTCGGGCCTCCCAACTGGACCTGGAGTTGATAGCCCGGGTTAACCGTCCGGGGCTGTGGGCCACAACCACCGCACTGAACGGGATGGCCATCGGGGTGCTGTGGCTCATGGTGAGCAAGCCGGGCTGGGGCCAGTCGCTGAGCGTGGTCGTCTTGCTTGGGCTGCTAGGAGCCGGCGCCGGCGAGAGGTTGGCCCGCCGGTCAGGCGTCGCGCAGCGGGGCGTGCTTGATTGAAGCCTCGTTCGGCTTGCTGAAGATGTTGACGCCCTGCGTCCACAGGGGCGCCTGGTCGTTGTCGAACCAACGGTCGGCGGTCTCGGTCAGGCACTCCCGATGTCCCCACCTACGCTCAGCCCTCCCCTGGGTGGTGGAGAGGACAAACCCCTCGCCCTCCACCGGCTTGGCGCTGCAGATGTCACAACCGCCGGCGTTGGCCTTGACCTCTTCGAGAATCTGCTTGGCCAGAGAGGTGTCTCCGGACTCAACCGCCGCAACGATCTCCGCTTCGCGACCTTGAATCTTGACCTCGCGCCAGTCTCGCGAGTCGACATGTACGGCTTCTTCCCGGGTGGCGGCACCCCGCGCCGCGGCCTCCCGGAGTTCTTTGGTCATTTCAGGGGCTTGGGGCGACAGGCGGTCCGGCGCCGATCTCTGCTTGGCCCGCCGGGCCATCTCCGCGCCGCCGGGGCCCTTGCGCTTCTTTCGGTTCTGTTTTCCCACGGCCCCAGACTAGTGCCTCGCGGGCACCCGGCCGCTCAAGCGGTCCATCCGAAGATCATCGAACCCCCCTGAATCACCAAAAACCACACCAGCGCCGACACCAGGGGAACCACCAGAACGCTGGGGCGGTGCCGGATCGTGTACCCCCAAAAGGTTAGACCGACCCAGATGACCAGGAGCAGGACCACCGCCCACAACGGCGCAAGCAGACCCGAGGCAAAGAAGAAAAACCCTGCAACCAGTTGCAGGGCGATAGCCACGACCAAGATCACCCATTGGCCGGCGGAGACTTTAGCTTTCACGTCGCTACCTCACCCCATGAACACGAACAGACCAATTGGGTGCCCTCTCCAGTCGACGCCCGCGAGGTCTGGGCGGCACCTCACAACCATATTCCCGCCGGGCCGGATTCGTGCGGATGATTTAGCCCAGAACGGCCGCAAATCTTTCCGCCTCCCGATCCCTGAGCCTGACCATGTTCCGCATCCGCTCCAGATTCTGAGCAAGGGTCTTTTCCCCTTGAGGAACCGGGTTTGCAGCGAAGAATTCTTCTACTTCGGCGGCCCAGACGGAGTCGGCTATCGCGGTGATCCCGCCTGTCATCCTTACGATGCTCCCGGCAGGCAGTCGCTGCAGCAACAGGTCCCAGTTCGCCACCATAAAATCCCACGCATGCCGTCCGGTCTCCCGCCTGCCCAGGGCCCGGCCCAGGGTAAACGGCGCATCCTGGGTGCGCACCTCGGTGACGATGAGGTCCAACAGCCGGGCGATCAGGTCCGGGTCCTTGAACCGGGCCATTGAGTGCAGATAGCGAACCGACAGTTGGGGACTGACGGAAGAGTTGTGCCGCTGCCAGAACAGCTCGAAATCCTCGGCACCGCCGGTATCGGCGATGACCCCGATTGCGGCAGCCGCCAGAGCCGGGTCGACCGAAGCCGGTTCCGCCAGGAACCGGGTGTGTATGGCCCGGGACCTTTCGATTGCCTCATCATCGGCACCCAGCGAGCCGAGAGTTTCCAAGAGCACCCCCCGCAGTTGAGAGGTTCGTTCATCCTCACCCGCTGAAGGCTCCCAACCGAGACGGGCCAAAGCGGGTCCGACCAAGTCCCGGACCTGCTTGCGGAAGGCCTGGCGGGCGGAACCCTCGACCAACCGGTCCAGGCTGCCGAGCGCTCCGGCTATCCGCTGCCAGACCGAAAGGTCACCTTCGCCGGCAAAGCGGCGGAGAAGTTCCAGATACTCGGCGGCGGTCGTCCTCCCGGCCACCAACGCGGCGTAGTGGTCGTCGACAACGCCGTAGCGTTCACCGGCCGTAAGGGAGTCGAGACCGGCGCCCATAAGGCCGTCGAGGAGTTCTGCCGAATAGTGGACCCGGTAAAAACCTGTGGCGCCGGCGTTGACCACCAACCAGTCGGGGCGGAACATCAGGTCGAACTCGTTTTCTGCCGAGTCCAGCATCAACTTGGCGCTGCCCTTGAACTCACCCTGCCCGTAGCGGATCAGGACCGGCACCACCCACCTCTGACCCGGGTCGGGTCCGTCCTGGTAGGTGAACCGCCTCTGGCGAAGCCGCAACTTCGGCTGCCACTCGTCGCCGCCGATGTCGGCCGAGATGAGCGGGAACCCGCCGCGGAAAATCCAGCCGTCCATGGTGCGCCGGACCGGAGCGGCCGTGGAGTCCTCCAGGGCATCCCAAAGGTCGGTGGTGTCGGTGTTGCCGTAGGCGTTGATCTTCAAGTAGTCGCGCACCCCGTCCCGGAACAGGTCCTCGCCGAGGTACTGCTCGAGCATCCGGAGCACGGCGGCGCCCTTTTCGTAGGTCAAGATGTCGAACATGCCGTCGGCGTCTTTGGGCGACACCACCTCGAACTCGATGGGGCGGGTGCTTTCAAGCGAATCCACCTCGAACGCCGCGGTCCGGGAGATGCCGAAGTCGGTCCATCGGTCCCACTGGGGGCGGAACGCGTCGGTGCATTTCATCTCCATAAAGGTGGCGAAGGCCTCGTTCAGCCACAGCCCGTTCCACCAGCGCATGGTGACCAGGTCCCCGAACCACATGTGAGCTATCTCGTGATGGACTACGTCGGCAACCCTCTGCAACTCCTGCTGGGTGGCCGCCTCGGGGTCGACCAGCAGGGCCGTCTCCCGGAAGGTGATACACCCCAGGTTCTCCATCGCCCCGGCGGCGAAGTCCGGGATCGCCACCAGATCCAGCTTGTCCGCCGGATAGCCGATGTCGTAATAGCCGGCAAAGTAGTTGAGGGCGAACTTTCCGGACTCGAGGGCAAAATCGGTGAGTCCGTCCCGGCCCGGCGGGTACGCCACCCGGAGTGGAGTACCTCCGGCGTCGGCGGGTTCGGTGATCCCCAAAGGACCCACTACAAAGGCCACCAGGTAGGTGGACATCTTCATGGTTTCGGCAAAGACCACCCGGCGGCGCCCGTCACCGGTGGGCTCGTCGGAGACCTGAGCGCTGTTGCTCAGGGCCAGCACTCCCTCGGGCACCACCAGGGTCACGGCAAACGTCGCCTTGAGGTCCGGCTCGTCCCAGCAGGGAAAGGCCAGCCGGGCGTCCGTCGACTCGAACTGGGTGGTCGCCAGAACCCGTTCCGAACCGGAAGCATCCTTGAAGCTGGACCGGTAAAATCCTTCAAGCTTGTCGTTCAGTACCCCGCGGAACCGGCTCCTGAGCGTCCACGGACCGGGCTGGGCAACGGCGCTCAGCTTGAGCAGGCAGCGTTCGGTTTCGGTTTCGAAAGTGGCCGACGCTTCGATGCGGGTGCCGTCCTGCTCCAGCCAGACCTCATCGATCTCAAGTTCTTTGGCGTTGAGGACTATCTCGCCGACCGGCTCTTTGACCTCAACCGAAACCGCAACCTCGCCGGCAAAACGTGCCGCGGAGAGATCGGGCTCTAGGGTCAGCTCATACCTGGACGGGAGGACGGTGCGGGGAAGGCGGTAGCGGTCGATTTCCATGCCCCGAGACTATCTCTCCCGGGGCAGTTTGGCAGCCGTGGGCCCCGCCTCAGGCGGCGGCTGCCCGGGCCTGGAACGCCACCTTTAAGTTGCCGTACTGATCCGTAGACGTACCCAGAAACTCCAGATCCAGCGTCACCGGGCGGGTCACTCCGAGAAGCGTGAGGTCTCCGGTCAGCTTGCCGAAGGCTAGGGCGGGTTGGGCTCCCGCGAACAATCGGCGCACCAAAAGAGCCGGTTACCCGAAGGAAACCGGCTCTCTTGCCAAGCCACATCGAGGGGCGTCTGCAATCCAGACCAACCCGGCTGCGGACCTACAGGTTGATGCGGGCCACCACGCCTTCCTCGTTGCCCCCGGATGCTGCATCGGGACCCATCCACCCCGCCACGGTCGCCCGGGACCCGTCCTCATCGAGCGCAATGGAGAAGAATGAGTCGGTCTGGCCTCCCAGGTCGATCCGCAGAATGCCACCCCGGCCGAAGGTCTCGTCCAGGTCACCGTCCTCCGTGAGGAGCACCAGCATGCCGTTCATGTCCGACTCGGTTGGCTTGCCGCTGCCGGCGATGAGAATCCCCCCGTCCTCCAGCACCACCAGGTCGCGGCCCCGGTCGTCCTGCCCCGCAATATCGATGCGGACCAACCCGTCCTCGCCAAACTCCCTGTCCCACTCACCGTCGGACGTGAACCTGGCTGCAATGAGGTCCACCTTCTCCCCTTCGGCCGCCCGTCCGTACCCGGTGATGATGAAGTCTTCTCCCTGGAGGCCGACCTCGTAGGCTTCGGCGACGGCAGGCAACATTTCGGCCGTGGCAACACCGCCGGTGCCGAAGTCGTCCACCAGTTCGCCCCGGTCGTCGAGCTTGAACAGGACCGGCGAGATCGGTCCATCACCCACTCCCGAGTAGCCGCTCACCACTACTGCGCCGTCCTCCAACTCAACCGCCTGGCGCGGAGACTCGTTGCCGTCCTTGAGATCCATCACGAACAGCCCATCGGTGCCGAATGAAGTATCCCTATCGCCGTCGGCGGTCAGCCTGAGAACAGCAAAATCCCTGTCGGTTTCGTCTGGGCCGTCGTGAAGCTTCGCCCCGACCAGCACCAGCTTGTCGTCCCCCAAAACGGTCATGCCGAACATGGTGTCGCCCACGAAGTTGTCCCCCACCGCCCGGCCGTCGCCCAGGTTGAAGCGGGCGATCCCGCCTTCGCCGAAGGTGGCGTCCAGCGTGCCGTCCGGCTTGATCCGGACCGCCGCAATGTCGGTGTCCCGGCCGGCTTCCCCGGCGGCACCCGGGTCGTGTTCGATGGGTCCGGCCAGGACCACCGAGCCGTCCGACTGCACGCCGACCGCGCTCGCGCGCTCCCCGGTCCCGCCGCCGGCGGCAACGTTGACGCTGGTAAATCCGGTCCCCGCAAATCCCGTATCCAGATCTCCGCTCTCGTCGAACCGCGCTACAGCCATGGACTGGTCCCCGGCCGCCGTGACAAACCCGGCGGCGTAACTGCCGCCTTCAGTAGCCACAACCGAGACGAAGCGGTCCGCCTCCGCCGACATCGACACCCGGGTGAATCCCCCGAGTCCGAACGACGGATCCAGTGCCCTGACCGGCACGGCGGACGCCTTGTCATCGGTGCTCGCAGTCTGCGCACACCCGCCGGTAACTCCCAAAGCCAGGACCGTCAACAGTCCCAAACCACGCCTGCTCCCAATCATCTACAAATCCCTCCGCCAAAGTATTAGGTGAGACACATCTTCTGTTGTAGCCTCCCTGCCCTCAGATATTAGGCAGCCCTAATATAGAAGGTAAGTCTCAACATAACAAGGCGACCCCCGCCGGGGGAGCCCGGAGTTGTTAGCCTTGCCGGATGCGAGTTGCGGTTGTCGGACACATCGAGTGGATCGACTTCATCCGGGTAGCCCGCATGCCTCGCCCCGGGGAGATAGTTCATGCGGAACAAGCGTGGGCCGATGTGGGAGGCGGTGGCGCCGTCTCCGCGGTCCAACTGGCCAGACTGGCGGGCTCGGCCGACTTCTACACCACCATCGGGGACGACGAACTCGGCCGGCGCGCCCGGCATCAACTCGTCGAGATGGGCCTTTCGGTCCACAGCGCCGTAAAAAACAACGCCCAACGGCGAGCCATTACCTACATCGACGACTCGGGCGACCGGTCCATCACGGTCCTGGGGATCAGGTCTTCGCCGTCCTCGTCCGATCCCCTCCCCTGGGCGGAACTTGAGAGAACAGATGCGGTCTACCTGACTGCAGGTGACCCCGAGGCGATTCGGCTGGCCCGCAAGGCCCGGGTCCTGGTGGCGACCTCCCGGATCCTGCCTCTGCTCCAAGACGCCGGGGTGGAACTGGACGCCGTGGTGGGAAGCAAGCTGGACCCGGCCGAGCAGTACAGGGAAGGGGACCTGATCCGCACCCCCGGTCTGGTCGTGCGCACCGCAGGCGCCGCAGGGGGGACCTATCAGGCTGCCGGCGGGTCCGAGACGCCATACCCGGCCACCCGGCTGCCCGGACCGGTTGTCGATACCTACGGCTGCGGGGACAGTTTTGCCGCCGGGCTGACCTTCGGGCTGGGCCTGGGTCTACCCCACGAAGAGGCTTTAACTCTTGCCGCCAGGTGCGGAGCTGCCGCGGCGACCGGCCGGGGACCCTACCAAACTCAGCTCACCGCTTCGGATCTTTGAACCGGAGAGCGACCCAACCATGGGCCGGCCGCCTACGGGCGAATGCCTAGATCCAGCCGCATTTGAGGCCCCCGCAATCGAACATCGGCATCCACATCAGGCGGCGCCAAAGTTCGTAATCGATGCTGATCGCCGAGAGGATCGGGAAAAAGATCACCGTCATCACCAGCACTCCGACCACCAGATAGCCCAAGACCAGCCTCCTCGGAACCTTGCCCCTCCGGCGGATCCGGTTCAGGCCCGCAGCCAGTCCGATCAACAGGAAGGGGACGGCGGGCGTCATGTAAAAAAAGAACAGGGGCCTGCTGACCGCCAACCAGGGCAGGTACTGGGCGGCGAACGCCGCCAAGACGAACGACTCGGGGCGCCAACTGCGGAGGCTACGGACCGCCAGCCAGATCAGAGCGACGATCGCCGCGTACCAGACGGCCGGGTTGGCCATTCCTATGATCTCGACGGAGTTGCCGTACGCCCCATCGTAGTAGTACGACACCGGCCGCAGGATGAACAGCCAGGTCCACGCCTTCGACTGGTACGGGTGGGTGGCCGTGAGATGCAGGTGATAGTCGGCCACCCGGTCGTGGAGGTCGGCGAAGTTGAGGGCCAGCCCGGGAACACCGTTCAGGCACTCGCCCTCCACCAGCCCGTAAAAGCCGGCGCTGAAGTAGCGCTCGGCGGACTGCGCAGGAACCGTGTAGGCGCACGGCCGGGAGTTTTCGCGCACGAACCACTCGGTGTAGGAGAAGAGATACACGACGAGGGGGACCAGACCAAAGACGAGCGCCGTAACAAGAGCGTCCTTTGCCAGCGCCGAGCGTCGGGGCCCGGTATCCGGGGCTTGCGGCCGGGAGCCCTCCTCGCCCGGGGCGGACTCCTCGCCCAGCTCGCCCGGGGCGGACTCCTCGCCCAGTGCGGACTCCTCCGCCGGCGAGACTCGCGTTTGCCTGCGGCGGATCCGCCAGAGGCCTACCGTCCAGCCGAAGCCGAGGAGGGCGGCGGCGGCAAGGGCGTAGACCGCAGACCACTTGACCGATAGCGCAAGGCCAAAGGCCACGCCGGCCGCCAGGCGGTTAACCAAACTACGGACCGGAGGCGGGCCGGGTTCACCGGAGTCAAGGTGCGCCCTGACGGCCACCACCTTCTCCCGATCGATAGCAAGGAACAAGAACCCGAGGGCGATAAAAAAGGCCAGGAAGATGTCCAGCATGGCAATCCGGCTCTGGACGAACAGCAAGAAGTCCGTAGCAACCAGAAAACCGGCGGTCATTGAGATCCACCGGTTCTTGAACAGCCGCTGCGCCAGCAGGTAGGTCACAAGAACCAGCCCGACTCCACACACCACTGCGCTTATCCGCCAACCCATTGAGTTGTTGCCGAAAACCTTGATCCCGGCGGCGATCAGCCACTTGCCCAAAGGTGGGTGGACATAACTTTGTTCGGTGGTGCCGGTCAGCCCGCAGGTGTCCGGGAGATTGCCCAGGTAAAGGCAGGCGTCCTTGGCGTAGTAGGTCTCGTCGAAGACCAACTCCTCAGGCTCAGCCAGGCGCACGTATCGGATGATCGCGGCGAAAGCGAGGAGGATCACCACGGCCCAACGCGCCTCCCACCAGTGGTGGCGGCCACGTTTGTTGTTACCTTTGGTCCCCTCCAACAAGCCCGGCCCCGACTTCAGTGGGTCCGATTCCTTGGTGGGGGGCGACGTCATCGAATCGATCCTGATTCTCCTGCCCAAACGGAATTGGGTCAGTATATGGACGCCCGCACCATGCTCAAGGAGAAGCCTGTGTTCCTAGTCGATCCGGACAACCCGAGCGCCGTTGTTGAGGTGTGGGAGCCGCTGGGACTCTTCGGGCGAGCCAGGGGCCTTTTGGGCACTACAAGCGTCGGCCGCGGACGGGGATTTCTCCTTAGGGCCAAACAGGTGCACACAATAGGAATGGTGTACCCCATCGATGTCATCCACATCTCTCGCAAAGGAGTAGTGGTGAGAGTACAGACCATGCAGCCGGGCCGGATAGGCCACTTCACAGTCAGGGCCCGATGGACATTGGAGATGGACATCGGGGAGGCGGAGCGGCTGGGGATCAAAGTCGGGGGAAGGCTGGTCCGGCAACCATGACCGGGCGCCTCTATGTGTGCGCCACTCCAATCGGCAACCTGGAGGACACCTCGCTGCGGCTGATCCGTATCCTTGCCGAGGTCGATCTAATTGCCGCCGAAGACACCCGGCGAACCCGCAAACTCCTCACCCACCACGGCATCCACGCCCAACTGACCTCGTACCACCAGGCCAACGAACACAAGCAGACGGACTGGCTGGTCAATAAGCTCCAGCAGGGCGCCCGGGTTGCACTGGTAAGCGACGGCGGCATGCCCGCAATCTCCGATCCCGGATACATGCTGGTCCGGGCTTGCATCAAGGCCGACCTTCCCATCGAGGTGGTTCCGGGCCCATCGGCGGTTCCGACCGCACTGGTCCTATCGGGGCTACCGACCGCCCGGTTTGTCTTCGAAGGCTTCTTGCCCAAACCCCAGGGGGAGAAGCGCACCCGGCTCGAACAACTGGCGGCGGACGAGAGGACACTTGTCTTCTTCGAGGCCCCTAGCCGGGTGCGCCCTACCCTCAAGGCGATGCTTCAGGCTTTTGGAGACCGGCAAATAGCGGTTGCCCGCGAACTCACAAAAGTCCATGAAGAGGTGTTGCGAGGAACGATAAATGAGGTGCTTCTCCTACTGGAGGAGAACCTACGCGGGGAGGTGGTACTGGTCATTGAAGGCGCAGACACACTTCCCGCGAGCATTTCTGATGCGGTGGCCTTGGCTCAACAACTCGTTGACGGGGGAATGACCAAATCGAAGGCGGCTGCCCAGGCGGCTTCTTCGCTGGGGACTCCGAGACGGTCCGTCTACGAGGGGCTGATCGGACGCATCTGAGTGAACCTCGGGTTGAAACTCCCGCTACGCTGTTAGGGAGTCCAATCCGACAATGCATGAGGAGCAAATCATTCTTCCGCTGTATTCCTTGAGTTCTGAGCGACTGCCGCAGAAAACGCAGGAGTCCTGGCGGGGCGTGAGAATGATGCGATCCTCCTCCAGCGAGATGTCCAGTACACCGCCCTCTTTGAGGTCGAGTGACTTGCGGATCTCCGCGGGAATGACGATTCGACCGAGTACGTCCAACTTGCGGTTCATGCCTGTGTTCTTCAAACCATTCGATAGTATCCGCACTTCGGATACATCTCCGGAAGCTCGCTTCGCCATATTTCTCCTTTTAAACGGTCTAGAAAGTCCCCATTCCCCATGGATATAGACATTACCAGTTACCCAGATAAAGACGTGTCGATAGACGCTGACATAGACATTAGCGCGGAGTCTGCCCCCAAGAAAGACATATTCTATGTAACGACACCAATTTACTACGTTAACGATGTTCCCCACATCGGACATGCCTACACCACGGTCAACGCCGATTTCATCGTCAGGTACCACCGTCTCGCGGGCGAACAAGTCTTCTTTTTGACCGGCACCGACGAGCATGGCCAAAAGATTGCCCAGGCTGCTGAGGCCAACGGCGTTTCCCCGCAGGAATGGGCCGACCGGATCCACCCCCGGTGGCGTGAGGTGTGGGAGCGGTTGGAGATTTCATACGACGACTTCATCCGCACCACAGAAGACCGTCACATCAAGCCGGTGCAGGAACTGGTTCAGCGGTTGTACGACCAGGGCGACATCTACCTTGCGACCTACACCGGCCCCTACTGTGTTGCCTGCGAAGCCTTTTACCAGCCCAGCGAGATTGTTGGCGGACTCTGCCCGATCCACGAGCGGCCGGTGGAATGGATCGAGGAGGAGAACTACTTCTTTCGCCTCTCCGCCTACGCCGACCGGCTCATCGAACTCTACGAATCCCGGCCCGATTTCGTTCAGCCCGACATCCGGCGAAACGAAGTCTTAAGTTTCGTTCGCAGCGGCCTGCAGGATCTGTCGATTTCCCGCACTTCGTTCTCCTGGGGGGTGTCTATCCCGTGGGACCCTCGCCACGTCATGTACGTATGGCTCGACGCCCTTCAGAACTACACGACGGCGGTGGGGCAGGGTACCGATCCCGATCGATTCGCCCGCACCTGGCCCGCGGACCTGCATCTGATCGGCAAAGACATCCTGCGCCAGCACGCAATCATCTGGCCGGCGATTCTTATGGCCGCCGGCTTTGACCTCCCGCGCAAGGTCTTCGCCCACGGCTTTCTAACGGTGGGCGGCAAAAAGATGTCCAAGACCAGCCTGACCGGCATCTCTCCCCACCTACTGTTGGACACCTTCGGCTCCGACGGGTATCGCTACCACTTCCTGCGTGAAGGGACTTTCGGGCAGGACGGACCGTTCTCCTGGGAGTCGATGACGGCCCGCTACAACGCCGATCTGGCCAACGACCTGGGGAACCTGGTCAGCCGGTCCCTGGCGATGACCACGAAGAACTTCGACGCCGTGGTCCCCGCCCCCGGCGAATCCACCCCGCTGGAGGATGCCCTGCTGGCCGCTGGGGTCCTGGCTGCCGAACAGATGGATGAACGGGTGCGCAAGTTGGACCCCGCAGGCGCCCTGGGGGCCGTCTTCGAGTTCGTCCGGGCCGTCAACCATTACATCGACGACACGGCGCCCTGGAAACTCGCCAAAGATCCCGCCCAGCGGGAGCGCCTGGGAACCGTCCTGCACACGGTCTGCGAGGCGATCCGGCAGATCTCGATTCTGATCTCGCCGGCCATGCCGTCGGCGTCCCGGCGGATCCGCGAGCAGCTTGGGATCGGACCCGTCGACTCCCGGCCATTGTCCGAATCAGTAATTTCGGGGACGTCGCTGGTCGGCGTCAAGGTGACCAAGGGCGACTCCATCTTCCCCAGGGTCGAGGTAGAAAAACCCGCTTGATCTGGCTCGACTCCCACTGCCACCTGGACTCGCTCGCAGGCGACCTTTCCGGCTTCCTCGAGCGGGCCGCGGGTGCCGGGGTGGGGACGATGATAACCATCGGCACCGATCTACCCAGCAGTCGGGAAGCCGTCCGCCTGGCCTCCCGGCACCCGAATGTATACGCCACCGTGGGGATTCACCCCCACGACGCGGTGGGCTTCAATGAGGCCGTGGAGGCCGAGATCAGCAGTTTGGCACGGCAGCCAAAGGTGGTTGCGATCGGCGAGGTGGGCCTGGACTATTACCGGGACCACACCGGCCCCGAGGCTCAGCAACGGGCGTTCGGCGCCCAGATCGAGTTGGCCAAGCGCCTGGAATTGCCGATGGTCATGCATATCCGGGAGGCGTTCCCGCAGGTTATCGAGCAGTTGAACCGGGCCGGCCCGCCCGAGACCTTGATTTTCCACTGCTTTTCCGGGGGAGCCCCGGAGGCCGAAATCGCGGTGGGGATGGGCGGCTACGTCTCCTTTGCCGGGAACGTGTCGTACAAAAGCGCCGAGAATCTGCGGGAGGCGGCACGGGTGGTGCCTCTGGATCGGCTGCTTGTCGAAACCGACTCACCCTACCTGTCCCCGGTCCCCCACCGGGGTAAGCCGAACGAACCCCGCAACGTCGCCGATGTGGGTGCCGCGCTGGCGGCGGCGACCGGGAGGTCCGCCCAAGAGATCGCGGACGCGACTACAACCAACGCCGCGAGGGCGTTCGGAATCGATTTACTTTAAGGCCCTCCCCCGGGCGCCGGGTCAGACCACCTGGAGGTTGGTCCGGATCAGCCGCTTGACGACATCGCCCGAGTCCGGGAACTCGGGAAAATCCATCATCACGGTGCCGAAATTACCCTTGTTGTTCGTCCCGAGGTAGGACTGGAGTTTCTTGTTGACCCCGTCCTGGCCGCTCCACCCTTGGGCGATGTGAACCGGGTCCAGCACCGCCGGATCACCCGAAGCACTGGAGAAGTTGATCCACCAATTCCCGGCGTCGGTATCGCCCTTTGCGCCGTTCAGATGCTGTTCCACCAAGGACCACTTGGTGTCGACCTTGGCTCCAAGATCCGTCACCCCGCCGAACGAGTACACGTCCTGAACCTTCAGCACATTGCTCCCGGTGTTCACGTCACCCGTGCCGTCGTTGGGCCAGCCGGTTCCCGCAAGAATTCCCAGGGTCCCGAAGTCGCATCGGTTGAACAGGACAATCCGACCCCGCGCCCGGGCCATCGACGGGGCGTCTTGGGCCTTGAGGCACAGCGAGTCGGTCAGGTACAGCTCCAGGTGGGACTCAAAATCGACTGTTGATCCCCACTCGTCCTTGACGCACATGATGATGGTCTCCGACGGGTGGTCGGAGAGGAACTGCTTGCAGGTGGCAACTATGTCGGAAGAGAACCACAGGTGCATCCACTCGGTGTTGCCCTTCCCGTGGTAGATCCCGAAGTCGGGGGAACCGTTGTTGTCGTCCTGCTTGACCCGGACATCGATGAAGCGGATACCTGCCTGGAGTTGCTCCTTGAGGCTGATGGCCTGGCACTTCGAGTGCGGCTTGTCGGTGTTCCACGTGCCGGTGTCGTGGCTTCCGGGGATGGTGAACTGCGTGACCCTTCGCCCGGGCGGGATCACGCTCATCCACGACGCCGTATCCACGCCCAGGCCGTAAACAACCCCGCCTCCGGCTGCAAACACCGACCGGTAGACCAGCCATCCCCCCACGCCGACGACCGCCCCTCCCTCCGGCGCCGCCCACTCCTGGGTACCCTTCAGCCAACCGTCGTGCCGGTGCCAGGCGAGATCGCCTGTTGGCGTCACGGAGTAGATGGTCCCGTTTTCCCCGGCGAACACCGACACGTACTGATCCCAGCCCCCGGTCCCCACGACCTGGGCTTTCCCGCCATTCCACATGGTCGTGGTGCCGTCCTCGTAGCCCTCATGCAGGTACCACAGCAGCACGCCTTGGGCGTTGACTCCGTAGATCACCCCATCGGCGGCGGCGAAGACACATGAATAGTCGGCCCACCCTCCGTGCCCCAGTCGTATCGGCCCCTTCGATGAGGGAGATCCGTCCTTCCACCCGGTGTGGCTGAAGTAGTAGAGGTCGCCGTCGGGCGTTACCCCGTAGAGCGCACCCTCGCTCGAGGCCGTAATCGACCGGTATCTTTCCCAGCCTCCCGCCTGGACCAGGGTGGGGCCCCTCCAACGCGCTGAGCCGTCCTCCATCCCGTCGTGGATAAACCAGTAGAGATCCCCGCCGGGGGTAACCGCGTAGACCACCCCTTGGGGAGAGACCGCCATCAACCGGTAGTCGGCAAAGGTCCCGGGGGCGACGCTCTGTCTGGCGTCCCACCTTTGGGTCCCGTCTGTGTACCCGGTGTGCCGGTACCAGTAAAAGTTGCGCGAGAGTTCCGTCAACGCCGTGTCTAGCCCAGCCATCGATTCCCCTTATCTGACCAATGAAACCAGCGAGGTTCCGCACCCTCGGAACCTTGGATTGGAAGGGGCGGGGTTGTTCGGGACCAGGCGTGCGCTACGCGCCCGCTCTTTGCAGAGAAAGCGGATTCTAAGCCAAATCGAACGACAAGATAGCGGTCAACACCGCAGGGACAAAACCAGGTTTCCTAAGAGTTTTGAACCGGCTTTTCTTCAAACTGCAGCGAGCAGGAGTTTATGCAGTAGCGCTGGCCGTTCGGGCCTGGGCCGTCGTTGAAAACGTGACCCAGGTGGCCGCCGCAAGCGCCGCACAGAACTTCCGTCCGGCGCATGAACATTGTGTTGTCGGCCTTCAATTCCACCCGGCCGTCTGAAACCGGCTCGGTGAAGCTGGGCCAACCGGTGCCGGAGTCGAACTTCACGTCGGAGCTGAACAGGTCGGCACCACAGGCGCCGCACTGATACATCCCGTCGGCCTTGTTGTGGACATAGGCGCCGGTGAACGGCCGCTCGGTCCCCTTCTCCCGCAGCACGCGGTATTGCTCGGGGGTGAGTTCGGCCTTCCACTCCTGTTCGGTCTTGACTACCTTTTCCAAATCGCCTTCTCCTTCGTTCAGGAAAACTGATCGAGGCCTTCCAACGTCACCTTTGCATGGCCATTGCTGTTCACCTCAGCAGTCAAAACGCCCACGTCTTGCGAATTGTTCCTTCGCCTTTTCACCCAGTAACCGAGTACTGCCGCCAGGGCCACGCCGGCGACCAGTCCGGGGATCATCTCCTCGAAGCTCCTGACGGCAGCATGAGACCGGGGGTCCGGGCGGTTGGGTACCAGTTTGAGTTTGGTTCTCCTACGGCGCATAAATGACCTCCTGTTCGGCCTGAGCCGATATTAGTGGCACCCGGGTTTCAGCACCCTCAATCCGATCGGCAAAAGATGCGCTGAGGCGCAGGCGGGCGTATGGTTTACCGCGTAGCTTGCTCTACCCGGAAAGGAGTTGCGCCATGTTGGACGATCCCGAATTCCTGGCCGCCGCCGCCCGCGCCCAGAAGGAGATCAACGCAGTCCTGAAGTCGGAAACGTGCAGGCACGGACAACGCAAATTTGACGACAAGGGCAGCCCGAGCCCATGCCCGGAATGCGTCAAGGCCGCCGAGGACCGGTCTTCGGGGTTCTGGAACAACGCCAAGTCCTACATGGACGGCGTGAAGCCGGTGGAGGAGGTCATGGGCCCCAAGAACACAACCTTCCAGGAGACGCCGGGCTTCGCCGAACCGCAACTCAAGGACAAGGCCTCAAGCTAAAGTTTCGCAACCTCACCGCTTAGGGTGCCGTGATCGCCTCAAACTCCTGCGGTTTCTGCTTGGCGAAGCCCCACGCCCAGTAGACCAGGAACGGCTGGACCGGTAGGCGGAGCCACAACATCAAGGTCGACCCGGCGAACCACCCGCCGCCCGGCCGGCCACCGTCGATAGCCATCTGGACGTTTGCCGGGAGGACGGCCACCAGGATCGCCATGGTCAAGATCGCCCCCCACCGCCTGGACTTGGGAATCACGAGCAGGACCCCGGCGACCATCTCCGAAATGCCGCTCCAAAACACCCAGAACTCGGCATGGCCCAACATCCGGGGGACCATCGGGGTGTAGAGCTCGGGTTTTTTTAAGTGGATGGCGCCGGCACCCGCCATCATCAGCACCAGACCGGCCAACGAGGCCCGCCGGCGCAGGCTCAAACCTTCGCCGCTAGGAACTCTCGCAGGCCCTTCTCCCCCCGGTGCATCATCAGCCGGTGGTTGAGCCTGAAGATGGGCCGGGCGACCGGGGCAAGGATCCGCAGCAGCCTTTTGCTTACATCCACTTCCTGGTCGTAGATCAACCGACAGCCGTCTCCCTCCGGCTGGACCTTAAAGCTGGAGAACCCGATCAAGTCTCCGGTCATCTGAGCGCTGAGCACCCCGGCCTCGGGGTCCTCTGTCAGTTTTTCCATCAGGAACTCCAACGCGTACGGCAGCAGGCCCATGATCAGCAGCACCGCCTTTTCTTCGCTTACCGGGATCACGCTTTTTACTTCGGGCCACCACTTGGCATAGGTCCGCAGGTCCTTGAGGGCACTGAAGGTGGCGTCGAAGCTGGCCGGCACCGTCCATTCAGAATGAAACTTGTAGTGATTGAGGTTGATCGAGGGCTCCTTCGGCTACTCGGCGAGGCCGGCGAGAGCGGAGCCGATGAGTTGCTCCTGCTCCCACTCGTGCGCCCTGGCGCTCCCCGATGCCGGGCTGGCGCTTTCTGGTCTGGTCCGGCAGAGCAAAGGCACCTTGAAGTGGTCCGCAAACTTCATATGCATGTACCGCCAGGCCCCCATGTTCTCCGGCTCCTCTTGGACCCATAGCACCTCGGCACCATCGTAGCGGTGAAGCTCCTCGGCGATCTCATCCACCGGGAAGGGGTAAAGCTGCTCCACACGGACCAGTGCCAGACCGGAGATGCCGTGTTTCTCCCGGGCGGTTGCCAGGTCGTAGTAGACCTTGCCCGAACACAGGATCACGCGCCGAATCGAGTCGGCGTTGGGACGGGTGACATCAGACAGCACCGGGTTCCAACTACCGGAGATCAGGTCGATCACGCCGCTGGCGGCGGCCGGCAGGCGAAGAAGTGACTTGGGCGTGAGAACGACAAGAGGTTTGCGGATGGCATGGGCGCCCTGTTCCCTCAACACGTGGAAATACTGAGCGGCAGTTGAGGGCTGGACCACCCGGTAGTTGTCCTCCGCACCGAGCGCCAAGAACCGCTCCAGCCGGGAGCTTGAGTGTTCCGGGCCCTGGCCTTCGAACCCGTGCGGGAGGAGCATCACCAGGTTGCTGGTCTGTTGCCACTTGTCCTCGCCCGCGGCTATGAACTGATCGATGGCCACCTGCGCCCCGTTGGCGAAGTCCCCGAACTGGGCCTCCCAGATGGTCAAGCAGTCGTCGGCCGCCGTCGAGTAGCCGTACTCGAAGCCGAGGGCGGCGAACTCGGAGAGCATGCTGTCGTAGATGAGGAACTTGGCCCCCTGCTTGCCGACCCGCATCAACGGCGTGTACTCGGCTCCGGTTTCCTGGTCGATCAACACCGCGTGGCGCTGGCTGAACGTCCCGCGGCGGGAATCCTGGCCCGCCATCCGGATGGAGATCCCGTTGATGAGTAGCGACCCGAAGGCGAGGGCTTCCGCCACCGCCCAGTCGATGTGGTCGTCCACCAGCGCCCGGCTGCGGGCCTTTAGGAGCTTGGCCAGCTTCGGGTGTAGGGCGAAGTCCTCCGGCACCCGGCCGATGATCTCAAGCACCTGACTGAGAGTAGCCAGGCCGACGGACTCCGGCGCCTTCATCTGGGCAGGCGATGGCACGGGTTCAAGTTGTTCCGGTGGCTCGTGCAAGGCGTTGAATGCCCCCTGCAGCTTGGATCTGAAGTCCTCCAGCGCCCCCTCCGCCTCCTCCAGGGTCAGGCGGTTCCGGTAGAGCAACGACTCGGTGTACAGCTTGCGCACGGACCGCCGGGAGGCGATTCGTTTGTACATGAGCGGCTGGGTGTAAGACGGCTCGTCGGCCTCGTTGTGGCCCCACTTGCGGTAGCACCACATGTCGATCACCACGTCTTTGTGGAACTCCTGACGGTACTCGAACGCCAGGCGGGCTACCCGGACACACGCCTCGGGGTCGTCGCCGTTCACGTGAAAGATGGGGGCCTGGATCATCTTGGCGACGTCGCTGGCGTAGGTGCTGGAACGGGTCTCCCCGGCGGTGGCCGTAAAGCCCACCTGGTTGTTGACGATGATGTGAACCGTCCCGCCGGTCCGGTACCCGCGCAGCTGGGACAGGTTGAGCGTTTCCGCGACCACCCCCTGGCCGGCGAACGCCGCGTCGCCGTGTACCAGTACCGGCAGCACCCCGAACTCCTCCGGCCGGTTCAAAGCGTCCTGCTTGGCCCGGACGACCCCTTCGACCACCGGATCCACCGACTCAAGGTGGCTGGGGTTGGAAACCACGGAAACCGGCATCGAGACACCCTGGGGGTTGATGTAGCGGCCCGCCGCCCCCACGTGGTACTTCACGTCGCCCGAACCGTGGACTGACTCGGGGTCGATGTCACCCTCGAACTGCTTGAAGATCTGGGTGTAACTCTTGCCGATTATGTTGGCCAGCACATTCAGCCGGCCCCGGTGGGCCATGCCGATCACCGACTCCTCCATCGACGCCCGGGTTGCGGCGTCCAGCACCGCGTCCAGCATCGGGATCAGGCTGAGGGCACCCTCCAGACTGAAACGTTTGTGGCCGATGTACTTGGTGTGCAGGAAAGCTTCGAATGCCTCCGCTTCATTGAGCTTGGCCAGGATCCGGTCGTGGTCGTGGGGATCAAGTTGGATGTCGGTACCCTCCACGCGCTGTTGGATCCAACTTTTTTCCGCCGGGTTGGAGATGTGCATGTACTCGATGCCGACGGTCCGGCAGTAGGCATCCCGCAGGACCTGGAGGATGTGACCCAGGGTTTCGGGGCGCCCCCCGTCGGTGGCCCGGCGATTCAGTTGGGTGGTGACCGACAACGTCCCGGTGGCGAACTTGCGGTCAAGGTCCCAGATTGTGAAGCCGTAGGTGGCAGGGTCCAGTTCGGACGGCATCTTGGGCGGATCGGCGTCGAGGGGGTCCAGGTCGGCCAGCAGGTGGGCCCTCACCCGGTAGATATTGATGAGCTGCAGCACCCGGGATTGTTTGGCGTCCGCCTGTTCGCTGTTGCGGGCCGGGTTGCGATCGATGCGCCACTGCACGGGAACGTAGGGGACGCCTACGCTGCGGAAGATTTCATCGTAGAAACCGTCCTCACCCATGAGGAGGCGTTGTACCTCGGCCAGGAACTCGCCGCTCAGGGCCCCCTGGATCACGCGGTGGTCGTAGGTGCTGGTCAGGGTGACCACCTTGCCAATCCCCAGGTCGGCCAGCATGCTCGGATCCGCTCCCTGATACTCCGCCGGGAAGCCGATGGAGCCGACCCCAATGATGGCCGCCTGCCCCTCCATGAGCCGGGGTACCGATTGAGCGGTTCCGAGCATGCCCGGGTTGGTCAGAGTTACCGTGGTGCCCTCCATATCGCCCGGAGTGATCCGCCGGGAGCGAACCTTGCGGATTAGGTCCTCGTAGGCGGCGAAGAACTGGGCGAACGAGAGCCGTCCGGCCCCCTTGATGTTGGGAACCCACAAACTGCGGGAGCCGTCATCTTGGCTGATATCGACCGCCAGGCCGAAATTTAACTCGGGGTGGTGGACGGCATAAGGTTTGCCTTCCCTCTCGGCGTACGAGGTGTTCATCCCCGGGTACTTGGAGATCGCCTGGACCACGGCCCAGCCAAGCAGGTGGGTAAAGCTGACCTTCTTGCTGCGCGATCGGGCCTGGTGGTTGTTCAGGATGTTGCGGTTGACCTCCAGGAGCTTGGCGGGGATAACCCGGACCGAGGTGGCGGTGGGCACGCTGAGGCTGTCTTCCATACGGCCGGCGAGCACCGCGTCGGACCGCGAAAGGGGAATTCCCGCTTGCCCGTTGGGTGAGGCGGGGGTCGACACGACGGACGCCGTCTCCGGGGCTTCTAAGAGGGTTTCGGGTACCTGGGGTGCCGGCGGCCGTGCCTGATGGTCACCGGGAGAGTAGTCGGCAAAAAACTCCTGCCACGCCTCCGACACCGACTCCGGATCCCTGAGATATTGCTCGTGCATCTCCTGCATGAGCCACAAGTTAGGACCGAATTGCGCACTGTCCAGCTTTGGCATTACCTGGCGTCCCCCGGGGCCCCGCCCATCTTCAGGGCTGTGCTATCCAGGATAGACCTACGGGAGATCGGAGATCGGGTTTCTCCGACCTCCCCGGTCGGCTAAACGCTCGGCCCGGAGGCCCTGACCTGTTCGACCTGAGAGAGAGCGTCCTTCAGGTTGTCCAGCCACTCCTGCTGGTTCTGCCCGACGAGCCGTACGCACCAGGCAAGGGCGTGACTGCGGCTTTTGGCCACCCCGGCCTCCACCAGGCGGTCGAGCACCTGCCGTTCGGGCATCCTCAGCCGGGTCATCACCGGCATGCTGAGGTTGGTGAACAAGACCTCATCCTCGCCGCACCGCACCCCCCATGAGACCTTTTTGCCGAAACGGGTCTCCGCCTCCGAGGCAATCTTCATCCGCTCCCGGCGGGTGTCTTCGCGGTGCTGGTTGATCCTCCCCGCCCGGGCCGCGGCCGCAGCGTCGGGGCCGGCGTCGTCGGCCAGCTTGGGCTCGGCGATCCGCCCGATGATCAGCACCTCTTCCCGGTCGTGGGTCACCTCCGGGGCAGCTTGATAAAGCCCATCGGGTATCCGGCCGGAGAACCAACCCTGAATCTCATCGATTTCAGCCATTACAACCTCCTCTGTCAGGACAATTGTAACTCTGTAATCAGAATTACACCACTTGGTTAGGCCGGTTCGTAGCCCTTTGGATTGTCGACAAGCTCACCGGTGCGGTAGGTCTTCACAACCACGCCGTTGGGCCCCCCACTTACCTTTACCGTCGATCCGTCCTCAATCAGTTGGTAAGCTGCGTGGGCAGTTTTGATTACCAGCAATCCGGTGGAGGTGGCGCCGATCCCAACCGGCTCGTCGTGCATGATCTCCCCGATGGGAAGGTTCGCCTGCAGGCGAGCCAAATCCACCCGGATCTCATCCTTCGCCTCTTCGGGCAGCGCCTCGAACGCCTCGGCGTCGGTCAGAGGCTGGCCGTGTCCGTCCGGCATGGTGTTCCTCCCCTCAGTACGATCCGTCGAATGAACCGGGTCCTACGCTCCCCCGGTCCCCTCGATCTTAGCTGCACGCTGCGCCCGCTTCGCCGGGGGCAGGGCGACCCCACCGTGCGACTGGCGGGCGGCGAGGTCTGGCGAGCCACCCGGACCCCCCAGGGGCCGGCGACCGCCCACTTTTACCGGACCGGCCACGACATCGGGGTTTCGGCCTGGGGCCCGGGGGCCGACTGGATCCTGGAACGGTCCGAGGCGCTGGTCGGCCTCGACGACCTGCCGGAGCGATTTACCCCCCACCACCCGCTAATACGGGACCTCCACGCCCGGCACCCCGGGCTGCGGTTCGGGGCTACCGGAGCGGTAGCCGAAGCCGCGTTGTGTTCGGTGATCGAGCAAAAGGTGACCGGCCGGGAAGCCTGGCGCTCCTACCGGCAACTCGTCAACCGCTACTCGGAACCGGCCCCCGGGGACCACGGACTCATGCTCCCGCCGGACCCGCGGGTCCTGGCCGGCCTCGGCTACTACGATTTCCACCCCTTCGGCATCGAGAAGCGCCGGGCCGACACGCTGCTGAGGGTGGCTTCGATGGCCAACAACCTTGACTCGCTGGCGTCCGCAACCACGCATGGGGCCAAGGCCGTACTGGCGAAGGTCCCCGGCATCGGGCCGTGGACGGTGGCGGAGGTGGCCCGTCAGGCTCTGGGCGACGTTGATGCGGTCAGCGTGGGCGACTTCCACCTGCCGAATCTGGTCAGCTGGAACCTGGCCGGCGAACCCCGGGGTGACGACGCGCGCATGCTGGAACTGCTGGAACCGTACCGGGGCCAAAGAGCCCGGGCACTGCGGCTTCTGGAACTCTCGGGCAACGGGGCGCCCAGGTGGGGGCCCCGGTACAACCCAATCCCCATAGCCAAGCTGTGATTGACCCCGGCCCCCTTTGACCCCGTTGGCGGCCGCCTACGTCCTGGGCGGTGTTCTGGGAGCGGTGGGAGCGCAAACCAACCGGGTCCGGACCTCCGACGAGCGCATCCTGTGGATCCTGTCCGGACTCATCGGTGGCCCGCTCGCCCTAGTCCAATGGTCGGTATTGATCCGGATGACCCACCCGGCACCCGGCCTAAACCTGCCCCCGGTTCCCGCGGCGGCCTGGGTGGTCTGCATCACGGGGGTTCTGGGCGCCGGCCTCACGCCGTCCCTGGATAACTCGGAATCGCCGGCTCGCTGGGTCGTGAGCTTCGTCATCAAGTGGCTCAGGTCTCCCATCGCCACGACGGCCGGTCTGGTAGCGGCCGCGGCCATCCGCACCCGCAAGCGGGGGCCGGACTTCCGCCGGGGCATGTTGTTCATCGACGTCGGACCGGGCGGCAGCGCACTTGCCCTGGGTGCAGTGGCCTGGTGCCAGAACCGGTGCTTCGACGGCGACCGGTGCATGACGGACTCGCTGGCGCGGCATGAGGCAGTACACAGCCGGACCGTGGCATCGGTCGGAGAACTCGGCTTCTATCTCACCTATCTGACGGCGGGCACAGCCTGGGCGAGGGTCCAGGGCGGTCCCTGGAATAGTCTCACCCGGCAGGGATGCGGTCAGCCTTTCGAAAAAACCGCCCACACCTTTACCGGCGACCCGGCCGAAGCAAACCCGTGCGGCCGGGGGGTGCGACGCAGATAATTTCGTTGCGATCGCAACTACCAGCATCTATGATTGGAGTGTGTCCACCACCGATCACCCCGAGGCTCGCGCAGCGTTCCCGATCTTCCTGAAAAGCTGCGCCCTCCTGGTGGACCGGCTGGATCGGGAGTTGCAGGAGCGGGTCGGCATCCAGCTCACCTGGTACGAGGTGCTGGCGCAGCTCAGCTCGACACCCGCCGGCCGAATGTCAATGAAACAACTGGCGGAGTCGGTCAGCCTCAGCAAGAGCGGGATCACCCGACTTATAGATCGGATGGAACGTTCCGGGCTGGTGGAAAGGCACTCATGCCTAGACGACGCACGAGTCTGCTTTGCCGGACTGACCCGCCAGGGCCTGTCCGTCCTCCAAGTGGCGCGACCAGTGGCCGCTGAGGGGGTTGAGGTGTACTTCGCCAGGTACGTCACCTCCCAAGAGGCGGCGGTAATGATCAAGGCGCTCAGCCGGGTCCTGGAAGCGGACCCCCAGCGTCAAACGGTGCGGCTCAAGACCGGGACCTGACCGGCCGGTACCGGCCCTGGTTTCAAACCCGGCCGGGTACGGATCCCCCTTGCATCAACTTCACCAGAGCCTCGCCATCCCAAAGTTCGATCCCGTGCTGCTGAGCCAGTTCGATCGCAGGAGCGGAGAAGCGGGAGGTGGTTACCAGGATTCCCCGGTCGGCCCCGGCGTGGGTGATGGACCCGAGGAACCTCTGCACCACCGCCGATCCGACGGCGACCCCCGGAGCGTGCCGTTTGCACTGCACAACAAGCGACCGGCCGCGCCGGTCGAATCCCTCGATGTCGACGCCCAGGTCTGCGGACCCCCCGACAACGGTTACCCGCCGCCAGCCCGCCCGCGATAGGAGTCCCGCCACGGATTCCTCGAACTCAGCCGGGGACAGGCTGAGGAGGTCTCCCAAGGTCCTGAGCCGGCGCCGGGCGAACCTCGACCCGACGACCCGGAACACCAAAGAACAGGCCAGCCCGACCCCGACCACCCCGGCGACCGCCGCCCCCACCGGCGGGTTCTCGGAAAGGTACCAGAGGCCCGCCGCCAGCAGGGCGGCAACGAGCAAAGCTCCTTTTAGGCGGGCAATCAAACGGGACATGGTCCCACCATAGGACCGGGGTGAGACAATCCGGCGTATCCAATCCGAAGGGGACTACGTTGACGCCCTCGAAAGCAACAAGCGGCTTCCGGCTCCGGCTCGCCGGACCCCCGGAATTCACCGCCGCCTGCGTGCTGCCGGCGCTCGCCGGCAGGATCCAACAGGGACTGGACCTGCAGGTCACGCTTGGGCGGCCGGCCGAACTCCTGCTGGCCGGTCTGCGGGCCGGCAACTTCGACCTGTTGATCGCAACCGTCGGGCCGGAGGGCGACGATCTGGACGTCACACCGCTGTTCACCGAGGAGTTCGTGATGGTTGCGGCCGAGCGCTCCGATGCAGGCCCCCCGCCCCCCACCGATCAGCCGATGCTCGCCTTTTCCGACGAAATGCCCTTGATCCGCAGCTTCTTCAATACCGTATTCGGCGCGCCACCGGAGGCAAGCCCATCGGTGGTGGTACCGGACCTGCGGGGCATCCTGGCGCTGGCCGTGGCCGGTGCGGGCTATACCGTGCTCCCCCGGTACCTGTGCCGGGAAGAACTCGCCTCGGGCAAGCTGGTAACGCTCGTCGATCCCGACCCGTGCCCCGCACGGACGATGTTCCTGGCCACCAGACCCGGTCCGGGTCCGCAGATTGAGAGCGTGAGCCGCCTCCTGTTGGAGTCCGCCGCCCGCTGGTGAAGCCGGGGTGGTGGCTTCAGGTGCAAGAGGACACAAAAATCCCCGCCCGGGTCCCAGTCCCGGGCGGGGATTGTTTGCTGCTACCTGTTTACGCTGCTTCGACTGCGTCCTGCTGCTTGGGCTCCAGGGCGATGGCGAGGACCTCGGAGATCCTCTTCGCCAGGTGCACGTTCAACTCCTTCAGAACGCTCTCCGGCACATCGTCCAGGTCCGCCTCGTTGCGGTAAGGAAGGATCACGTCCTTCATTCCCGCCCGGTGGGCAGCCAGCAGCTTCTGCTTCACGCCGCCGATCGGCAACACATTGCCTTGCAGCGTCACCTCGCCGGTCATCGCAACCGTCCCCTTAACCGGGCGCCCGGTGAGCAGGCTCACCAGGGCCGTGGTCATGGCGGTCCCTGCCGACGGGCCGTCCTTGGGCACCGCCCCTGCAGGAACGTGCAGGTGGAAGCTGCGATTCTCGAAGGTACCCTCGATGCCCAACTCCTCAGCGTGGCTCCGCACGTAGGAGAGAGCGATCTGTGCCGACTCCTTCATGACGTCACCCAGCTGACCGGTCAGGGTCAAGCCCGGCTTTCCCGCCATCTCGGTGGCCTCGATGAACAGGACGTCCCCGCCGTGCCCGGTGACCGCCAGCCCGGTGGAAACCCCTGCCACTCCCGTCCGTTCGGCGGCCTCGAAGTGGAACTTGATGCGTCCCAGGTACTCCTTCACCTGGTCTGCGTCGATCTCCAAGGGCGCCTTTACGGTCCCGGCAGCGATCTTGGTCGCAGCCTTGCGGAGGATCTTGCCGATCTCCCGCTCCAGGCTCCGCACACCGGCTTCCCGGGTGTAGTCGCCGATGACCTTCAGCAGGGCGTCGTCGGTCAGGACAACTTCGCCGTCGTTCAGGCCGTTGCGTTCGACCTGGCGCCGGACCAGGTGGTGCCTGGCGATGCCCAACTTCTCCTGTTCGGTGTAGCCGTCCAACCGCACGATCTCCATCCGGTCCAACAGCGGGCCGGGGATGGTCTCCGCCACGTTGGCGGTGGGGATGAACAGCACCTCGGACAGGTCCAGGTCGACATCCAGGTAGTGGTCCCTAAACGAGTGGTTCTGCGCCGGGTCCAGCACCTCGAGCAGAGCGGACGACGGGTCGCCCCTCCAGTCCGCCCCGACCTTGTCGATCTCGTCGAACATGATCACTGGGTTCTTGGTGCCCGCTTCCTTCAGGGCCCTGACGATGCGGCCGGGAAGTGCGCCGACATAGGTTCGCCGGTGTCCACGGATCTCCGCCTCATCGTGGATGCCTCCCAAAGACACCCGGGCGAACTTGCGGCCCATGGCACGGGCAACCGACTCGCCGAGCGAAGTTTTACCCACCCCCGGCGGACCGACCAACGTGATGATGGCGCCCAGGCCCCGTCCTTGGACGGCGCCCATGCCCCGGGAATCCCTGAGCTTTTTGACCGCCAGGAACTCGATGATCCGGTCCTTGACGTCGTCCAAGCCGGTGTGGTCCGCGTCCAGGACGGCACGCGCCTCGTTGATGTCGAAGTTGTCGTCTGAGCGGGTGCCCCACGGCAGATCGCTCATCCAGTCGAGATAGTTGCGGATGTAGCCCTGCTCGGGGTTTTGGGCACTGGTCCGCTCCAGGCGGTCCAACTCCTTGTTGACCTCCTTGCGGACGTCGTCGGGCATCTCGATCTTGGAGAACTTCTCCCGGTACTCGGCAACCACGTCGTCGCCCTCTTCGCCCAACTCCTTACGGATGGCCTCCATCTGCTGGCGCAACAAGAACTCGCGCTGGGTCTTCTCCATCCCTTCGGCGACGTCGGTGCGGATCTTGTCCTTCAGGGAGAAGTCGGCCAGGGTGTCGCGGTTCCAGACCAGCAACTGCTCCAGCCGCTCTTTGACGTCGACCGTCTCCAGGATCTGCTTCTTCTGATCAAAGGTCAGGTACGGCGAGTAGCCGGAGGTGTCGGCCAGATGTCCCGGGTTGGTGATGCCGCGGAGGAATCGGGCCACGCCGCGCTCCCCGCGCATCTCCAGGATGTTCTCCACCAGGGCCCGGTACTCTTTGCCCAACTCGTGGACTTCGGGCGGGTAGATGTGGGGGTCTTCGGCCGAGGCCGCCTCAACCCAGGTGGCGTTGCCCCCGTCACCGGGAACGCCGGTTCCGACGACTGCCCGGTACAGGCCGCGAACGATATAAACCTCTTCGCCGCCCGGCGTCGTTGCGCCCTGTGGGTTGTCTTCCAGTTTGCCGACGGTGCCGATACGGGCATACTGCCCTTCGACCCGCGGCACCAGCAACACCATTCCGTCGGCCCGGCGGGCGGCTGCGATCGCTTCGAAGCTTTCGTCGCTGCTGTCGGAGTCAACCGAGATGGTAACTACCATGTGAGGCAGAATTACGCCTTCCTTCAACGGCAGAAGGGGCAGGGTTTGCGTCGCGGTTTCACTCATCGGGATTCCTCTCTGGTTTCGTAAGAGGTAGAACGTTGCTGTCGCAACTATATTCCCGGATGGTTGCGTTTGCAACCAAAACTTGAGTGTCGCTGCATCAATGTTACGGGATTACATACTGTCGTTGGTCCGTCTTGGCTCCTGAGAGGATAATTCGCGGATGGAACCCACAACCCCCCGACACCGCTGCTCGGCCATCGCCAGGGAGCAGGACGAGCCGCTCTTCGGCACTGCGCCTCATTCCCAGGCGTGGGTCCTGCTTGAGCAGCCCGGCGCCTGGGGGCCGGATGCGCTGACCACAAGCGCCATCGACCCGGAGGTCGGGGCCGAGTTGAACCGGCTCTCCAAGGAGCACGGGTTTCGGATCATGCTGATCAGGCGGGGCGCCGGCCGATCATCCGGCGGAGCCCGGAGTTGCTTTTTGGCCCGGTCCGCCCAGTCTGAGACGTGGATGGAGCGGCTGGAGATGGCGAACCCCGCGGAACTGCTAACCGTCGACCTGGATGTGTTGAGCCGTCCCCTACCCCCGGGGCTCGGCGAGCCCGCCGGTCCCCTTTGGGCAATCTGCACCCACGGGCGGCGGGACCCCTGCTGCGCGGAGTACGGCCGGCGACTCATCCGCATGTGGGCGGAAAACGCCGTCGACGATACCTGCCACGGCCTGTGGGAGTCCTCCCACCAGGGCGGCCACCGCTTCGCGGCCAACCTTGCCATCTTCCCCCACGCCCTTTTCTACGGGCAGGTCGAAGCGGGCAACGCCCAACAGATCGTCGACGCCTACCGGGACGGGCGCCTAACCCTGGACGGCTACCGGGGACGCTCCGCATTCGACGGGGTCACCCAGGCCGCCGACTATCTGGTCCGCCGTCGGGAAAACATCACCGGCATCGATGACCTGCGGCCGGCGGGGAGGGCCGACTTGGGGGCGGGTCGCTATCGGGTCACCTTCGACTCGCCTTCAGGGGAAGTCGGCGTGCTCCTCGAGGTCGATGAGGGCCCGCTGAGACCGGAGAGCTGCAACAAGCCCAAGCTGACCCCCAGCAAGATCTACCGCCGGCTTGACGTCGCTCCCATCGGCTTGCCTACCGCCTGAGGGCGGTCAGCAGCCGGTCGACCGGGTTGTTCAAGCCGTACCTCTTCGCCAGCGCTTCGAGTTCGGGCGACGACGAACCGCTGGGGCGTGCCATGTCCACCTCGCCAACCGGTGCCTCGTCGGAAATCAAGGACACCTGGGCCGCCCGGTCGACGTAATCCAGGCCCCGGCGGACTTTGCCCAACGCACCGGCGCCGTCCCCGGTCATCGCCGCCTCCAGTACCGCACTCAACGATTTGTACTTGCTGATCAGCGCCTGGGCCGTCTTTTCACCGACGCCGGGTACGCCGGGCAAGCCATCCGAGGAGTCGCCCCGCAGGATCGCGTAGTCGCCGTAGGCCCGGCCGGGAATGCCGTACTTCTTCTCTATGTAGCGCTCGTTGATCAACGACAATTCAGAGACCCCCCGGAGGGGATACAGGATGACGACGTCGGGGTCCCGCACCAATTGGAAGAGATCCCGGTCCCCGGAGACGATCTCAACCCGGCCGGGACAGCGGGGGATCAACGCGCCGATGACGTCTTCGGCTTCCCAGTCGGGCACGCCGGCGGTGGGGACACCGGCGGCCTCAAGGACCTGGTAGATAACGGGTATCTGGGCATCTAGGAGTGGTTGGGGCACTCCTACCCTGTGAGTTTTGTAGCTGGGGATGAGGTCCACCCGCCACTGAGGCCGCCAGTCCTCATCGTCGGCGCACACCAACAGATCCGGGTTCCGGTCCTGCACCAGCCGGGCCAGCATGTTCAAAAAGCCGTAGGCGGCGTTGACCTGCATCCCGTCGGGGGCGGTAACCGAGTCCGGCGTTGAAAAAAACGCCCGGTAGATCAGACTGGCGGCGTCTATCAGAAGAGCCCGGGGTGCCGGGGGCGACGAATCGGCGGCGGACATTCAGATCCGGGGACGTGCGGGGGGAATCCCCGGCACATTTCGTCCCCGCATGTCAGTCGTAGTGGATTCCCGAGTACTTCATGAGCTTGGTCCACTGGTGCTCTGCGGTGATCGTCCGCACCGTACCGGACCTGGAACTCATAACCAGCGAATGGGTGGTGGCACCGTCCGCCCGGTACTGGACCGCCGGGAGAAGGTCCCCGCCGGTGATCCCGGTGGCGGCGAAGAAAGAGTCACCCACGCACAACTCGTCCTGATTCAGGACCTGGGTCAGGTCGTATCCGGCGTCGATGAGGTCCTGCCGCTCCCCATCGCTCTGGGGGTCGAGGCGTCCCTGCAGACATCCGCCCAGCGCCTTGATCGCCGCCGCGGTGATCACCCCCTCCGGGGTGCCGCCGGTGCCCAGCAACAGGTCGACACCGCTCCGGTTGGTGGCCGCCGAAAGACCGGCCGCAACATCACCGTCGGTGATAAGCCGGATCCGGGCGCCCGCTTCGCGGATCTGGCGGATCAACTCCTTGTGCCGGGGTTTGTCCATCAGGATGACGGTGACGTCCTCCACGTCGATCCCTTTGGCCTTGGCTACTGCCTTGATGTTGTCGGCGACCGGGGCCTCCAACTCAACCACGTCGGCGGCTTCGGGACCGGTAGCAATCTTCTTCATATAGAACGCGGGCCCCGGGTCCCACATGGCGCCCCGGCCTGCCACCGCGATAACCGCGATTCCTCCGGGCATGCCGCGGGAGGTAATTGTGGTTCCTTCAACCGGGTCTACGGCCACGTCCACCTCGGGAGGAACGCCGGTCCCCACCCGCTCTCCGTTGGAGAGCCACGGGGCGTCGTCCTTCTCGCCCTCGCCGATGACGATAATGCCGTCCATCTGGCAGGTTGCGATCATCAGGCGCATGGCATCGACGGCAGCACCGTCGGCTGCCTCCTTGTCTCCACGTCCCATCCAGCGGCCGGCGGCCATAGCCCCCGCCTCGGTTACACGCACGAGTTCCATCCCCAGGTTGCGGTCCCCGGAGGTCAGGCTGAATACTTCGGTTTCGTCGGTCATAGGCGCATATTAACTGAAACAGCCGGGAGCGCCGCCCCGTCCTAGGGGTCGCAGCACCCCTTTCGGTGTTCTTCCCAAACCAGCGAGGCTAGACTTTAATGATGAGGCCCCAAGATACCCAGCAGTTCGACAGGGCACGAACGCGTGAAATGCCCCGGGTATCCGCGGTCAAACACACCAAGCGGCTCCTGGTTTTGGCTTTGGGCTCAACACTGATCGCGGCGGGACTTGTCCTCCTGGTTCTTCCCGGACCCGGCATCGCCGTCCTATTTTTGGGTCTGACCGTACTCTCCTGGGAGTTCCCCGCGGCCAAGCGCCTTTTGTTCAAGATGAAGATGAAGATCAAGCACCTGCGGGAGTCCCGCAGCCGCAGCCGAAGCTAGGTCTGCGGAAAGCCTTGGCGGAGGCGCAACCAACCCAGGACATGAGCCCGTTCGAAGCGGTGACTCATTTCTTCAACCGTGCCGCCGACCTCATTCAACTCCCCGACTCCACGCGGTCGGTCCTGCGCCGCAGCTACCGAGAACTAACCGTTCAAGTGGTACTGCTCAAGGACAACGGGGACCACGACGTACTGACCGGTTTTAGGATCCAGCACAACGGCGCCCGGGGCCCGTACAAGGGCGGCGTTCGTTTCCACCCCGACGTCGACGCCGACCAGATACGTTCGCTCGCAGCCCTGATGACGTGGAAGGCGGCAGTTGTCGATGTTCCCTTCGGTGGGGCGAAGGGCGGCATCCAGGTCGACCCCCGCAACCTAACCGTCAACGAACTCGAGCGGATGACCCGCGTCTACACCAACCAGATCTCGCATTTCCTCGGCAGCCACCGGGACATCCCGGCCCCCGACGTCAATACCAATGCCCAGGTCATGGCGTGGATGATGGACGAATACGGCAAACGACACGGCTACACGCCGGAAATCGTCACCGGCAAACCCATCGCCCTCGGCGGATCCTACGGGAGGGACGCCGCAACCGGGAGGGGCACCGTGATCGTCATGCACGAAGCGGCCGAACGTATGGGACTGACTCCCGGGGAGTGCCGGGTAGCCATCCAAGGATTCGGGAACGTCGGCGGGTGGGCCGCCCGGGTTGCACACGAGCGGGGCTACAAGGTGATCGCAGTCTCCGATGTCGAAGGCGGGATCCTCAACGAGGACGGCCTGGACATCCCGAAACTGCTGGCCCACCACACCGAGACGGGATTTGTGGGAGGTTTCCCCCGGGCGCAGCCCATCTCCAACGCCGATCTGTTGGCCCTCCCGGTAGAGGTGCTGCTCCCGGCGGCTATGGGCCGGGCCATCCACTGCGGCAACGTCGACAGCTTGAGGTGCCGCATAGTGGTGGAGGGAGCGAACAACCCCATCACCCCCGAAGCCGACGAGGTCCTTAACCGCCGGGGCGTGCTGATCGTTCCCGACATCCTGGCCAACGCCGGCGGCGTCATCGTCAGCTACTTCGAGTGGACCCAGAACATCCAGCAGTTCCGGTGGGATGAGGTCGACGTCAACCGGCGTCTCACCACCAGACTGGTCGCCGCGTACGACCGGGTCGCCACCTTTGCCCGGCTCCAGAACGTCTCGATGCGTGAGGCGGCGTTTGCCATCGCCGTCCAGCGGGTTGCCGAGACCGCCCACCTGCGCGGCTACATCTAGCGTTCAACCCGGCCGCAGGAGCGGACACCCGTCGGACGCGTCGAGGCCTAGCGACCAACCTCCCGGTGCCGTCCACCCACGGCACGCCACCGTCGCCGTAAGATTGTGATTCTGAATACGACCCCTGCCCCCACCACGAGGAGCCCCTCATACCTACGTCTCCTTCTGGTCGTCCTGGGCACGGCGACTTTCTTTGAGGGTTTCGACACCGCGATCAGCGCGATCGTCCTCAAAGACCTGGCCGAGTCGTTCAATATCCCCCTCGATGAGACCGCTCAAATCACGGGGCCCCTCATACCCATCGGCCTCGGCGCCTTCGGGGCGCTGGCCGTCACCATGCTCGGCGACCGCATCGGCCGGCGGCCCCTACTGGTGGGTACGACCTTCCTCTACGCAATATTCACCGGCCTGACTGCCACTTCGCAGACTCTCACCATGTTCGTGGTCTTCCAGTTCTTCGCCCGCACCTTCCTGCTGGCGGAGTACGCCACGGCGATCACGATGGTCACCGAAGAGTTCCCCGCCGAGCGAAGAGGCCGGGCCCTGGGAACATTGACGGCGCTGGGGGCGCTGGGGCTCCCCATAGTTGCGGTCCTGCACCTGCTGGTAAAGGACACCGCCCTCGGCTGGCGCATCCTCTACCTCGTAGGCCTGATCCCGCTGGTTGTCGTCGGCTTCTTGAGGCTGAAGCTGAAAGAAACGGAACGATGGACAACGGCCAAGGCCGAGGGGTCCACGCTCAATCACCACAAGATCCGCCAACTGCTTCATCAGGCCGACCGTTCGATCATCTGGAAGGTCGGGGCGCTCTACTTCTTCTCTCACTTCGCCCTATTGGGTGCGGTGACCTGGTGGCCGTTTTATGCGGGCGTCCACCTGGATTACAGCGACGCCACCATTACCCTGCTGCTGGGGGTCGCCTACCCGCTGGGGGTGACCGGCTACTACCTGGCCGGCCGGCTCGCCGACCGATACGGCCGGAGAAGAACCGGCACCCTGTTCCTATTCGTCGGCATGGTTTTCGGGATAGCGGTGTTTCAGATCTCGGACGCCACCTTGATGTTCCCGGCTCTGGTGCTTGCGGTCTTCTTCGGATTCGGGATGAACCCCATCCTGGCGGCGATAGCCTCCGAACTGTTCCCCACCGCCCTCAGGGCCACCGCGGTCGCCTTCGTACGGTCGATCTTCGGGACCATCGGCGGGATCGCCGGACCCATCACGGTGGGAGTCCTGGCCGGTGCCAGCGCCGCCGAAAGGTTCCCCTCGATGCCCCTGCTCGGAAATATGGGGGACGTGGTGGCGATGGTCGCTCTGATGAACATCCCGGCGGCGATCATGCTCTGGAAGCTGCCCGAGACCGCGGGAACCGAACTGGAGGACATAGGGACCGGTTCAACCAAACCCGGCGACGAACTACAGCCCGACGCCTCCTAGGTAGCGACGATCCGGGTCAGTGGGAAGCCAGGGCCACCGAACCCCACGACAGCAAGAACAGAGCGGTCATCATGACCAGTGGGATCGTCGTCCACAACACCTCGATTGCCAGCACCCGCAACCGCCCGGGTGCCTCCTCGGGCCTGCGGTAGCCGATCACGCCAACCAGGATAGCGGCCGAGAAGCCGACGAAGATGGTACCGGCGGCCACCAGCACAACCTGGTAGATCGACTCGATGGCCGGGACGTTCAGCAGGACGTCCGCCGCCAGCGCAACGAACACCACCACCAGATACATGATCGAAAAGTGAAACAGGCTCATCGCCTGCTTGCCGTCCGGGTTCTTGCGGAGCCGCAGGGAGTAGAACACGAAGGCCAGGCCCATGACGCTGGCGGACGCCAGGTACAAGACTCCTAGCTGGGCCACCGGGTACATCAGCAGGCTCACGGCAAACAGCACCACCGAGTAAAGGACAATCTGGCGCGTCGTCTCCTGAACGCCCCGGACCACCGGAAGCATCGGCACGCCTGCCGCCTTGTAGTCATCCGAATACCTCAGCGCCAGCGCCCAAAAGTGCGGGGGCGTCCAGTAGAAGATGATTGCGAACAGGACCCAGGCCGGACGGCCGACATCGCCGGTGACCGCCGCCCACCCGATCAACGCGGGAGCGGCCCCCGCCGCCCCTCCGATGACGATGTTGGACGGCGTGTATCTCTTGAGCCCGATCGTGTAGACAAAGACGTAAAAAAGGATGGCGGCCAGCGACCACCAGGCCGCAGGCATGTTGATTGTCAACGCCATGAAGATGAAGCTGACAACTCCCAGGATGACCCCGAACCTGAGGGCGTTGGCCGGGGTTACATCGTGACTCGGCAGGGGCCTGATCGACGTCCGCTGCATCTTTTCGTCGATGTCACGATCCAGATAGCAGTTGATGCAGTTGGCCGATCCGGCAGCCATGCTTCCACCGACGAGGGTCGCCAGCACCAGCCAAGGCGCCGGCCATCCCCGCTGGGCGACGATCATCGCAGGGACCGTGGTAATCAGCAGCAACTCGATAATCCGGGGTTTGGTGAGCATGAAGTAGGCCTTGATCCGGCCGCCTCCGCCACCCTTGGCCCCGGCACCCTCCGCTTCCCTCCCACCCGCAGGTGCGGCCACCCCGCCCTTGCGGTAGGCGAGGATACTCAACGACACCAGCGCCACCCACAACAACTCACCGGTAAGGACGTGGCCCACAATGGTCCACGGCGCCGAACCCGACAGGACATTGAACCCGCCCAGAAGCACCTGCACCAACCAGAGCGCAAACGCGCCGTGACCGAGCATGAGCAACGTGCGGTCCTTGGGGTCCCGCTTGGTGATGCGGTAAGCGAGCAGACCGATGGACACACCCAACAACGCGGCAACCAGCCGGTGGGTGTAGTGCAACAGGGGTTTGGCGCCGTCGGGCGGTAGGAGCGAGCCGTTCATCAACGGCCAATCGGAAAACACTTCCGCTCCGGCCCGCTGCTGGACCACCGAAGCACCCACCATCAGGACGATGAACGCCGCTGCCGTGGTCCACGCGGCCAGCCGGGACACCCGATCCCACCCTCCCCCGCGGGAGTGGAAGCTGTTCACCGTGGCGGTGGCCAGCAGCCCCACCAGAGTCAGCGACAAGAAGAAGTGAAGGACCACCGTGTCGGCGTGAAGCTCGTCGAGCACCACCTGGCGGCCGACGCCGGCCTGGATGATGACCGCCACCAGAGCGAGCAGCGAAGGCCAGAACACCGCGGGCCTCGTCCGCTGCTTCAGCCAGGCGACTACCGCCAGGGCCAGGACCAGGAAGCCCACGATCGACGCCACCAATCGGTGGCTGTACTCGATGATGGCCGTCTTCTCCAACGGGGGAATCCAATTACCGTGGCAACGGGGCCAGTCCGGGCAGCCGAGCCCCGATCCGGAGGCGCGCACCACAGCGCCGACCATTACCAGGATCATGGCCATCACGGTAGTGGCCGATGCGAGCTTCTGAAAACGGGTCATCGGGCTACTTCAGCGGTCGGGAGACCGGAGATCAATGTTCTCCAGCGGGAACTTCGCCGCCCGACGACTCACCCTCTGCCGCAATCACTTTCCCGTTCATCGTGGGGTGAACGTCGCACTGAAAGTAGTACTCGCCGGCGGCGATGGGATCTACCTTCTCCTCGACTTCTTTGGGGCCGGTGATGATGGCACCCCGGAACAAGGCGTTGGTGGAACCCGCTGCCTCCAGGATGGAAACGTTGTGGGGCTGGGCTTCTTTGTTGTCGAAGGCGATGATGAATTCTTTGTCCGCCGGGATAGAGAGTTCCGTCTGCTCGAAGGCCAGGTTATCGGCAACCAAGTCAACCTTCACAATCTCTTCGCCGTGGCCCTCCTCTTCGGGAAAGCTAACGACACCGGCAGCCGCAGCCCCACCCAAAACCAGCGGGACCACCGCGATGATCCCCAGGAACATCGCGAGGGGTTTCCCGGCGCTCGGTTTGGCTGCCATCACGCTGAATGCGACAAGCAAGTTGATGGCCGTCATTATCGCTACCGAGGTGGCGATCTCTGCCGGTACGTTCAGCAGGATCTGGGACATGACCAACGCCAGGAACAGGACAAAGGCCAGTGCTCCCACCGGAATAAGGATGGGAAGGATCAGCCGGTCCCGCATCTTGTCGTCACTCATCGCGTCTCCACCTTGTTCAACTCCCTTTCGAGGTCTTGCCACTTTGTGGCATCCGGGGTACCCGACTCCTGCTGGGCGGCCCATTTGAAGAAAAGTACGGCAATTATCGTCCAAAGTAGCAGACCGCCGCCCACCTTCATTATCAGGCCCGACACACCCTGATCGGCAACCGCGCTAAATCCCGAGATCAACCTGGGCGCTTCGGCGTACGACCGGTACAAAGGGTACTCGCCAAACGTAAGGAACGACGCCGGGACCGTGGGTACGATCGTCTGCCCGAACAGGTAGAGCATCTGGCCCGGCATCGATAGCCTCGGCAACTCGGGCATGGGACTGAGGACCGGCCACCACATCAAGAGCGAGGTCGCTACCAGCAGGATGTGGGCGCCGAAGTGGAACGCCTCGTTGGAGGTGGTCTCGTTGACAAATCCCGGCCAGTGGGTGAACACCAAAAATACGTTGAAAATAATCAGCGCCGGAAGGGGCCTGGTAAGGCGGCGCATGATCGCCATCGCCCACCGGGGCCGAAGGATCCGCCGGGCCAACCAGTCCGGGGTACCCATCAGGACCAGGGCCGGCGCGATCAGCGAAAACATAAGGTGCTGCAGCATGTGCATGCTGAACAGGTAGTTTTCGCTGATTTCGTGCATCGGCCAGTCGGCGCCGATCCAAAACACCAGGATTCCCGACACGAAATACCCGACCTGCGACTTGGTCGCCGCCGGTTCGCCGGGCGACACGTACCGAGGGCCCCAGAACTTTAAGGCTGCCCAGTACCAGGCCAGCACTGCGCCCATGATGAGCCAGACATCCAGGTGCGGCGCCCATAACCAGGGTCCGCCCACCTGTCCATGGGCCAGCAGGTCCGTCGCCACGAAAGGCCGCGTTTAGCTAGCTGCCCCGGCGAGGCGCTCGGCGAAGGTAAAGGTCCACAGGACGACGCCGTAAATGGCCATAGCCAGGATGATCCCAAGGATAAAAAAGCGCCGGAAGATCTTCGAATCGAACTTCAGGTGCATGAAGTACCCGGCCACCGCTACAAACTTGACGATCATCATGGCGCTAAGAATCGGCACGATCAAGTTCGTCAGCGAGTCGATGTAGACGACCACCACCTCCAACGCCGTGACGATGCCCAGGAAAATGGCGATCTTTACGTATTGGAACTCGGATGGGTGATCGTGAGCGTGCTCTTCCAAAGAAGTCTCCGTTGTACTCATGGGAACAGGTAAACGACGGTGAAGATGACAATCCAGATGATGTCCACGAAGTGCCAGTACAGACCCACCATCTCGACCTTCTTAGCTCCCTCCGAGAACGGATCGAGCTTGCCCAACTTCGACAGCGTGTACATGGTCAGCAGCATCAGGATCCCGATGGCGACGTGGGTTCCGTGGAACCCGGTCAGGACGAAAAAGCTGGATCCGAAGGGGCTGGTCTGAAGCGTCAGGCCCTTGTGGACGAATTCGGTGAACTCGAAAAACTGCCCGCCGATGAAGCTGGCGCCCAGCAACGAAGTTGCCAGCAGCCAGATCCTCAGCTTGCGATGGTCGCCCCGCTGAATGGCCGCGAGGGCCAGCACCATGGTCAGCGAACTCATCAACAGGACGAACGAGGACACAGAGGTGTAGGGAATGTCGTAGACATCGTGCCTGGTGGGCCCGGTGCCGGTTCGGTTCCGGTAAAGAAGGTGTGAGGCGATCAGTGCACCGAAGAACAGGCACTCCGATCCCAGGAAGGCCCACATCGCCAGCTTGACGTTGTCCAAACCGGTGTAAGTAGCATGCGGGTCGTGCTCCGCGTGGGTCTCCTCGACTGTGGCGTCGTGCATTTAGTGCTCCTCCGCCGTAGCCGGCTCTAGTACCCAACCGTAGAACCCCGCCAGGGTGATGACCGTTCCGACGATACCCAACGGCCACGAGTGCAGAATCACCGCGAAACCGGCAACCGGCATCCCGATGGCAGCAACGAGCGGGAAGTAGGACGGCGACGGCATGTGGATGCCGTGGCCGGCGTCGTGTTCGGCGTCCTCCGAGTGCTCCTCCGAGCCACCCACGGGAACCGGGACCGGCCGGCCCTTCTTGTCCTCTTTGTACTTGCGGTGCCAGAAGTCATCGCGCTCGGTGACGGTGGGTATCACTGCAAAGTTGTATTCGGGGGGAGGCGACGGGATGGTCCACTCCAGCGTACGAGCGTCCCACGGGTCGTTCCCGGCGATCTCGCCCTTCCGCTTGCTCTTCACCCAGTTGTGCATGAAGACCAGGGTGGAGGCTGCAATCAGGAAGGCGCCCACCGTGGAGAGCATGTTCCACATTTCCCAGCCGAGGCCGGCCTGGTAGGTGTAGTAGCGACGGGGCATGCCCTTGAGGCCGAGGATGTGGAAAGGACCGAAGGTCATGTTGAAGCCGATGAGCATCATCCAAAAGTGGATCTTGCCCAAGCGCTCGTCCATCATTTTGCCGTAGATCTTCGGGAACCAGAAGTACAGACCACCGAACAGACCGATGATGGCGCCACCGAACAGCACGTAGTGGAAGTGGGCCACGATGTAGTAGGTGTCCTGCTGCTGGGCGTCGTGGGGGACAATCGAGTGCGTAACTCCCGACAGGCCACCGATGATGAACATGGCGATGAAGCCGATGGAAAACAACATGGGTGTCTTGAACTTCAGCGAACCGCCGGCCATGGTGGCCATCCAGTTGAAGATCTTCACCCCGGTCGGCACTGCGATGAACATGGTGGAGACGGCGAACGCCGAGTTGGCGGCCGGACCCAGGCCCACGGTGAACATGTGGTGCGCCCACACGCCCCAACCCATAAAGCCGATGGCCGCTCCGGAGAACACCACGAAGCTGTAGCCGAACAGCGGCTTGCGGGAGAAGACCGGGAGGATCTCCGAGACAATTCCCATCGCCGGGAGGATCAGGATGTACACCTCGGGGTGCCCGAACAACCAGAACAGGTGTTGCCACAGGATCGGGTCACCGCCACCCGCCGGCGCAAAGAACAGGGCGCCGAAGGTGCGGTCGAAGGTCATGAAGAAAAGGGCGACCGCGATCACCGGCATGGCGAACAGGAGCAAGAAGTTGACGACCAGCGACATCCAGATGAACACCGGCATCTTCATCAGCTTCATGCCTGGCGCCCTCATGTTGAGGATGGTGGTGATGAAGTTGGCCGAAGCCACGATCGATGCGACACCCAGGATCTGCAGACCCAGCGCGTAAAAGTCGATCCGGTGATCGCCGGGCAGGAAACCCGCCGAGCTCGACAGGGGGGCGTAACCGAACCAACCGCCGTCGGGTGCTCCACCGAAGAACCAACTCGAATAAAGGAACAGGCCGCCGAACAAAAAGACCCAATACGATAACGAGTTCAGTCTGGGAAAGGCCACATCTCGGGCCCCGATCATTAACGGGATGAAGTAGTTGAAGAAGGCCGCACCCATTGGCATGACCACCAGGAAAATCATGGTTACGCCGTGGGTGGTGAAAAGCTGGTTGTAGAGGTCGGCGCTGATCAGCTTGCCCTCAGGGGTAGCCAACTGAGCGCGGATCAGGAGGGCTTCCAAACCGCCGAGGATGAAGAACACAAAGGCGGTGTAGCCGTACATGATGCCGATTCGTTTGTGGTCGACCGTGGTTACCCAGCTCCAGATGCCGTGGCTGGCCTTGGGCCGGCGAAGGAACCATGGGGTCGGCGTAGTTACCATAGCCATAGGTGCTCTCCCATCAGTTATTTCAGGCTCAACAGGTAGGCGGTCAGATCGTCGATCTGCTCATCCGTCAGGTTCAGCTGCGGCATCTTTGAACCGGGCTTGAGCTCCGGAGGATCGTTGAGCCACGCCTTCAAATTTTCTTCGTTCATCTCGAACATCGAGCCTGCAAACCGGGTGCGACTGCCCACGTGGGTGAGGTTCGGGCCGACAATGCCCGCCGCGTCGCTGCCTTGGACTGCGTGACAGGCGACACACATCTGGCCATCGGCGAAGACGCCGGTCATAAACAGGTCTTCACCTTCCTGTACCGACGCGTCGCTCGCTGCATCTTCCAGTTGATCGGCAACCCACTGGTCGAAGTCGGCCGGCTCGTGGGCAATGGCCTTGGCACGCATGTTGGCATGCGACAAACCGCAGTACTCCGCACACTGGCCCAGGTACTCGCCCGGCTTGGTTGCCTCAATGGTCATGTGGTTGATCCGGCCCGGAACCACGTCCTGCTTGCCGGCCAGCTTGGGAATCCAGTAGCTGTGGATGACATCAACCGACTTGAGAGTCAGGTAAACCGGACGGTCGGTGGGGATGTGCAGTTCGTTGGCGGTGACGACACCGTTGTCGTACTTGTACTCCCACCACCACTGGTGTCCGATGACTTCAACCTGGAGTGCATCCGCAGGCTCCCGGGCCTGGTCGAAGATCACCGGGACGGTCATGAACGCGATGCCGGTGAGGATGACGGCCGGGATGGCGGTCCAGATCAACTCAAACTTGGTGTGTCCTTCGATCTGGCGGGGCGAACCATGGGCTTTGCCCTCACGGTATTTGAAGAGGATGAAGATGAGGCCACCCTCCACCGCAATGAAGACGAAGGCGGCGATGCCGAAGGTCACGTCCCACAGGCGGTCGGCCTGAATGGCCCGGGGGCCCTCGGGGTACAGGTAGTTCATCGGGGCATCCGCCGAGATACACGCGCTTAGCAGCAGCGTGGAGGCGAGGGCCACCAAACGAACGACGTAATTAAGTTTGCTTCGAGCGCGTTTGCGCAGAGGTCGATCCATCGGAATTGGATGCTAGCAGATACAGTGGATCGATCCCCTTGGAAACGTCCTATGAACGCTAAAAAGTCTGTAGTTGGGCAGAAGTCCAGCCTGGAGACGGTCCGATCTCAGATCGATCTCGCCCTCCAAACGCGCCTGGACGAGGTCCGAGCCGGGTTTGTGGCGAGCTCAAGCCAACGAATCGTCGAGGAAGTTACGAGGGCAACCATTCGCCAGGGAGGCCGGATCCGGCCCCTACTCTGCTGCTGCGGTTACGCCGCGTGCGGGGGCGCCGGAGGCCCCTCGGACAAGCGAATAATCCAGGCCGCGGCCAGCCTCGAACTGCTGCACACCTTCGCGATCCTGCACGACGACGTCATGGACGGATCGTCCCTTCGCCGGGGGGAACCGACCGTTCACCGGAGGCTGGCCGACGAACATCGGTCGTCCGGGGTGCCCGGAGACTCAGAGCGCCACGGCATCTCGGTGGCGATACTGGCCGGCGACCTGGCGCTCGTTATCTCCGACTACCTGATGGCCCAGTCCGGATTCGGTTCCGACCTGCTGGCCGACGCCGCAGTCCCGATTACCCGGATGCGCCTGGACGCCATCGCAGGCCAGTACCTGGACCTCAACCACAGCGGCCGGGGAGTGGCCGACCCCAACCTGACCGCCCGAATCGCCCGGCTGAAGACCGGAAGCTACAGCGTCGAGGGCCCACTGCTGGTGGGAGCCACGCTCGCAGGAGGCGGCGAGGCGGCCATCGACGCCCTCCAGAGATTCGCCCGGCCGCTGGGCGAAGCGTTCCAGTTGACCGACGATCTGTTGGGGATGTTCGGGGACCCGCAGGTGACGGGCAAGAGCGCAGAGGCCGATCTGCGACAGGGCAAGCCGACCTCGCTCATGGCCCAGAGTCTTGCCCTGGTAGACACCACGACCAGACAACACATCCTCGAGGTTTGGGGGAACCCCGACGCGTCGGATGAGGACCTTCAGATCCTGCGCAAGGTGGTCTACGAGTCCGGGGCCGTCAAGTCGATGATCCGGTCGATCAAACTCTTGGTCTCCGAGGCCAACGCAGCGATCGAAGACCCACCGAGCGTCGGGCTGCTTCCCGGCCCCTGCAAGCAGATGTTGAAGCTGGCCGAGTCGATAGTCGCCCGGGCTCGCGAGCTCGGACGGCCGGGCTAAGTTGGCTTCGTTCGGCGGGCCGTTTAGGGTCCGCCGGCCCTCGTCGGACAGGCTTGAGCAGCTCTTGGAGCACCAGCGGACCCTCCCACTGACCTACTCCGAGGTCGGGGCCACCCGGGGAATCACACCGCCCGGTTACGTCGCCGAACACCTTTCAGTTCGGCTCGGCTCGGGGTCGCAAACCTTCCTGCGAGGGGCCTCTGCCCTGCGGGATTGGGCAGCTCAACGTGGAGCGGGGATCCAGCTGACCCCGAGAAGCCCTGAAATCGCTCAGGACGAGTGCGTTTTGATGCTGCTACGCCTCATGGGCGGTTACGTCACCGCGACCGCACGGATCGTCTACGTCGTGGATGAGCCGGATCGTTTTGGATTTGCCTACGGCACCCTCCCCCTCCATCCCGTCCGCGGGGAAGAGGCGTTCATGGTGAGCCGGGACGCCGGCGGCAACGTCACCTACAGCATCGACGTTTTCTCTAAACCGAACCACCTCCTGACGCGCCTCGGTCGCCCCTTCTCCCGGCTGGTCCAAAAAAGCACCACCCGCCGGTACATGCGGTCAATGCAGGAGGCGGTCCGAGCCGAATAGCCCCGGACGCGCAGGAGCCCCCGGATCGCTCCGGGGGCTCCTGCGAGACAGTTCGGGAAGGCTTTAGAAGTCCATGCCTCCGCCGCCGTCGCCCATGCCGCCGGGCATGCCGCCGGGCATGCCGCCGCCGTTCTTCTCAGGCTTGTCGACAACCACTGCTTCGGTGGTCAGGAACAAGGCTGCGATGGACGCCGCGTTCTGAAGTGCGGAACGGGTGACCTTTGCGGGGTCAACGATTCCGGCCTTCATCAGGTCCTCGTACTCACCGGTTGCTGCGTTGAGGCCGTGGTTCTTGGGCAGAGTCAGGATCTTCTCCACCACAACACCACCCTCCATACCGGCGTTGGTTGCGATCTGGCGAAGCGGTGAGCTCAGCGAGCGACGCACGATTTGCACGCCTGCCAGCTCGTCGCCGACCAGGTCGATCTCCAGCTTCTCCAGAGCGGTTGCTGCCAGCACCAACGTGGTGCCTCCGCCGGGGACGATGCCTTCTTCGACCGCGGCCTTGGTGGCCTGGACGGCGTCTTCGATGCGGTGCTTCTTCTCCTTGAGCTCAACCTCAGTGGCTGCGCCGACCTTGATGACTGCAACACCGCCGGCCAGCTTGGCCAGGCGCTCCTGCAGCTTCTCCTTGTCGTAGTCGGAGTCGGACTTGTCGATCTCCGCACGGATCTGGTTAACCCGGCCGCGGATCTCGTCCGCCTCGCCCTGACCCTCGACGATGGTGGTCTCGTCCTTGGTCACAACGACCTTGCGAGCCTGGCCCAACTGGTCGAGCGTGACGTTCTCCAGCTTGAGGCCCACCTCTTCGGTGATGACCTGTCCGCCGGTGAGGATTGCGATGTCGCTGATCATTGCCTTGCGGCGGTCACCGAAGCCCGGTGCCTTGACCGACACGCTCTTGAAGGTGCCGCGGATCTTGTTGACCACCAGGGTGGCAAGTGCTTCGCCCTCCAGGTCCTCGGTGATGATCAGCAGCGGCTTGCCGGTCTGCATGACCTTCTCGAGGATCGGCAGAATGTCCTTCACTGCCGAGATCTTCTGACCGGAGATCAGGATGAACGGGTCCTCGAGTACGGCTTCCATGCGCTCGGGGTCGGTCACGAAGTACGGGGAGATGTAGCCCTTGTCGAACCGCATTCCCTCTACCAGCTCCAGCTCAAGGCCGAAAGTCTGGGATTCCTCAACGGTGATTACCCCGTCCTTGCCGACCTTGTCCATTGCCTCGGCGATGATCTCGCCGATCTCACGGTCGTTGTTGGCGGAGATGGCGCCGACGTGGGCGATCTCGTCTTTACCTTCAACTTCTTTGGCCATGGCGCCGATGAACTCGACAACCGCGTCGACGCCGGTCTCGATGCCCCTCTTGAGGGCGATCGGGTTGGCGCCTGCTGCCACTACGCGCAGACCTTCCTTGGTGATGGCGTGGGCCAGGACCGTGGCGGTGGTGGTGCCGTCACCGGCAACGTCGTCGGTCTTCTTGGCTACTTCCTTGACCAGCTCGGCGCCGATTCTTTCGAACGGGTCCTCGAGCTCAATCTCCTTGGCGATCGACACACCGTCGTTGGTGATTGTCGGTGCGCCCCACTTCTTCTCCAGGACCACGTTGCGGCCCTTGGGGCCGAGGGTTACCCGGACTGCGCTGGCGAGCTGCTCCATGCCTCGCTCCATTGCGCGTTTTGCTTCTTCACCAAATGCGAGCTGCTTTGCCATACAAAACCTCCTCTGAGGGCTGACCCGCCCTCCTAGAGCTGGCAGTCCTACCACTAAAGCGTTAGCACTCCCGAGTCTAGAGTGCTAACCGGGTTATGACAAATGGTTGCCATCGGAGTGTTCGCAGTCCGGGCAAGACCGACGCGGCAGGGTCGCTCGCCACAACTTGGCTTTGATTTATCCCTATTAGTCACTTACTATTGTGCCGAAGCATTCGGCGGCAGATTTTCAGGTTGTAGGAGAGACATTTGGCTCACCCCAAACAAGTAGATTCCGCAGTTCCCCGGGCTAAGGCTGCCCTTCACTTCGCGTTGCCCGCGATCGCCTTCCTTATCGGCCCGTCGCCGGCGCAGTTCATTTTGGCTTTCACCGGTTTGATCATGGCCGCCAGCGTGCTGGGCGGACCCCGGTTCAGCCTGTTCGGGCGCCTATTCAAAGCGGTGCGTCCGGCGCTGGGTATCGGACCGGGCAAGTTGGAAGCCGTGACACCCCACCGTTTCGCCGAGGCCGTCGGGTCCGCAACCTTGCTGGCCGCGGCTGCCCTCTACGCCGCCGGAGCCAGCGTTGGCGGAGGGGTCCTCACTTTGATTGTCGCTTCCCTTGCGCTGCTGAACGCAGCCGCCGGTATCTGCATCGGATGCCAGATGTACCTGCTGCTCAAGCGCTTCAGCGGCGGGGCGACCGCCTGATGGAACTGGCCTTTCGTCTGTTGATACTGCTGGGGGTGGGTGGAGCCGCGACTTTCACCAGCTTCGCACTCAAAAGGTACTTCAACAATGCCGAGCTACCGACCCGGTTCGACCGGGCCGACGTCGAACTGTCGCACCAGGGGCCGATGCTCGTGGAGTTCACCAGCCCCTACTGCTACGAGTGCCAGCAGGCGTACCCCCTACTGCAAGCCGCGTCGGCCAAGCACTCCGCGCCCCTTGCGGTGATCGACGCCAAGGACCGGCCCGACCTGACCGCCAAGTACTCCATCCGCACCACGCCGACCATCCTCGTGGTGGACGGCAAAGGGAAGGTGATCACCGGCTGGCTGGACATGAGCCCGTCGCCGGATCAATTGACCGAGGCGCTGGCCGTCGTCCGCTAGACCGGGCCCCCAAAGGTCCGGGTTGTGCCCGGGCCGGCGGGAAAGTTATGTTCGCTAGCCGCCCGCTACCGCAGGCAGGATAGACACCAGGTTGCCGCTGGCCAGCGGCGTGTTGAGGCCATCCAGGAAACGTACGTCCTCATCGCCGACGTAAATATTTACGAAGCGACGGATTTCGCCCTTTTCATCCAGAAGGCGATCGGCCAAATCCGGGTGCTCCAGCTTGATCTTGCCCAGCAACTGGCGCATATCCGAAGCACCGTCAACGCTCAACTCGGCCTGGCCGCCGGTTAACGTGCGCAACTGGGTGGGGACTTTCACTCGTACGCTGATAGCAGCCTCATCTCCTCTTCGAATTTCTCCAGGTCACCCGAGATGTGAACATTGGGGCCGACTCGGCCCGTAAGGGCTTCCGCGGTCTTCAGGCCCATCCCGGTGATCAGTGCCACCACCGACTCTCCCGGCTTAAAGGCGCCCCGCTCGGCCATTTTCTTCAATGCGCCAATGGTTACGCCGCCGGCGGTCTCGGCAAATACACCTTCGGTTGACGCCAGCAGGCGGATCGCGCTGACGATCTCCTCGTCGGTGACGTCCTCCCCCATGCCGCCGGTGTCGTTGACGGCCGACACCGCATAGTAGCCGTCGGCAGGGTTGCCGATTGCCAGCGACTTGGCGATGGTGTCCGGCCTGACCGGGCGGATGGTGTCGACGCCTGCCTTAATGGCGGTCACCACCGGATTGCAACCCAGCGCCTGAGCGGCATGGACCTTGGTGTGGGGAGCGGCGTCGGTAATCCCGACCTTGTAGAACTCCTCCAGGCCCTTGCGGAACTTGGTCAACAAAGACCCACTTGCCACCGGCACCACAACGTGGTCGGGGGCCTGCCATCCGAGTTGCTCGGCCACCTCGAACGCCAGCGTCTTGGAGCCCTCGGAGTAGTACGGCCGCAGATTTACGTTGACGAAGCCCCACTCCCCCTTCTGGGCGATCTCCGAGCACAACTTGTTCACGTGGTCGTAGTTGCCGTCCACGGCGATGACGTTTCCCCCGTAAACGGCGGTGGTCAGGATCTTGTTCTGTTCCAGGTTGGCCGGGATGAACACGAAGGACCTGAGGCCGGCCCGTGCCGCGTGGGCCGCCACTGCGTTGGCCAGGTTGCCGGTGGAGGCGCAGGCAACCGTGTTGAAGCCCATCTCGCGGGCAACGGTAAGGGCCACACTGACCACCCGGTCCTTGAACGAGTGGGTGGGGTTGGCGGTGTCGTTTTTGATGTAGAGGTTGTCGATCCCCAACTCCGCACCCAGACGTGGGCACTTGAGGAGCGGCGTAAGGCCGGCGCCTATGTCGATCCGATCGGTCTCCGAGTCCACCGGGAGAAGATCAACGTACCGCCAGATGGACTGAGGGCCCGCCTGAATCGTCTCGCGGGTCATGCGGTCGGCTATCGATCCGTAGTCGTAGACCGGCTCCAGGGGGGCGAAACAGAAGTCGCAAACATAGATGGCGGCGGCTTCGTAGGTACGTCCACACTCTCTGCATTCCAGCTTCTCTACTCTGGCCACTTTTACACCCTTCAAATAAAAAATCGCCTACCGATGGCAGGCGACCCGGATGTTGACCTGCTCATCTTCCCCGGGATCAACCGGGCGGGAATTAGCACCTTTCAGTCGTTGTTAGCCGACTGACGGCTGCCGAGGCGTCACAGGGCCCGTCCCTAAGCCTCTCTTGATGAGGAAATAACCATCGCACCGACCCCTGTCCGTGTCAAACCAGATCTCAGGGAAAGAATGTTTGTACTTAGGATCCCTTTTTGGCCTCGGCGGGTTTCTCGCTCCGGGTGGGGGGCTCGGTGCCGCCCCCCTTGGACTTCGGCAGGCGTTTGGTGGTGGCGTCGGCCGGCAGTTCGGGTTCTGGGATCCCGGGCTCGACGTCCGGATGATCGACACCGGCCGCGGCGCGTTGGTAGTCCCAGTTCCCCAGCACCCGGGTTTCGTAGTAGTGGACGAACAGGATTTTGGCGACGCCCATCATGGGTACAGCCAGCAACATGCCCCAGATGCCACCCAGCGACGCACCGAGAATCAGGGCGATCATCACCGCCACCGGGTGGAGGCGCACAGCCCAGCCCATCACTTTTGGGCTGATGAAATGGTTGTCGATCTGCTGGACTATCAACATCGCCACTGCCGCCTTGATCGATAGGGAAGGTCCGCCCTCAATGGCCCCCACGATTGTGGCGGCGGCCCCTCCAACGAACGGTCCGATAAGCGGAATGATGTTGAAGAACCCCGCGAGCAGCCCAATGGGCAGCCAGAAGGGCAGGCCGATGATGGCAAATGCCACACAGGACATCACACCGACGATCGCGGCAACCAGGAGCTGGCCCCTAAAGAAGGCCCCCACGGTGTTGCCGATTCGCTCCAGGACCGGTAGCAACTCCTCCCGGTACCGAGGAGGCATGTAGTGGAGCCCGGCTTTTTTGATTTTGGGCAGGTCTATCAGCAGGTACGCAGCAAAAACCGGCGCCAGGATGAAGTTGAGGATGGTGTGGAGTGCGCCCGTGGCGAACCGGCCGGCGCCGGCAAACAACCGGCTGCCCCAATCTTCAATGAACGAAGATCCGCCCGCACCGTTGCCATCCCCCACCTGCCCTTCGTCCACCAGGGTGCCTAGACCAACCGCGCTCAGGTCGATGTTGAGCCGGTCGGCAAAGCTCTCGATGCCAGAAATGGTGTCGGCCTGGATTTGGGGGCCCCGGTCAACAAGGGCGTTGATTTGCGCGGCAAGCGGAGGCACCAACAACGAAAGCCCCAATGCGACCGCCCCAATGAACACCAGGTAGATCAAAGCGGTTCCCAGGCCCCTACGGACCCGGTGGCGCTCCAACCGGCTAACCATAGGGTTCAGCAGGAATATCAGGATCAGCGCCAAAGCAATGGGGGGGAACACATCCCGCAGATAGGCGAGCAGATAGGCAACCGAGCCGGCCAGGGCAAGGCACCCGATCAATGACCACGACACAATTCCGGCCCGCCGAAAGCTGTCACTCGGTTTTGCGCCCTGGCGACGATTGGTGACAGTCACCCCCGAAGTATAAGGTCGGTGCCCCCCCGTTCGGCGGAGCGAATTTCAGCGATGAAGTCCTCGGGTAGTCTTGTGACGTGTCTGATACAGAACCTGTGCCAAGCCCGCTGAACGACCCCTCCTTTTCGCTGTCCGAGGTCCTTAAGGACCGCTCTCTGGTGATCGCCTCCAACCGGGGGCCGGTCAAGTACGAGGCCGATGAACAGGGCGATCTCGTCGCCAGCCGCGGGGCCGGTGGTTTGGTTACCGCACTTACCGACGTGATGAAGCACGCGGACGGCCTGTGGGTCGCAGCTGCGCTCACCCCCGGCGACCGAAAGATGGTCCGCAACCACCCGGAAGGCCACCTGGTAGCACCCCTGGACGACGCAGAACTGCGACTGCGCTATCTGACCTTCGACCGCGACACCTTCGACCGCTACTACAACCGAATCTCCAACTCGGTCTTTTGGTTCTTGAACCACAGCATGTGGAACCTGCCTATGCACCCCCGCTTTACCGCCCGCTGGCGGCGGGACTGGGATGCCTTCAAAGAGGTCAACCGCATTTTCGCCGAGGCGCTGGCTCAGGAGATCTCCGGCTCCGAATCGAAAACGCCGGTGATGCTCCACGACTACCACCTGACCCTGGTCGCCAAGTACCTGCGGGAACTGGTCCCGTCGGCGTTCGCCTACCACTTCACCCACACCCCGTGGGCCCAACCCGACATGATGCGGGTACTGCCCGGCGATATGGCCAAAGAGATCCTCGAAGGCATGCTGGCCAACGATCTTGTCGGATTTCAGGCCCGGCGGTGGTCCCAGAACTTCATGTTGTGCTGCCAGGATCTACTGGGTGCCGACATCGATTTCGAACACGGTTTGGTCCACCACAAGCAGATCAGCACCGTGGTGCGGGACTACCCCATCTCCATCGATGCCACGGCGGTCCGCAAACTGGCGCACTCGCCCGACGCCGCCAAACACCTCCGGTGGCTGGACCGGGTACTGGAGGGTCGCAAACTGATCCTCAGGATCGATCGCCTGGAACTCTCCAAGAACGTGGTCCGGGGATTTAAGGCCTACGAGACCATGCTCAACAGCCATCCCGAACTGATGGGCCGGGTGGTTCACGTCGCTCTGCTCTACCCATCACGCCGGGCTATCCCCGAGTACCGCAACTACGAAGCTGAGGTTCTGGCCTTCCACGACCAGGTCAACAAGGAGTTGGGTACCGACGACTGGCAGCCGATCGTGCTGATAAACGAGGACAACTACGTCAGGGCTTTGGCGTGTAGCCGCCGGTACGACGTGCTTATGGTCAACCCCATCCTCGACGGAATGAACCTGGTCGCAAAAGAGGGACCCACCGTCAACGAGGTCGACGGGGTGGTCGTCCTATCGAAAAACGCCGGGGCCTGGTACGAGTTGGAGTACGGAGTACTCGGCATCAACCCCTACGACATCGAGGAGATGTCGGAAGCGCTTTACCGGGGCCTGACGATGGAGCCGGAGGAGAAAAAGCGGATGGCCAAGCTCAACCGGGAAATCATCGAGCGCAACTCACCGAGCAAATGGGTCTGGCGGCAACTCAACGACATCACCCGCCTACACGACGAGTCGGGCGTTTAGAGCAGACGCTTCAACAGTTCAACTACTTCCTGCGGTGAGCCGACCTGCAGGTCCGAGTTCTCGAGCATCCCCGCAGGCGCCTCCGCGGAAACCACCCCCACCCGGATCAGGGTTCCGGGAACCACCGAAACCGACCGCTCCATCATCCCGACATCGGCGGAGTCATCGCCGGCGACCAAGACGTTGTGAACACCGGACGCGTGCACCAGGCGCTCGAAGGCCTCCGCCTTGGAGACCGACTGCGGCTTCAACTCAAGAACCATCCGGCCCACTTCGACTTTGAAGTTGTGGGCGGCGGCGGCCCGGTGCGACCACTCGGTTAGCGGGAGCGGCGCTTCGGTAAGCCCGGACTTGCGATAGTGAAGGGACAGAGCCAGGTCCTTGTTCTCCGCCTCACAACCGGTGAGCCCACGGGATCGGATCAACTCCACCGCCTCTTCGTACATCTGCTCGACGGCCAACCTCCAGCCGGCGGCCATCGGGGACTGCACCAGGCCGGAGGTGGTCATCTCCTCCGCTCCGTAGAGCCCAAAGAACCGGGGGCCCTCCACGCCCACCCTGGCAAACAGGTCCTCGGCGCCCCTGCCCGAGACAAACGCCACCAGGGGGTAGAGCCCGGCAAGGGCCGAAAGCACCTCGGGCGCGCCGGGGACGATGGCGGCAGCACCCCTGTCCCGCACTATCGGGGCCAGCGTCCCGTCAAAATCCAAGATGATCCCGGTCCGGCTGCGCTCCCGGCGCAACAGCGCTAACTGCTCGGTGTTATCCACCCCCCCACACTAGCGTCCCCAGTTCGTCCGGACCTACTAGACTGCCCTCTGTGAAAAGGTTTGGGCGTCCGGCGGTGCTTGCGTTGCTGCTGGTGCTTGTTTCCTGCTCGAGCGGAACCATCCCCCTTGAATACCGTTTCGATGACAACGACGGCACCCGCTACCTTTGGACCATCGACTCCAAGACCTCGGTCAACTCGACCAGCGAACAGAGCGTCACCACCACCAAGATGGTGGTTGCCGTTCACGAGCAGGTTGCGCCGGCCAAAGGCCGCCAGAACGCACTGCTCACCATCTCCCTCACCCCCAGGAGCCTGAGTCAGGGAGGCCACTCCGTGAAACTCCCGGAGCCGGTGACCGTGAAGTATGAGTTAGGTAAGCAGGGTGAAATCGTCAAGGTGATCACCGAAGAACTCACCCCCCAGGCCGCTTCGGCTCTTCAGCTCGGGGCTACGCTGATCCACAGCCGGATCGATCTTCCCGTGGATGAGGTCGGAATCGGCGACGAGTGGGACACCCCGCTGATCCTGGACGGGGATCTGGGCAACATAGATCTGACCGGACACGGCAAGCTTCTCGGATTCGAGCTCAAGGGCAAACGCAAGCTGGCTCGAATCGAAACCACACGGGAGGGCGAGATCGTCACCCACCAACAGCAGGGCGGAGTACCGGTCCGCCTCCGGGGTACCTCCACCAGCAAAGCAATGTCCAGCCTGGACGTCGACAACGGAGTCCTCTACTCCTCCAACGCCCGGCTAACTACCGACTTCGACATCGCCTCTCAGGAAAGCGGGAAGTTGTTGGGCACCATGCAGGTAACCCTCAACAGCAAACTGAGTTTGGAGCCGTCCTCCACCGCTTAGGCTAAAGACTCGGTCGGCTTCAGCCGGCGTAATCCGCTCCGACGACCACCGTTACCGGTATCGAGGGGTCGAGCCGGAGGTCGCCCACCGGTTGCACCAGGGTGGCGCCCAAAAGACTCGCCACGGCTTCCCCAAGTTGCTGGCTGCCCGGATGGTAAAAGACTGTGGTCAATTCACGTGGGGTGGCTGCGGTGCCCTTGGCAACGACTTCGTACCCGGCTTCCTCCAACTTGGCCTCGGCTGCGTCAAGCCTGGCCTGTGAATCGCTGCCGTCTAGGACCTGCGCCTTCCCCGTCGCCGGCGGCGCTTCCGAGGGCACCGGTTCCGCGCTGGGGGTGGCCTCAGGTGGCGGGGTTTCTTCCAGGAACGGGTCGGTGGGGAGCGGCGAAAGCGTCTCTTCGGTGTCCGGGGTTGCGCCGTCATTCTCAAACGCAACTTTGTAGATCCCAAACGCTACGGCTGCCACCACGGCCACCAAGACCAAATAGCGGAGTCCCGCAATTGTTACTGCCCGCCAAAACCCGGGGCTATCCGGAAGTGAGTGCTTTCCCATGAGTGGACCTGATTATCTGCTAACCGTTCTCGGACAGGTGAATGCCGAGTCGGCGGGCCATGCGCTGGCGCTGCCGGAAGGCCCGCAAACGCTGAAGCCGCTTGACCAGAATTGGGTCGTGGGCGAGCGCCTCGGGCATGTCGATTATCTCGTTCAACAGCGAGTAGTAGCGGGTGGCCGAGAACTCGAATAGTTCCCGGATTGCCCGCTCCTTGGCGCCTGAGTATTTCCACCAGTTCCGCTCGAACTCGAGGATCTTGGCTTCGCGTTCGCCGAACTTGGTATCGGAGCCGGGACTCAAGGCGCGACCCGAATGACATAGGTGTAATTCATTGTCCCTAACCTTAGGTAAACGGACTGCCCGAAGCAAGGACCGACGCTCGCCCGCCCCGGGCGCCGCCAGGAGGGGACGTGGGCGGCGGGGGGCCGCCAGGCTGGGGGCAGCCGCCGGGCAGCCCCGCCGGGCAAGTGACGCGGGCGCCGCCGGGCAGCCCCGCCGGGCAAGTGAGGCGGGCGCCGCCGGGCAGGCCCGCCGGGCAGAGTGCAGCCCAGGGGGAAGTTGGGGGCGATAATGGGGTACAGCAAGGGGGCCCGAGCCCCCAACTGGCTGGTGTGGCGCAATCCGGTAGCGCAACCGACTTGTAATCGGTAGGTTCCCAGTTCGAATCTGGGCACCAGCTCTTAGTTGAAACAGCCCGGCACGGCCGCCGTCTATCCGGGGCGAAAATTGGGCTTGCCTTTCAACTCCCCGGGGAGTTGAATACGCGTGATTCGGTAGTCGACTCGGTTAGGCGGACCCAATGGGCGACGAAGACTTCTCGAAGCTGGCGGGCAACAGCGCATTCCTAGCCGCAACGGCGGGCATCCTTTACACGGGCACTTTCGTGGCCGCGGTCAAAGGTCAAAGCTGGGCGGGGCGACCCAGTGCCCTGCTGCTGATGTTGACCGGGTTGTTCGCGATCCCGGTGGTGGTTGCTCTTTACGAGCGCTTGAAGACGGCTGGCTCGGGCTTGGCGCTATTGGGTCTGATCTCCGGCGTCCTCGGGGGCGCGGGCGCTCTTGTGCATGGTGGGTACGAACTTGCCGTCATCCTGCACCCCGCAGACACCAGACTGCCGGCCAGTCAGGCCGACCCCCGCGGCCTTCTGACTTTCGCCGCAACCGGAATCGGCGTCTACCTGTTCGCCCGGTTGATGGCGACCACCGGCACCTACCCGAAGTCTCAGACCACGATCGGGTACGTCCTGGCGGCACTCCTGGGGATCATCTACCTGGGTCGGCTGTTGCTGCTGGACCCAAATCAGCCGGTCCTGGGCGTCTCGGCGGTGGCGGCGGGCCTGGTAGTCGGGCCCGCCTGGTACCTGCGGCTGGGCACACTCCTCAAAGGTCAAGCTGCTCCTCAGGCGGCTACGTCGAGCACAATCCCCGAGGGCGGAGCAACAACCTAGCTCATCCGCTCCGGTGCCAGCGGGTTCCCGCCGGTGTGTCCTCGACGATGATTCCCAGACCGGCCAACTGGTCCCTCAACCGGTCCGACTCGGCCCAGTTCTTGCTCTTGCGGGCGTCATTGCGCCGCTCCAGAAGCTCTGCCTCCTCCGCGGAAAGCGTCGGTTCTTCGGCTTCGCCGGCACCGGCCGGGTCATATGAGATCCCCAAAACTCCCGTCATCTGGTTGAATGCCGCCACCAGCCCGGCGACCCGCGGCTTGTCACCGGATTCGATGGCGGTGTTCCCCGCCTTCACCAGATCGAACATCACGCTGATGGCCAGCGGAGTGTTGAAGTCGTCGTCCATGGCGGTCCGGAATCGGTCCAGGAACCCGGTGCCCTCTTCCGAGACCTCCGCGGCCGGGCTGCCTGCGGCCCGCGAGAAGTTTTCAAATCGCTCGACCCCCCGGCGGGCCTGCTCCAATGAGGCTTCGCCGAAGTCGACGTCACTGCGATAGGCCGCCGAGACCGCCATCATCCTCAGCACCGCCGGCTTCACCTCGTTGAGCAGGTCCTTGACCAAAGCTATGTTGCCCAGCGACTTGGACATCTTCTCCGAGTCCATTTTCACCATGCCGCCGTGGAGCCAGTACCGCACAAACGGCTCGGACCCGGTGGCGGCTTCCGCCTGGGCGATCTCGTTTTCGTGGTGGGGGAAGACCAGGTCGGAGCCG
>JAJCYE010000035.1 GCA_029263075.1 Actinomycetes bacterium
ACACCGACCGACCCGAAAGGTCTCATCCTGAATCTGCCGAACTTCGCCTTCGTTCGCTCTGCGCCAATTGCCGGCCTAACCCGGAAGTACGGCGCTTGAATCAGTTCGTCGCCCTGATGCGCGAAAAATGGCTGATGACCAGGGATCGCTTCACGACCCTCAACCTCCCGCCCTTCATCAAGCTGGGCCTGCTGGTTGCGGTCGGAGTCCTGCCTTTCGCCGCGTTCGTTGCCCTCCAGAACAATGATTCGACCGAGCCCGACGCCGCGCCCATCCAGCAGGCCATCGACACCAGCCAGAAAGTGCCGCTGCTCTTCCCCTTTGGAGGCAACCCTGAGCCGGTCACCCCGCTGGAGCCCGAGGTCGTCGAAATGAGCCCCAGCCCGGAACCGACTCCCACCAAATCGCCGGCTGCGCCCCAGTGCTCCAACGGCAAGGACGACGACAAAGACGGCAAGATCGATCTCAAGGATCCGGGATGCTCTTCTCGTACGGACAAGACCGAGTCACCGGATCCGCAGGCCACCAAGCCGCCGGTTTCACCGGCAGCCCCACCCGCGGCGCCAACACCTCCCCAACCGGCCCCTTCAACGCCTCCGGCGCCAACCCCCACACCGCCGGCTTCACCTCCCGCGCCGTCGCCAACCCCTTCACGGGTGCCCTTGGGCGAATGCGATGACGGAATCGACAACGACAACGACGGCAAGATCGATCTAGAGGACAAGGCCAGCTGCCACGGTGATCCGACCGAGGACGAGTAGCGCCGCCGCTCCACCGCCGGACAAACCCGATTGATCCCAAGAAGGCACCCTGCTTCGGCGCGGGGCGTGGAACACCAGGTCCCACGCCGTACATCACCCGCTACTTGGTTTTTGGACCCTTCTTAAAGAGCCTGCGCAATCGGGCCGACACGTCGGGCGGCAACACCACGCCGTTGTTCTGGGCCTTGATCACCGCTATCAGCTTCACTGCCAGAAAGATCAACAGGCCGAAGACAACCACCTGTCCCACCACGAGCAGGACGAACCATCCCATCCCGATACCGTCCATTGGCAGCCTTTCTTAACCCTGGAACGAAGCCAAGGCGGCCTCGTACTCGGCAGCCTGATCCGGGGTGAGGACGTGTCCCAGGCGGAGCAGAACCACTCCGTTGCTGTACTGGTACTCGGGGAACGCGGCAGGGAACTGCTGGCGAGCTAGATCCAGCGCCTTCTGGCGATCTTCAAGATCGTCCGTGTTGGAGAACACTTCAACGATCCCGCCAGAGTTCTGGAAGCTGATCACATCCTGGCCTTGCTGCAGCACCAGCGGGAGCCTGGAGTCCTGGAAGTTTGCTTTGCCCACGTATTGGCCGGGGCGCCCCAGCCGTTTGGTGGGGTCGGTCTCCACGTCGTAGACGTCCACCCGCCCTATGGCCAGTCCGGAGGCCTGGAAGTGCTCAACAACCGAACCGGCGTTGATCTCACCGGACACTCCGGTGCCAGGGGTGACCAGATCAAAGTCATCTTCGGGGGACACATTCTGCCGGCATCCAACGCTCAGGCAGACCAGACACAACGAAACCGCCAAACGCACAACAAACCTTCCGGAAAACAAAAAGCACATCACCCCTTAACTTGTTGCGGACAGGCGTGCCCATCTAAAGCTCGCCGGACCTACAGACTAATCGCCATACCAACGAATACAAAAAAACGGGCCCAAGCAAGCGTGATGCTTGCTTGGGCCCGATTAAGAGCTACTGCTTAGGCGCTACCGGCTCTTAGCCGAGCAGGCCGCCGCCGAGCAGGCCGCCGGTGCCACCGAGCAGGCCGTTAAGCACGTTGTCCAGCGGGATGTCCAGGTCCTCCAGAAGATCGGAGAGAACCGTGCTGCCGCCGAGCACGTCCGACAGAACGTCGCCGAGGTCAAGCACGTCGTTCAGGTCCAGGCCGATGTCCGGGTTGCTCAAAAGACAACCCAGCAGACCGGCGGTGCAAGCGGTCACGGTACCAGTGGTGGTGGTGGGCACGGGAACCGGGATCACGGTGAAGACCGGGACCGGGCGAACCACTTGGCCGCCGCCGACAACAGTCGGGGTGCAGACAACGCCTACGCAGTTAAAGGTGCCTGCGCACTGCAGCGAGCCGCACTTGAGATTGATGTCGCTCTCGTTGGTGGAATTGCCGCTGGCAGAAGCGCCGGCGGGACCCGCAACCGCAGCCGAGGTGCTGCTGCCGGTGGAGTCCAGATCAAGGCTGTCGACTCCGCCCGCAACCTGAACGCCCGTTGCGCCCACACCGCTGGTGGTGGTGGTGGCGGACTGCCCGGGGGTGGAAGCGGTGGAGGTGCTCTGGGTGCTGCTGGTGTTGTTAACCACTACGGTCTGCGCTTGGGCCACAGCAGGCACAAGTAGTGCGAGTGCTGCCCCAAGGACAAACACAATGGTTTTGATTCTCGTCATTCGTCTACCTCCCCCAAAAAACACAAGTTCAAAAATATATAGCGCAGGCGATCGCGCAATCCTTTCACCTTGCAGATACATATTCAATCAGCAATGTAGCGAACCCCTGAAATTCCTGAACTGCGAAGGGGTCCGAACCTTGTTCACGTGGTGCCATTTCTATCACAACCCGGGCTTCCACTACCGGCGTTCTCCCAACTCCCCCGGTTCGCAGCGCCAAATTAATGGACCGCCTGATGCAGATGCGGTCAGAGACGCTGTTTTTTGTCCCACCTACGCAGGACCGGCAGCCCGACCCCGCCGCAACAAACACTAAGGGCGCATCCCTCAACACTCTTTGCAGCAACCCTTGTCAACAAATCACAAAAGTTGCATTAATGCCCATAAGAAGCTTGGACTGGCGTAGTGTCTCGGGGGTATGCTTCAATCTGGCTGCTTCGGCCGCCCGACTCGGACCACACCGGTCCGAGCCAAAGACATACTAAAAATCACATTCTTGTTTTTTGACGGAAGGGGAGCAGATGCAGCCCAGTTGGAAGCGAAGCCGCCTAGTTCTAATGTCGCTGATGGTTTGCGGGGCACTGTTCTTTGCAGCACCCGCCATTGCTCAGACCGTGCTGGGCTCGTTCACGGCCAACGCCAGTGGTGCGTTCTCGGGAGCAGTCACCATTCCCGCAGGGACGGCTCCCGGCCTTTACGACATCACCGCGACGGGCACCGGCCCGGCGACCAGCCCCTACCCCCCGACCACCGGCGGCCTATCGGTTTCCCGCACCGTAGTTGAGGCCGGCGACAGCCTCACCGTCAGCGGCTCCGGATTTGCTCCCAACTCCGCAGTCAGCGTCAGCCTCAGCCCCCGGGTTTCCGCCCAAGCCATGCAGATCGCACAGGTCAGCCGGACCCTTACGGCCCGAATCCGTGTAGTCGCTCCGGGCACCGGAGTCGGCGGCAACGGCGGCGGCAGCATCGTCATCAACAACGACAACCGGGTCACCTGCACGAGCAACGCCACTGCAACCGCAGCGGCCTACCACGTGGCTCAGGCGGGCACGAACATCAACATCAACAACAACAACTCCGCCAAGTGTGAGTCCACCGCCAGCGCAGTCAAGAACATTGAAACCACGCCGGTTGCCAAGCCAGTCACCAAAGTTTTGGCCCGCACCGGTGTCGACGCTCTGCCTCTGCTCGCTGCTGCAGTTGCCACCATCCTGCTGGGTTCGGTGCTGCTTAGCGCCGGGCGCCGCCGGGGCGGTTTCGAAGGCTCCCTCGGTTCGGTCTAGGACCTTGTCGAAGCTATAATCGACAAGCTTCGAACGCGCCCGAAGCTCAAGCTAGGCGAAAGGGCGTAGACCTTGGAACTTCGTGACTACCTGCGCATCCTGTGGGGGCGACGATGGCTGATCGTCCTCTGCATGGCGGTTGCCGCAGCTTCCGCCCTTGGGTTCTCGGCGCGGATCACACCGACTTACGCAGCAACGGCCAAAGTTTTCGTAGGACCCCGGACGGTAGAGAAGAATGATGCCGCCGGGGTCCTACAGGAACTGACCGCCTCCCAGCAGTACGTCACCTCATACGCGGAGATCTTGAAGAGCCGGCCCTTGGCCGAGATCGTCGTTCAAAAGACCCAGGCCTCCATCACGCCGTCGGACCTGAGCGAAAAGACCGAGACCAAGATCCTGCCGGACACCCGGCTGATCGCCGTTACCGTGACGGACACCAACCCGGCCAGGGCGCAAACGTACGTAAACCAGATGGTCAACTCTTTCGTCTCCGACGACGGCAATCTGTTCGGCGGCGGCGGGGCAATCACCGCGTCCGTCTTCGAGCCTGCTCTCAAGCCCGTGGACCCGGTAAGCCCCAAGCCCCTCCAGAACGGGATCATCGGCGGTCTGCTGGGTTTGATGCTCGGAGTGGGCATTGCCTTCGTCCTGGAGCAACTCGACACCACCCTGCGCAACAAGGAGGACGTGGAGAAGATCCTTGCGCCCATCCCGGTCATCGCTACGATCCCGCTATCCCCCTCCGGCAAGGAGCGGTCGCTGTTTATGGAGACCGACACCAACTCGCCGCAGGCCGAAGCCATCAGGATCCTTCGCACCAACATTCAATTCTTCTCCGTTGATCGACCGGTCAACCGCGTCCTGGTCACCAGCCCCTTCGCCGGCGACGGTAAAACCACGGTTGCCTCCAACCTTGCGGTCGGCATGGCGGCGGTCGGCTCCTCGGTGCTGTTGGTCGAGACCGATCTACGCAAGCCGGTCCTAAACAAGATGTTCGGCGGCCCCCAGTCTCCCGGCCTGTCCGACGTCCTCTCCGGTCAGTCGACCCTCACCGAGGCAATCCGCCGGACCCGCATACCGAATCTGTCGATCATCGTGGCCGGACCTACCCCTCCCAACCCGTCGGAGTTGCTGGGCAGCGAGCGGATGGCCGACTTGATCAACACCGTTTCCAACATGGTTGACATAGTCATCCTGGACACACCTCCGGCGCTTCCCGTCACCGACGCCGCTGTTCTGGCCCCCCACACCGACGGGGTGATCCTGGTGGTACGCGCCGGACAGACCCACGCCCACAAAGCGCTTGATGTCACCAAGAATTTCGAACGCCACGACGTCAGGGTCCTGGGGGTCGCTATAAACGGTGTGGACCGGGAGATGGATGGCGGTTACTACTACCGGTACACCTACGGACGGGAAGATGAGAAGGCAGGCACCGGGCGCAAGCGTGGACGAGGCGGGGACTTTGCCGAGTTCGACGATCTCGCTCCGCCGCCGGTCCGGCCGGCCCACCGGCCTGCCCCGGCCAAAGAACCCTCCGACCCTGCTGCCCGGCAGCCCTCCAACGGCAGCCCGCCCCCCGCATTCAGGCCCGATCGAGCAAGGCCCGGCGTCAAGCCTCCATCCCGTAGGACGGGACGAACCGCCGATGAAGCCCGCAACGCTGCATTCAGAGCGAAGTTGCGGAGCAGCCTGAGCGATGAATCCGACGAGGACGAGCGCCGGTAAAACGGGTCGAGTCGGGAAACCCTACGCGGTAGGGCGTCCGGATTTAGGCTTGAGCTTCCCCGCCGCCGGAATCCGGCTCGGGGGCCTCGGGCTCATCAACATCTACAGATTCATCGACCTCGGCTAGCGTCGTGCCGCCGATCCTTCGCCTACCCCGCCGCCGGCGCCGGGTGGGGCGTGGTGGTCGGGGAGCCTCGACTGCTTCCGGGTCGGCTGGTGGGGGCGGGGGAGGTTTGACCTCCAGAGCCGGGTCGGTCGAGTGATCCTCCGCAGCGGGTACCTTGATGATCAACCGGTATTCCTGAGGGGTCGCCGGGACTCCGTACTCACTTTGCAGCGCCCCGATCAACTCATCGAGATCGGTCCCGTCCGGGGGCAGGGTTTTAAGCGTCGTGGGCAGCGAGCTCATCGACTCCAGAACTGACTTTTCCCTGGTAGTGCTTCTGCCATGCCCACGGCGCCGCCCGGGCGACTGGCTCTCGCGCTCCTCAAGCGGCTCCTGGCTTGGACCGGGTCGGTGTTCACCGGTTCCGGCGCCCCGGCGGCCCCTCTTTCCCTTGCGGCGGCGGCCTCCCCTGGACACCGGCTAAGCGGGTTGGCGGTCCTCGAAGGGTACGGTGTCAGCGTCCCTCCAGAGCCGCTCAATGCCGTAGAACTCGCGCTCTTCGGCGTGGAAGACGTGAACGACGATATCCAAATAATCCAGCAAGACCCAGCGGTTGTCCTTTTCGCCTTCTCGCCTGTAGGTCTTGACTCCGTTCTCCAACATCTGACGCATTACCTCATCAGCAATTGTTTTTACCTGGCGTTCGGTGTTGCCGGAACAAATAACGAAGTAGTCGGTTATTCCGATCAGCGGTTCAACTTCCAGGATCACGATCTCGCCGGCCTTTTTCGCCGACGCTGCTTCGGCTGCAATCAGCGCCTTTGAACGGGATTCCTTGTGGATTCGCATCACCCTTTCTTTATTGGTGGATGCTTCTAGCATAACCAGCTTGATCCCCGAGCGGGCGCCTATCCCCCACCGAGGGCGGCTGGTTCCGACCGGTACAACCGTCGTTCGGTGATGAATTCCCTGACCTCACGAGGCAGCAGGTAACGAATCGTACGGCCCTCCGACACCCGCTTGCGGATATCGGTGGACGAGATCGCCAGCGCCGGTATCTCCATCACGCTTACCCGGTCCCGGAACAGCCTTTGATGATCATCGCTCAGCGAGTAGCTCGGCCGGTTGGCCGCGATGAACAGAGCCTCCTCCAATACCGCCTCCGGGTCCTTCCAGGTCAAGATTTCGGCGACGGCGTCCGTACCGGTGATGAAGAACAGTTCCGCCCGTTCACCGTAAAACGCCCTGAACGCCCTCAGAGTGTCCACGGTGTAGGTGGGTCCCCCGCGGTCGATGTCGATCCGGGACACCGAAAAGTGGTGGTTAGAGGCAGTGGCAAGCACCGTTATCAGATAGCGGTCCTCCGCCTCCGAGACCGCCGCCTTCTGCCAGGGCTGACCGGTGGGGACAAAAACCACCTCGTCCAGACCGAATTGCAGGCGCGCCTCCTCGGCACAAACCAGGTGGCCGTTGTGTATGGGGTCGAAAGTTCCGCCCATAATTCCAATTCGGCGGGGATCTTGCTGCTCTGGGATCAAAGCTTCACCTGAGGGAGCGGTCCGGTGGTCTCCTCCCCCGGGTCCAAGTGCCGGGGTTCGGAGTCCGGCTCACCCAACAGCAACGAGGTGACCAGGCGGTAGACCTCGCCGGCCCTGGGGAGGCGGGAAAGGGTGGCAAGACTCAACTGTTCGCCGGCGGCGTCCAGTTTGAGGTCGCCGTAGCCCAAAATGCGGCCGAGGACCGACCGGTTGAAGCTGGTTTCGGTCACACGGGCAAGACGCACCGAACTGACGTTTACCGAAAGAAGACCCTGGAGCAGCAACACGCGCTCGTCGGTCACCACGTAGGACGACTTCCACCAGATCAGACCCGGCACTATCGTGTACGCCGTAACCGCCAGCGACAACCAAAGCACCGCCCGATCAACAAAAACGATCGGGTTACTCTCGGTGATAACCATAGAAATCGACCCCAGAACCAAAAGAGTCGCCAGCCATATGGCTAGCGGCTTCACCAAAACCACCGGGTGCCTGCGGGTGGTCAGCAGTACCTGTTCCCCGGGCGCCAAGTACTTGCTGGCGCCGCGTAGGCGGGGTTTCCTGAACAATAGGGCTCTCCGGTTTCCGGGGACACGAACACGACCCCCTTAGGATAAAGAATCGGACCGATGAAGCCCCGACACCGCCACCGCCCGTCATGGATGTTCCTGCTGGTCCTGCTGGCGGCCTGCGGGGGTTCCGGGCAGGAACCGGGCGTCACGGAGGGCCTCCCCCGTGGGACCCTGACCATTGAGGCGGACCAAAAGCTGGTGCTAAACGTAGATCTGGCGCTGACAGTCGAAGCGCAAGCCCGCGGACTGATGGGAGTCAAAGATCTCCCGGACGACTACGGAATGGTATTCGCCTGGGCTGAGCCGGGGATCCACGCCTTCTATATGAAGAACACCCTCATCCCACTGGACATCGCCTGGTGGAACGAGGACCTGGAGATCATCGATATCCAAACGATGCAACCGTGCACCGCCGACCCGTGCCGCACCTACGTGCCGGCCGCTCGGCACACGGCGGCGGTGGAAGTCGCGGCGGGCCGACTGGAATCGGCCGGCGTCAAGGTCGGCGATCGGGTAAGGCTGGACTAGGGCCGACGCAAGACCAGGACACGGATCCGCCTGGTTTACGGCGGGATCCGCTTAGTGGGGCAGGTGCCAGGTATCGGGAGCGATCAGCTCGTCGGCCGCCACCGGGCCCCAGGTTCCCGCCGGGTAGCGGTCGACCGGCCCCTTGGGCAGAATCTTCTCGACGATCTGCCAAGACCGCTCAATTTCATCCGCCCTGGTGAACAAGGTGGCGTCGCCCAGCATGGCATCGAGGATCAGGCGTTCGTAGGCCTCCGCCGGTGCGCTCATGAACGACTCGTCGTAGTCGAAGTCCATGTCCACCGGGGCCACCTTCATATCCGGTCCCGGGACTTTGGCGCCGAACGTGAGCGTGATTCCTTCGTCGGGCTGGACCCGGATGGTCAGGTGGTTGCGCTCTGGTCGCTCCAGACCGGAGGCTTCGAACAACAGATGAGGCGCTCCGTGAAAAAACACGGTGATAGTGGTCGCCCGCTTGGGCATCCGCTTCCCGGTCCTCAGATACACCGGGACGCCGGCCCAACGCCAGTTGTCGATGCTTACTTTCATCGCGGCGAAGGTCTCGGTCAAAGATCCGTCCTCGACGCCATCCTCCTCGGGATAACCGGGTACCGCCCGGCCGTCGACAACTCCGGAGTTGTACTGACCCTTGACCGTTTCGGCCGGGTCGATCTGCCGGATAGACCTCAAAAGTTTGACCTTTTCGTTGCGGATCGATTCCGCGTCGAACAGCGCCGGAGGCTCCATGGCCAAGGTGGCAAGCAGTTGGAGCATGTGGTTCTGCACGATGTCGCGGATGGCTCCCGCGCCTTCGTAGAAGCTGCCCCGGCCCTCGACGCCGACCGACTCGGAGACGTCGATCTGCACCGACTCGACGTAGCTACGGTTCCAGATGGGCTCGAACATCCCGTTGGAGAACCTGAATACCAGGATGTTCTGAACGGTTTCTTTGCCCAGGTAGTGATCGATCCGGAAGATCTGGGGCTCTTGGAACACACCGTGCAGCACGGAGTTGAGATCGGTGGCGGTGTGTTCGTCGTAGCCGAACGGCTTTTCGACCACAATCCGTGCCCGGTCCGCCATGCCCAACTCACCGATGCTGTGGGTAATCTCCGGAAACGCCGAAGGCGGCGTCGCACAGTAATACAGGCGGCCCCCCTGGGTCCCGTGCTGGGCGTCGATCTCCTCCAGGAACTTGCGGAACTCGATCCACCGGTCCGGATCTCCGTAGCTCCCCGAGAAATAGTCCAGATGTTCCTCGAAAGGAAGCCAGTAGCGGTCCGCAATGCCCGAACGGCTGTGCCGGGAGACGGCTTCCCTCATGGATGCCCGGAACTCTTCTTTGGTCATGGGCGTGCGGGCGAACCCAACCACCGCAAAGTTGCCGGGCAGCAGGTTTTCCCTATACAGGTTGTAGAGAGCGGGGACGGCTTTGCGTTTGGTCAGATCTCCGGACGCTCCGAAAATCACCACGACCTGGGGGTCCGGTCTAGCTAAGCCCATTTGAGCACCCCCTTAAACACGACCGAGTTAAACAGAGGCGAGCGCGGTGACCGGAACGTCGACGGGAGCCATTGCGACGTCGTCGATGACAAAAACCAACTGGCAGGTGCCTTGGGACAAATTGATGCGCTCATTGACGTGATCCGAGTAGGTTGTGGTGGACTGGAGTCCCCGCACAAACATCTGCTGCGGGACGCTGGCGAAGACCTGCTTGCCGTCCGACAGGATCAAGTACTGCTCGAAGTAGTAGCCCTGGACTCCCGAGTAGCTGCGTTCCAGCGTAAAGGGCAGACTCAAGGCGCCTTCCAACAGGATGCCGCTGCCGGCGGGGTCGTCGTCCGGAGTAACCCGAAGGCTCAAGATCTGCACGATGTGAATGTGGTCCATTTACCCCTCTATCTCTGATCGTTTGTGAGGATGATAACCATTGGACCATGTCAATCCCTTAGCCGGCGGGTGTTGGTCAACTGTTCACTCACGTCCGGACCTGGCCGGTCCCCCAAACAACATAGCCGGAACTGGTTAACTCCCTGAGTCCCATCGGACCCCGGGCGTGTAGTTTTTGGGTCGAGATTCCGATCTCCGCGCCGTAGCCGAACTGGCCCCCATCGCTGAAGCGGGTGGACGCGTTCACAAAAACGGTCCCCGAATCCACCTGTGCGGTGAACATCCGGGCGGCTTGGGAGTCCTCGGTGACTATGGCTTCGGCGTTGGAGGTTCCCCACCTGTTTACGTGGGCGATTGCCTCATCAATTCCTTCCACCACGCGGACCGCCATAACCAGATCCAGATACTCGGTCCCCCAATCCTCCTCGGTGGCGGGCAAAGCGGCCGGCCACACTCGGCAGACCGTTTCATCACCCCTGATCTCAACGCCCTTCTGCTTCAGGGCATCCAGGGCTCCCGGCAGCCAGCCTTCAACCAGATCGGAGTGGACAACCAGGGTCTCAGCGGCGTTGCAGACACTTGGTTTTGAGGTCTTGGCGTTGACCACTATGGCGGTGGCCATCTTTGGGTCGGCGGACCGGTCGACGTATACGTGGCAATTCCCATCGCCGTCGATGAGGTAAGGAACGGTGGCGTTGGCTTCGATCGACGCTATGAGGGCCGGTCCGCCCCGTGGGACGATCAGGTCCACCAGGCCCTTTAGCTGCATGAGCTCAACCGTTGCCTCCCGGGAGGTGTCGTCCACCAGTTGAATCGCATGCTCCGGCAGACCCGCCCCGATCGCGGCTTCAACAAGGATTTTAGTGATGCCCAGGTTGGTACGGAGCGCCGACGATGATCCCCGGAGGATCGCTGCGTTGCCCGACATGATGCACAGGCCCGCCACGTCGGCCGTGACGTTGGGGCGGGCTTCATAAATCACCGATACCACGCCCATCGGTCGGCGGATCTTCTGGATCTTCAGGCCGTTGGGGCGGATCCATTCTTCAACCACCTCGCCGACTGGGTCGGGCTGCTCGCTGATGGTCCTCAGTCCACCGCTCATGTCCGCCAGGCGGCTCGGAGTAAGAGTGAGACGGTCGACCAGAGCGTTGGTCAGAGTTCCCCGGGCGGCCTCGACATCCTTGGCATTGATGGCCACCAAGTGGTCGGATCCGGCGTCGAGAGCGTCGGCCATTGCCCGCAGGGCGGCTCGGCGGACCTCGCCCGAGGTTTGAGCCAGCAGGGCGGAGGCGACCTTGGCCCGCTCCCCCAGGGTGCGGACCGTTGTGAGGCTCACAGTTGCCGGGTCGTTCACATCAACACCATCTGGTCGCGGTGTATGACCTCGCGGTTGCCCTTGGTGCCGGCGATTTGAATCAGGATGGCCGAGTCGTACGCCACCAGGCCTTTGGCCACCACCTCGTCCCCCACGCTGACCACCTCCACGGCGTCGCCGGCATTAAACGTTCCTTCCACCATCTTGACCCCTGCGGCCAACAAACTCTTCTTCCCTTCGGTCAGCGCCGTCACCGCCCCGTCGTCCACCACAATTCGTCCTCGGGATTTCTGCGCCCAGGCTATCCACAATTTGCGGGCCTGAACCTTCGACGGGCTCGCTTTGAAGTAAGTCCCCACACTCTTGCCGGCCACGGCGTCCAGCACCACGTCTTTGCGCCGGGCCGAGGCGATCACCACCGGAACGCCGGAAAAGGTGGCCATCCGCGCCGCCTCCAGCTTTGACGCCATACCGCCCGATCCGAGGGATGAGGTCCCGGCGGCGGAACGCATCAACGCCGGGGTTATCGCATCGACCCTCTCCACCAACTCCGCTCCTTCGTCATCGGGGTGGGACGTAAAGACCCCGTCAACATCCGAGAGCATCATCAACAGGTCTGCACTCACCAGATTGGCCACCAGGGCCGCCAGACGGTCGTTGTCGCCGTAACGGATCTCCTGGGTGGCAACGGTATCGTTTTCATTGACGATCGGGATACAGCCCAACTCGAAGAGCCTGTCGATGGTGTGCTTGGCGTTCAGATAGTGGCGGCGCTGAATCATGTCGTCCTGGGTCAACAGGATCTGGCCCACCGTCAGTCCCCTGTCGCCCAGCAGCGCGGCGTACAGGTCAATAAGGCGCCGCTGACCGACGGCGGCGGCCGCCTGCAGTCCGGGCATATCGGTGGGGCGGCCGTTCAGGCCTAGAGCCTGCATCCCGGCGGCGATGGCCCCCGAGGAGACGATCAGGCAGTTGACCCCCTGGCCCGACAGCGCAGCAACCTGATCGGTCACCCTTTTGATTCGGTCCCGGTCGGGTTCGCCGTCCGGTCCGGTCAACGAGGTGGTTCCCAGCTTTACTACCACCCGGCGGATCTTCACCGCCGGCTCCTTTTGACCTTCGTCTCTCCCTCGACGTCGTAGGCCTCCAAAGGCGCAGACCCCTTGGGCCACCAACTGAAGACCGACTTGCCGATTCTCACCTCGTCCCCGTGCTCGGCTCCCGCCTTGCCCAACAAGCTCTCCACGCCGGCCCTATCGATCCGGTTCTGCAGGTAGGAGACGGCCTCCGCGTTGTTGAGGTCGGTCATGGCGACCCACCGCAGGAGAGCGCCGCCGGAAACCCGCCAGGCATTGTCCTCCCGTGCGACCTTGATGGGGTCCGGGGTTGTCTTGAACAGCTCGAATCCCTGGGGGGTTGCCCGTTCGGTCCGGTAGTCGGTAACAACCTGGGCCAGTTTCTTGGTCAACGGGTAGAGACCGGATCCATCCGCCGCCGAAATGATGAACGCGTCGATGCCCCGTTGAGCGAACAGGGCCTTGACCTCATCGGCCTTGGCTTCACCCGCCACGTCAACCTTGTTCAACGCCACAATGACGGGACGTTCGGTCAGGTCCTCGCGGAACTTGCGAAGCTCCGCGGAAATCACATCGAAGCTGTGGATGGGGTCCGCCTCGGCCGACAGGTCGATCAGGTGGACGAAAGCCGCCGAGCGCATGGCGTGGCGGAGGAATTTGAGACCAAGGCCTTTTCCTTCGGCGGCGCCCTCAATCAGGCCGGGGACATCGCAGACCGTGAACACCATGTCACCGCTGCTGACGACGCCGAGCGAAGGCTCGAGCGTGGTGAACGGGTAGTCGGCCACCTTGGGTTTGGCTTCGGAAAGCGAGCCGACCAGAGTCGACTTGCCCACGTTGGGCAGTCCGATGATGGCGACGTCGGCGATCATCTGAAGCTCCAGCCGCAGCCACGACTCCTGGCCAGGCTCGCCGAGTTCGCCGAAAGCGGGTGCTCGTCTCTGAGAAGAAATGAATTTGGCGTTGCCGCGGCCGCCGCGGCCCCCCTTGGCAACGATTACCCGGTCACCCGGGGAAGCCAAGTCGGCCAGCACCTGGCCTGCGTCGTCCTTGACCAAGGTTCCTGGGGGTACCTGGAGCACCAAATCCGGTGAAGACGCCCCCGAACAGTTGTTTCTAGAGCCCTGAATGCCGGCTTTGGCTATCTGGTGGGGGTGGTTTTTGAGCCAGGAAAGCGAGTTGATGCCGGCGTGGGCGACAAAGACCACCGAACCGCCGTTTCCCCCGTTGCCGCCGTCCGGTCCGCCGCGAGGCTGGTACTTCTGCTTATGGAACGACACGGCGCCGTCCCCCCCTTTTCCGGAGGAGACGTAAATGTGTGCTTCATCGACAAGCATGGGTTACCGCCTAAAGAAGAGAACTAAAAGAAAGTTTAGGTGCACCCGCCCCCCACAGGAGGCAAAGGGCTAGTTTTCTTCTGGAGGGATCACGCTGACCAGGTGACGGTTAGCGCGATGGTGATACTTGACTGCACCGTCCGACAGGGCGAACAGCGTGTCGTCTTTACCTTTGCCGACCAGCACGCCCGGGTGGATACGGGTCCCACGCTGGCGAACCAGGATGGATCCGGCGGTGACAATCTGTCCGCCGAACACCTTTACCCCCAGACGCTGAGCGTTGGAGTCTCTACCGTTTCGTGACGCCGAGGCGCCCTTTTTGTGTGCCATTACTTCTCCACGCTATCAGAGTCGCCTGCATCCGACTTCTTGGCTGTTTCCTTCTGCGCCTTCTCAGAACCGATGGAGGTGATCTCGATCAGCGAGTACTGCTGGCGGTGTCCGGTTTTGGAGGCGTAGCCGGATTTGTTGCGGTACTTGAAGACGGTGATCTTGTCACCTTTGGTGTCACCGACCACCTTCACGCCAACCTTGTAGCCGGCCAATTTGTCCGCACCGGAGATTGCGTTGCCGCTGTCATCAACAACGAACAGCGGAGTCAGCGTAAGAGTGGGGTCATCCCCCTTGAAATTGATGCGCTCTACCTCGAGCACATCGCCGGCGGTTACCTTGTACTGCTTGCCGCCCGTCTTTATGACCGCGTACATAACTAAGACCTCTTTACTTTTGTTGCCGGGGGCGAGCCAAACCGAATGAGGGCCCGATCAAGCCGGATGGATTCCTAAACAGCATACCAACCGTTGAGCAGGGGCGCTCAACGGGAGCGAACGGGCCATCGGCGAGTCGCTGGTCTCCCAGACTCCCCGATGGCCAACCCACCCTTGACTGCGGTTACGACAGGTCGGTAAGGATCACCCCGCGGCCGTCACACGGCTCGCATTGATGGGAGAACGCCTCCAGCAGCCCTTCGGACACCTTCTTGCGGGTCATCTGCACCAGGCCCAACTCCGACACCCCGTAAACCTGGGTGCGGGTCTTGTCCCTCAGCAGCGCCCTCTCAAAGGTCCGCAGCAGCTCGTCCCGGTTGCGTTCATAGCCCATATCGATGAAGTCGATGACGATGATGCCGCCGATATCCCGCAGCCTGAGCTGCTTGGCGATCTCCTCGGCTGCCTCCAAGTTGGCGTGGAGAACGGTGTCTTCCAGCGTGGAGCGCCCGACGTAGCGCCCGGTGTTAACGTCAACCACCGTCATGGCCTCGGTGCGGTCGATCACAATGTGACCCCCGGACTGCAGCCAGACTTTACGATCGATTGCCTTCCGGACCTGCTCGGTCACGTGATACCGCTCGAACAACGACATGGGGTCGGAGTACAGCGAGACCCGATCCCCGAATTCGGGCGCAACTTCCTCAAGGTAGTCACGGATCTGGTTGTACGACTCCTCCGTGTCAACGACCACCTCTTCCACGTCGGCGGTGAACAGGTCACGCACCACCCGGATGGCCAAAGGAGGCTCGGAGTAGATGAGCTTAGGGGGTTTGGCCCCTTCAATCCGCTCCGACACTTCATTCCAGATGCGGGTCAGGCGTGCGACGTCCCGCTCCAGATCCTCCTCGGAGGCCCCTACGGCGGCGGTACGGACAATCATGCCGTGGCCCTCCGGACGGATCCGGTTGGCGATGTCACGCAGACGGCGCCTTTCGGCGTCGGCAAGGCGCCTGCTGATGCCCAGCGAGTCGCTGTTGGGAACCAGGACCAGGTACCTTCCGGCAAGCGAGACTTCGGTTGTCAGCCGGGCGCCCTTGGACCCCATCGGGTCTTTGGTCACCTGTGCCACAACGGCCTGGCCGGACTTCAGGAGTGCTTCGATCCGCGGAGGCGGACCCTCAAGGTCCTCTTCGTAAGAGACCTCTCCCACGTAAAGCACCGCATTGCGGGCTTCGCCGATATCAAGGAACGCAGCCTCCATACCGGGAAGCACGTTCTCTACACGGCCGATGTAAACGTTGCCGACGATCGATTGGTCCGCGTGGTTGGCCACGTAGTGCTCGATCAGCTCACGGCCTTCCAACACGGCGATTTGACTACGGGTATCGCCCTGGGTCACCAACATCTTGCGGGGGCCCAGAGGAGCTACGTGCTCCAATCGGGGCCTGCGACTGGTCCGGCGCTTGCGGCTCCGGCCCGTTGACGACTGGCTCTGCCGGCTATCGCGCGTCTCCACCAACGGCTCACTGGCAGCCGCCACCTTGGTACCGCCGGATCCGTTGCCGGAGTCGGCGCTCGATTCTGTGTTTTCTGAGCCGTTGGAACGGTCGGACGAGCCCGATCCTGAACCCCGGCTTCTCGACCGGCGCCTGCGGTTGCGGGTCCGTGCGGTCCCGTTGCCGGACGACCCGTCGGACTCACCCGAGTCGGATGCCGGTTCGGCGCCCTCGTCGGATCCAGCCTTGTCTTGAGCGGGCCCGGCGGGCGAATCGCTTTCCGGCTTGGCGTCGTTCTCGGTCTCGGTAGAGGAACCCTCCGCCGCGGCCGCAGCGGCGCCTGAGCGGCTCCTGCGCCGGCGCGGCGGACGGCTGGGGCGGGTTGAGGCTGTTGAATCTTCGGGCGCAGAGTCGGACGATGCCGCCGCCGCGTCATCTGCTTGGGTATTCCCGTCGGCCGCTCCAGCTTTGCGACGGGGAGCGCGAGAGCGCCTCTCGGCAAAGGGAACCGTCGGTGCGCCGTCCCCGGAGACCGCAGGAGCGGACTCGGCCGGAGCCGGAGGGGTTGGGGCACTCGCGGCCGGAGCCGGAGGCGTTGGGGCACTCGCGGCCGGGGCTGGGGCCGGAGGGGTTGGGGCGACGGGGGCCGGGGCCGGAGGGACCGGCACGCTCCCCGATGCGGGCGCCGGGGCGGAAACCGAAGTCACCTTGGCCTTGCGGACTCGAGTTCTGGGAGCCGGCTTGGGCTTGGCCTCGCCGGTCTGAGCATCCCCGGTCTGAGCGTCTGCGGTCGGTGGTGCGGCTTTGCCGGAATCGGCGTCGCCTTTAGGCTGCGAGGCCGCGGGTGCCTCGGTTGTTGCGGACTCCGCGGGTGATGCTTTCGAGGCTGCCGGGGCCCTCCGCTTGCGCGGGGCCCGGGTGGCAGTTGGCGGCTTGTCCTCTACCGCCTCTGCTGGTTGATCATTCAATTTCGCTCCGATCTAAACGAATCGGCGCATATGGATGTTCATAACAAGTCCGACACCGACAAAACTGGTGATAAGCGACGTGCCTCCATATGACACGAACGGCAATGGAATGCCGGTAATAGGCATAATGCCGATCGTCATGCCGATATTTACAAACAACTGAAATCCGAGCATGGCCGCAATGCCGCCGGCCATGAGTGCACCAAAAAGGTCTTTGGAGAGCATAGCCGTACGGATGCATCTCCACAGAACAACGCTAAAAAGACCCAATACAAGCAGACCACCCAAGAACCCTCTTTCTTCGCCGATGGCGGTGAAGATGAAGTCGGTCCGCTGCTCCGGAACGTACGCCAGGTTGGTCTGCGAACCCTGGCCCCAACCCTTCCCGTTGATCCCGCCGGAACCAATGGCGATTTTCGACTGCTCCAGGTTGAACCCCGGCCCCTGCGGGTCCGTTCCCGAGTCCAAGAACGAGGTCAACCGGGCAACCTGATAGTCATGCAAGACGTCAAGACGCAACGCCAGGGCCCCCACCGCCAGACAACCGACCACAACCAAAACCATCCAACGAATCGGGACTCCGGCTACCAATAGCACGGCGAATGCTATGGCGAACAGCACCAGGGCGGATCCAAGGTCCGGCTGCAAGAAGATGAGCAATGCCGGGCCCGCCGCCAGGATCATCGCCTGCAACACCGGAGTGAATCCGGCCACCGGCCCCTCGTTGCGGCGCTCCCGGGAAAGCACCGCGGCGAGAAACAGGATGTAGCCCATCTTCATTACCTCGGCGGGCTGGAGTTGGAAGATCCCAAGGTTGATCCAGCGCTGCGCCCCCTTCACGTTCTGCCCGGCGGGAGTGAGGACCAGCAATAACAACAGCACCAGACCCAGGTAGGCCATGGGGGCGTACGGCTGCAACCGGCGGTAGTCCACTATCAGGGTCAGCCCGAAACCGATGGTCGCCAGGGAAAAGAAGATGAGCTGTCGTTTGAGGTAGTGGTCCGCGTCAAGTTCCTGGACCTCGAGAATTGGGGCCGAGGCGGATCGGATCGCCACACATCCGAGGGCCGTGAGGCCCATCACAGCCGCGATCAGCCACCCGTCAAGATGACGGATAGGGGCTTTGGACGACATCGCCATCCGATCCCGCCCGGCGTAGTGGCGGCTCCCGAACTCGGCGAAATCAGTCAACGGCGGCCTGCGGTTTGATCTCGCTCAGGGGGAGGTCGAAAATGCCTTCGAAGATCCGTCCGGCAATGGGTGCCGCCGTCTCGCCACCGTGGCCGCCCTCCTCCAGCATGATCGCCACCACGTACTGGGGGTCGCGGGCCGGGGCATAGGCCGCAAACCAGGCGTAAGGCTGCTTCGTGCCTATCTCGGCGGTCCCCGTCTTACCCGCCACGCCGATGGCGTTGAGCGGAGAGTTCACAAACGTCCCCGCCGCGGTGCCTACGGTGGTTACCGCTTCGAGGCTGGACCGGATCGACTGAAGGTTGGCAGGGCTTATCTGTACGGACTTCGGCTCGTTGGTCTGCACGGTGGAGACCTCCTCGGATCCGTCCATCAAACTCATGCCGAAGTGGGGCTGGTACAGGGTCCCGCCGTTGGCTATAGCGGCGTACGAGTTCGCAAGCTGGAGCGGCGTCGCCAGCACGTCTCCCTGTCCGATGGACATGTTGATGGTGTAGCCGGGAAGCCAGGTTGCGTAGGGGAAGGCGTCGGGGAACTCCTTGTTCACCCGCTTGAGCCAGCCGTCGTCGGGCACCCGGCCCGGCTTTTCGCTGGGGATTTCGACGCCCGTTTTTTCGCCGAATCCGAACCGCCGGGCGTAGTCCTGAAGGACCTCCGCTTTGGTGCGGGTGAAGGTGCGGTAAAACTGCAGTCCCCAGTCGTAAAAGACGGTGTCACAGGAGTCCGCCATCGACTGATTGAACGTCAACATCCCCGAGTCGGTGGACTTCCAGTTCCTGAAGGTCCGGTCGGCGATACGAACCGATCCCGGGCAAGCGTAGCGCTGGTCGGCCTGAGCCACCCCGGTTTCCAAAGCCGCGGCGGCAGTGACGGTTTTGAACGTAGAACCGGGCGGATAGGCCACCTGGATGGCCCGGTTGATCAGGGGCAGACCGGTGTCCTCCCGGGTCAACTCCTCGTACTCCGCCACACTGATCCCGCCGACGAAAGCTCCCGGGTCGTAGTCGGGGAAAGACGCCATGGCGATGATCTCTCCCGAACGGGGGTCCATTACCACCGCTCCTCCCGCCGGCGCCTTGTATTTCGAAGCCGTCTCTTCGTGGTAGATGGTCCGGGCCTTCTCGATGCCCTGGGCAAGTGACTCCTCGGTCAGCTTCTGGATCCTTGAGTCGATGGTGGTCACCAGGTCGAGGCCCCGAACCGGCTCTCTTCGTCCCAGAGTCCGCCGTACGTCTCCGGTCGAATCAACTTCCAGCTTGCGAAGACCTTCCACGCCGTGAAGTTCCTTTTCGTAGGCATATTCGATCCCACCTCGGCCGATGATCGAGCCGGGGCGGTAGCCGAGATCTTTGTAGCGGTCGCTGTTGATCTGGTCGTCCTGGATCTCGCCCAAATACCCGAGCACGTGGGAGGCCAGCTTCCCCTGCGGATAAATGCGGGTAGGCCGGGTGGTGGTCTCCACCTTCGGAAACTCGTCCTGGTGTTCGCGCAAATAGACCACCGTGTCCTCCGGCACGTTCTCGGCGATAGGGATCGGCGTGAACGCGGACAGACTCTTGTCGGCCAGTCGTTTGTTCAATTCCTCAACCGGCACCTCAAGAATCGGAGAAAGACGGTTGATCACGTCGGCCAGTTCATCGGAACTCAACTCCTGGCGGCGGATCGACACCACCAGCGACATACCGTTGCTGACCAAGACCTCGCCGTTGCGATCCAGAATCTGCCCGCGCGCCGGCTGCTCCGGGACGAGGCGGATCTGGTTTCGCTGGGCACCTTCGGTGAATTCGGCAGTGTTCAAAACCTGCAGGAAATACAGGCGGAGGGCCAGGGTGACTATGAGTGAGGCAAAAATTGCGCCCAGGAAAGCCAACCGCAACCGAGTGGTGCCCAACGCAGCCTGATTCATCTCGCCCTAACGTATTGATGCAGAAAACGGGCGCCGCAGGCGGTCGAACCCCGGGGGAGGTTGGGGGCGGAGCCAGCGGCCTTCGGCCCCAGAAGAACCTGGGCGCCGCAGGCGTCCAATTCCCGGGGGAGGTTGGGGGCGGAGCCCCCAACTGCTACCACTGGTACACCCGCTCCGGGCGGTAGAAGGACACAATCCGTCGCACGGGCGGGTAAATGAACGGCACCAGGATGGTGTTGTAGAGCGCGGTGAGGATGATCACCTGCAGGGCGCGGGACAAAGGTGGAGTCCTCTGGCCCAGAAGCGCCTGGAGCACCTCGTAAAGCCCGGTAGCCAGGGCGGTTCCGGCAAATACTCCGGCGGCCGGCACAAAAACGCTGGTTGAACTGATGTAGGGCCGGATGCTGCCCGCAATGTAACCGACGGTCAGGTAGGCCAGCCCGGTCAACCCCATTGGCGCGTCGAGGAGCAGGTCCCTCATGAACCCCCCGCTGAATCCAAGGACTCCGCCTACGGTTGGGCCTTCGAGCAGGGCGAAACAGATCACCACCGCCAGCAGTAGGTCCGGTGAAACCTGCAAAATCCTCAGCTTGGAGAAGACGGTTGTTTGCAGCAACACCGCAGTGAGAAGGGTCAGGCTGAAGATTGCGAACCGCTTCATGGTCGCTCATTGCTATTAGGACTGGTCAATGGGTCCCGAATCCAAGAGGACAAGCAGGGTGCCGAGCGCGGTTGTGTTGACGACCGGCTCAACCCGGGCGCTCTTGGTCAACCCGTCGGCGTTGCGCTGGACCTCAGTTACCCGCCCGATGGGTATCCCTCCCGGATAGATGCCCTTGTCGAAACCGGATGTCACCACGGTTTCTCCGTCTTTGATTTCGATGTCGGTGCTGATCAGGTCCATCCTCAGGTCCTCCAGGCCCCGACCGCTCGCCACTCCGGTTTCCCCCGAGCCCGTTAGGCGGGCGCCGACCGAGTGTTGCGGGTCCGTGATCAGAAGAACCTTGGAGTACTTCTCGGCCACGAAGAAGGTGCGGCCCACCAAGCCCTGGGCCGATACCACGGCCATGTTCTCCTTGATGCCGTCATCGGATCCCTTGTTGACGAAGGCGGTCCATTCGTAGTTGGACGGACCGTCGCCGATGACCCGGACCGCGAGCGTCTTACCCTTGGCCCAGTCCTGGTCCTTCACCGCAACCAGTTCTTTCAGCCGGTCGTTCTCAAGCATGATCTCGGGGACGCGCCGCTGCTGGGCGGTCAGCCGTTCGATCTCTGTCTCAAGCTTCGCGTTCTCTTCTTTGAGGTTGCTGATGTTGCCCAGATCAGACAAGAAGTCGCCCACCGGGCCGAAGACCTGCCCGATGCCGTCCTGGAGGGGGGCCACCACGGAAATAGCCACCTCCTGGGCTCGGTTTAGCGGCCCGCCGGAGTTTTCGCGGAAATCCAGAGTAACCACCGTGGCCGTTGCGGCGAGAAGCGCTGCCAGCGCGAGCCGGTGCCTGGTGGACTTGCGGTACATCAAATCTATGGGTGTCCCTTCTGCGTGGACAGCGTAGAGGTCATTCTACTTGGGGGCAGGCAAACACAAGTCAAATTTCCAACCGAACACGCCAAGGCGTTCGGCACAGCAGGCAGCTTGTTAGCGGCTGGAGCCTGACGAGATCAGTACCCTCTTCAGAGCCTGGAATTCTTCCAGGCATTTGCCCGACCCGATGGCCACAGCCTGAAGTGCGCTTTCGGCGACGTGGATGGGCATTCCGGTTTCGTGCTTCAGCCGCTCGTCCAGGCCCTTGAGCAGGGCACCGCCGCCGGTGAGCACAATTCCCTTTTCCATGATGTCCGCCGCCAACTCCGGGGGCGTCTTGTCCAGTGTGGTTTTGACCGAGTCGATGATGGCGTGAACCGGTTCTTCCAGCGCCCGGCGGATCTCTTCGGATGACACAATGATGGTCTTCGGCAGGCCGGTCACCAGGTCACGACCCCGGATCTCGGCATGCGGCTCGTCGGGTAGGGGGAACGCCGAACCGATTGTCATCTTGATTTCTTCGGCCGTGCGCTCGCCGAGCATCAGCGAGTACTCCTTTTTGATGTAGTTGATGATTGCATCGTCCAGTTCGTCGCCCCCGATGCGGGTGGACAGGCTGGTCACGATCCCGCCCAGCGAGATGACTGCCACCTCGGTGGTCCCACCGCCGATGTCGACCACCATGTTGCCGGCCGGTTCGTGCACCGGGAGCCCTGCACCGATGGCCGCTGCCATGGGCTCCTCGATTATGAAAACTTTGCGGGCACCTGCCGCGATTGTGGCGTCCTCAACGGCTCGCTGCTCCACCCCGGTGATTCCGGACGGAACGCAGATCACGACGCGGGGTTTCGCCAGCATGCGGCGTTTGTGCACCTTCTGGATGAAGTAGCGCAGCATCTTCTCGGTGACCTCGAAGTCCGCGATCACTCCGTCCTTCAGCGGACGAATGGCCAGGATGTGTCCCGGAGTACGCCCGATCATGCGCTTCGCCTCCATGCCGACCGCCAGAATGGCGTTCGTCTTGGTGTTCAGCGCCACCACGGACGGCTCGTTCAACACGATGCCGCGTCCGCGCACGTATACCAGGGTGTTTGCAGTGCCCAGGTCAACGGCCATGTCGCGACCCATGAACGTAAAGGCAGAATCGTTTGCAATCGGCATACGGACGACTCCAAGTCGAAATAGAACTAAACCAGCGGTGACGATTGCCACCACAAACACCAGGACGCCCGTTAGCATATGCGGCTATCTTGCCGGAGTGCTAGGGGCCAATTTCGCGGGATTGGGTCCCCTAGGCGTTAGTGCGCGAAAAAAGTTCGGGGAAAAACAAGCCCAACTCGTGCGCCGCCGACTCCACGGCGTCAGAGCCATGGACCAGGTTCTCAGTTACTACCAGGCCAAAGTCTCCGCGGATGGTTCCGGGAGCCGCCTTCTTGGGATCGGTGGCGCCCATCAGGTTGCGGACGACTTCCACCGCCCCTTCTCCCTGCACGGCCAAAGCCACTACCGGCCCGGACGTGATGAACTCCAGCAATCCGGGGAAAAACGGCTTGTCGACGTGAGCCGAATAGTGGCGACGGGCCAGGTCCTCATCCACCCGCAGCATCTGCATGGCGACGAGCTTGAGATTTTTACGTTCGATTCGGGCAACGACCTCGCCGACCAATCCACGGCGAACGCCGTCGGGCTTGACAAGTACGAGGGTTGTTTCGGGGCGGAAGTTTATTGTCATGTAACCAAGGATAGACGGGAGTTGGAGACAACGTGTTCGGGTCCCGAAACGGTGCTTTCCTGGGCCCGGCCCAACTCCTAGACTTGGCCCATGGACTTCAAGCTTGAGGACGCTCCGAACCCGGTTTCAGATGCCACCCGAGGCCAGCCCGCCAGCGGCGGTGATGTCACCCCGGTGCGGCACATCGAGGACGGCGCCTGGGTCGACGGACCCGGGGTCCCATGGAACAACTTCGACTTTTTCGGCGACCCGGGCTCCAACGGGTTGGTCCTGCAGGAAAGGCCCAAGTCTTGACCGCCAGCCTCCCTCCTCCCGGGAGAGGGCGTAAGGGCCACAAGCCCGCACTCCCCTGGCAGAAAGGCAACACCCGGTACGCGGTAATCTTTTTGGTTGCCGCAGTCCTGATCGTCAGCCTTTACAGCTGGAACCGAAAACAGGTGGAGATCAAGAACCGGGAAGAGGACGGCAAAGATCTGCTTTGTGAGGTACGGGCCCGTACCGGCGCCGATCCGATGGACTGCGAAACGGAATAAAACTACTCCAGAAGAAGCCGGCGGGCCTCCCCGACCCCATGCAACGAACCGGTGACCAGGATCATGTCCTCCTCGTCGGAAATGTCCATCGCCCGGTTGAGCGCTTCGCTCATCGTGGGCACCAGTTCGGGGGCATCCTGACCGGCAACCACCGGCGCCAGGGCAGCCAGGGCCTCGGGCGAAGCCGCCCTATCGCTGTCCGCACGGGTGAATATCACCCGATCGGCGGCCGGGACAAGCTCGTTCAGTACCCCGGCCACATCCTTGTCCTCAAAGACCGAGATCACCATGGTCAGGTTCTTGAATAGGAAGTCGGAAGACAAGGTGGTCCTGAGGGCGAGAGCCGCATGCGGGTTGTGGGCGCCGTCGAGTACTACCAGGGGTTTGCGGCCCATGACCTCCAACCGTCCCGGAGAAGTGACGGACGCCAGGGCGGCCTGCAGCAGGTCAAAGTCAAGGTTGCGGTCCAAGAACGCTTCCGCCGCCGCGACGGCCAGCGCCAGGTTGACCCCTTGGTGGGCTCCGTGGAGAGGCAAAAACAGGTCTTCATAGTCCGCCCTGGGCGTCTTGAGGGTCACCGCCCGGCCCCCTACCGCCGTCTCGTTGGAGACGATATGGAAATCGGTCCCCAGCACCAACGGCTCGGCCCCGACCTTGGTGGTTCGCGCATTCATCAATTCCTGGACCTCAGGAAGTTGCGCCGCCGAGACCACCGTGGACCCGACCTTGATGATGTCGACCTTCTCGGCGCCGTTCGCGGCCGGGGTGGTGCCCAGGTAGCTGGAGTGGTCCACGTCGATTGGGGTTAGGACCGCCACCTGGCTCCTCACCAGGTTGGTGGCGTCCCAGCGGCCACCCAGCCCGGTCTCGAGGATTCCGGCGGCTACCGACCGGTCGGACATCCACTCGAACGCCAGTGCGGTGGTCAACTCGAAGTAGGTAAGGGGTTCGCCGAGATCACTTTCCACCATCTCGATGAACGGCATGAGGTAATTCACGGTGTCCGCGAACTCCTGCTCCCCGATGATGTCCCACACCATGCCGTCGTCCCAACCGGCAAGCACAAAGCGCTCCCTCACGTCCGAAAGGTGGGGCGAGGTGTATAGACCCGTGCTGAGCCCGTGGCCGGCCAGGATGGCGGCAAGAATCCGGGAGGTGGAGGACTTGCCGTTGGTCCCGGCCAGGTGAATGGTCAAAAAGTTAAGTTGCGGGTCGTCCAGAAGACGCGTCAGGGCCTCGATCCGCGCCAGACCCGGAGTGATCCCGAACCCCCGGGACTCCAGATAGTCGTGTGCCTGCTTGTAGTTGAGCCCCAAGCTAGTGCCGGCCCAGCCGGGACTGGAGTTTGGCCAAGGTGGCCCTCTCTTCATCCAACCGGCGGTGCTGCTCTGCCACCACATCCTGGGGAGCGCGGTCGGTGAAACCCTTGTTGGCAAGTTTGGTCTCAATCTTGGAGATCTGGCCCTGCGCTTTGTCGATCAGCTTGTTGAGCCGCTCCGCCTCCGCCTCCAGGTCGATCAGACCTTCCAGAAGAATTGCGATCTCGATGTTGCCGGCGATGACCCGGGCACCCGGGACCCCTTCGAGCGACGGCACCACGTTGAGGTCCTGCAGGCCGGCCAGCCGGGAGATCAGGGTACTGTCTTCGCCCAACGCCGCCCTATCGGACGGATCGTCGGAAGTGACGACGGGGCTCAGACGGACCTTCGGGCTAATCGAGTACTCGGAGCGGAAACTGCGGATCGCCGAGACCACGGAGCGGACCCTGTCGAAGTCCTGCTCGGCGCCGGCGTCGGCGGGCCGTGCGACGGGCCAGGCCGAGATCATGATCGAGGGCTTGTCCCGTTCGATGGGGAGCATCTGCCATATCTCCTCGGTCACGAACGGAATGAAGGGGTGCGCCAGCCTGAGCGCTTGCTCCAGCACGGTAACCAGCACCGCCCGCACGGGCCCGGCCACCGACGGGTCGTCGGAGGAGAGGCGCTGTTTGGCCGCCTCGATATACCAGTCGCAGAACTCGCTCCAGATGAACTCGTAGACGGTACGGGCTGCGGCGGCCAGTTCGAACGACTCAAGTTGGCGGGTCGCGTCCCCGATCGCCGCCGATAGGCGGCTCAGGATCCAGCGGTCGGCCAGTTCCAGCCGGTCGTCGTCCGGCAGACCGGTGACGGTCCCGGAACCGGCGTTGACAAGCACGAACCGCGCGGCGTTCCACAACTTGTTCACGAAGTTGCGCGAACCAGAAACCCACTCGGTGCTCAAGAAGATGTCCTGCCCGGTGGCGTGCTCAACCAGGGAGAAACGCAGGGCGTCGGTGCCGTACTGGTCGATCAACTCAAGCGGGTCGATCACGTTGCCCAGGGATTTGGACATCTTTCTGCCCTGGGCGTCCCTGACGATGCCGTGGATGTAGACCCACTCGAAGGGGACTTCATCCATAAAACGCAGTCCGGACATCATCATGCGCGCCACCCAGATGTGGATGATCTCGTAACCGGTGACCAGGACCGATGTCGGGTAAAAGTACTTGAGGTCTTCGGTTTCATCGGGCCAGCCCAGCGTCGAGAACGGCCAGAGCTGACTGGAAAACCAGGTGTCCAGGACGTCGGGATCCTGGTGGATGTCCCCACCGCCGCACTCCGGGCAGTTCGTCGGGTCGTCCATGGCCGCCCACCGATGGTCGTTTTCGCAGTACCAGACCGGGATGCGGTGCCCCCACCACAACTGCCGAGAGATGCACCAGTCCCGGATGCCCTCCATCCAGTTCAGGTAGTAATTGGTCCAGCGAGCCGGGTAGAACTGGGTCCGGCCGTCCTTGACCGCGGCGATCGCCGGCTCCGCAAGCGGCTTCATGCTGACGAACCACTGCTCGGACAGCCAGGGCTCCACGATGGTGCCGCACCGGCTGCACTTGCCGATGGCGTAGTTGTGCGGCGTCGAGCCCTCGTAGAGACCCTTGTCCTGCAACATCTGGCGTAGTTGTTTGCGGGCGTCGTAGCGGTCCAAACCTTCAAAAGGCGCGCCGTTGGCGTTGATCTTCGCCTGGCCGTCCATGATTGAGATCTTTTCCAGGCCGTGCCGTTCGGCAACCTCGAAGTCGGTGGGGTCGTGGGCAGGGGTCATCTTGACTGCGCCGGTCCCGAACTCCATGTCCACCGCATCGTCGGAGATGATTGCGATTCGCCGCCCGTTGATCGGGTGGAGGGCGAACTTGCCGATGACGTCGGCATACCGCGGGTCTTTGGGGTTCACGGCAACCGCGGTGTCGCCCAGCATGGTCTCCAGCCGGGTGGTCGCGACGCTCACCGAACCCGACCCATCTTCAAAGTCGTAGCGGAACTGCTCCAGGACGCCTTCGTGGTCCGAGTGTTCGACCTCGATGTCGCTGAGAGCCGTGCCGCAGCGGGGGCACCAGTTGATGATCCGGTTGCCGCGGTAGATCAGCCCGCTGTTGTAGAGGTCGACAAAAACCCGGCGAACCGCGCGGGACAGGCCCTCGTCCATGGTGAATCGTTCGCGCTCCCAATCCAAGGAGGCGCCCAGGCGGCGGTCCTGCTCGGTGATTTTGCCGCCGTAGAGTTCTTTCCATTCCCAGACGGTTTCCACGAACTTCTCCCGGCCCAGGTCATGGCGGGTAAGTCCTTTGGTTCGCAACTCGCGCTCAACGACGTTCTGGGTTGCGATACCGGCGTGGTCCATGCCGGGCAGCCAGAGGGTGGCGTAGGCCTGCATACGCTTGAACCGGACGAGGACGTCCTGGAGGGTGTGGTCCAGGGCATGGCCGATGTGAAGCGCTCCGGTGACGTTCGGAGGCGGGATGACTATTGTGAACGGCTTTTTATCCGGGTCGATCTCGGCGTGGAAGTACCCGTTGGATTCCCACTCGGAATAGAGGCGGTCCTCGACCTCGGCCGGGGAGTAGACCTTGGGGATCTCTGCAGGGTCCGCGGGCGCGCCGTTCACAGGGACTCCTTTTTGATCGCGTCCGGCATCAGGCATGGTCTCCAGGGTCGAAGGTCTAAGGTCGGGCGGGACAGCGGCGGTAGCTCAAGAGTCGCTCGGGTGGCCGGAATGCCGTACCAAGGAGCGGTTGGGATTGCTGACCCTGGGTCGATTGTACCAACTGCTCCAATCCGCTTGGCGTTTCCGGGCTCAGTCCCGAGCGACGATGATTGTTGCCGGCGGCTGCTCACCCTGACCGAGGTTGCCCAGAGTTACGGTAAACCCCGAGTAAACGACCGACTTCGGCTCCAACGAGGTGTTGAGCTCGATACTTGCGGGGACGCTTTCGCCGTCCGCCAGAGTCAGCAGGACCCGGCCGTTACCTTCCCAGACGCACTGGACGTCGGCGGGGCACCGGGAGTCCTCCAGCAACCGGTCGTAGGTGATGGTCAACGTCTCGCCGTCCATCACCACGGTCTCCCCCACCTGGATCGAGAACGGATAACCCAACGATCTGGTTTCCAGCCCGGCGGGAGGCGGGGTTGCGGGTGACGGCGACGTCCGCGGGCTTGGGCCGGTATCCGGGGACCGAGCGGGCTCCGTCCCCCCGGGAAGCGGCCCATCTGGATCCAAAATGCCGGCGATGTCCGCCGTGGGGACCTCGCACCGGACCGGGCCCATCGCGTAGGGGCCTACCTGGTACTCCTGGAACGTAATCAGCAGCCCGCTCCGGCCGATGTTCCAGGAGGCGTAGTTGGCAGCAACCGGCCGGGTTCCCTCCTCGATCCAATCGTTCGCCGGCCGGTCCAGTGGACCGTCCGCCAGCCAGACCGCTTCCACCGCCTCCCGGCAGTGCGCGGCAAGCGTCTTGAGGTGTTCGGAGCCGGGACGGAACAGGTCCTCAAGGGCAAGCTGGTTGCCGGTAGCCAGGTCGAAGGAGAACGTGGGGATCGTCGCTCCGGGGTGAGCTGCACCGGCCAGATAATGCGAGATGGTGAACCGGAACGACGCGGCGCCGGCGTCGAACAATGTGGTTTCAAAGGTCCCATCCAAGGTCGATGCGGCGCCCGGCTCTTCCACTACCGGCTCCCCCAAACCCTCCCGGAACTCCCGCACATAACCTTCGGCCGCTTCGAACAGGGCCGCGTTTACCCGGTCCTCGACCTTGCTCTTGCCGGGAAGAGACAGCGCCGGGTACTCCAACCTGACCTGTACCGGGTCGTCGGCCGAACCTTCGGCGAGGACCAGAGTCCTTACGGCAGCCTGTTGGTCTTCCGGCGGGGAGGCAGCGCCTCCGGGCGAACCTTTACCGCACGCCAGGGCGAGCAGGAGGAGGATACAAACCCCAATTTGCTTCAAACCAAAACTCCAATACTCAATCGGATGCAGGACCGGCCCGTGCGAGCATGCTGGTTGCAGCCGCCCGGTGCAACCCGGCATGTCCCGGCGGTCCGGCGGAACAAAAACTGAGAAGCTGGTGTTGTAAGAGTCAGGCTGACTTCACGAACAAAGCCGACCTAGGAGCCGAAAATGTTGTTCACGTCCCGCGCCAAGACCGACCCCGTCACCGCGGACAACGCCCTGGCGGGCCGCGAAGACTACCTGTTCCCGATTCCCGACACCCACGAGGTGCTGGGCAACCCCATCAAACCCCCGTTCCCCGACGACCTGGAGACGGCGATCTTCGCTCTGGGCTGCTTCTGGGGGGCCGAGCGCCTGTTCTGGAAGGTGCCCGGCGTGTGGTCGACCGCAGTCGGCTACGCCGGCGGCTACACCCCCCACCCGACCTACCGGGAGGCCTGTTCGGGCCGCACCGGCCATGCGGAGGCGGTCCTGGTGGTATTCGACCCCACCAAGGTCACCTATGCCGAACTGCTCAAGACCTTCTTCGAGGAGCACAACCCGACCCAAGGCATGCGCCAGGGCAACGACGTAGGCAGCCAGTACCGGTCCGCGATCTACTACACAACAGAGGAGCAAGAGCAGATGGCGCTAGCGACTGCAGAAAACTACAACCAGGCCCTGGAGAAGGCCCACCGGGGGTCGGTAACCACCGAAATTGCCCCGGCCGGTCCGTTCTACTACGCCGAGGACTACCACCAGCAGTACCTGCACAAGGTCCCCAACGGCTACTGCGGCCTCAAGGGAACCGGTGTCACCTGCGCGGTACCGCAATCATGACGATCAAGGTGTACAGCACCACCTGGTGCGGGGACTGTGTCAGGTCCAAAAGGACACTCGACCAACACGGCGTTCCCTACGAGGACATCAACATAGAGAGTGACCCCGCCTCCGTGGAGTTGGTCAAAAAGATCAACCGCGGCGCCCGCAGCGTCCCCACAATCGTGTTCCCCGATCAGTCGACGCTCACCGAGCCCAACAACCGCGAACTGGTCGACAAACTTAAAGAACTCGGTCTGATTCACTAATCCCAAAGGCCTTCCGCCCAAGGCCCCCTGACACACAAAAACGGCCCTCCGAAGAGGGCCGTTTTTTGTTACACGGAATTCCTTACGCCGAACGCTCGCCCCGCTCCGGACGCTTGGGCGTGGTGCGGCCCGAAGCTCTGGGAACCAGCGTGGGGTTGACCTTCTTAAGGACGGTCTCGGCGTCTATGACGCACTGACCGATGTCCTTGCGGCTCGGCAAGTCGTACATGACGTCAAGCAGGACCTCCTCGATGATCGCCCGCAAACCTCGGGCGCCGGTGCCTCTCAGCATCGCCTGATCGGCAATTGCCGCCAATGCACCGTCAGAGAACTCCAACTCCACCCCGTCCAGTTCGAAGGTCTTCTTGAACTGGCGGACCAGGGCGTTCTTTGGTTTGGTCAGGATCTCGATCAGCGCTTCCCGGCTCAGGTTGTGAACGTGGGAGATGACAGGCAGGCGCCCGACGAATTCGGGGATAAGGCCGAATTTCAGCAGGTCCTCGGGCAGGATGTTCTCAAGGATTTCCCCGAGGTCTTTGGTCTCCATCTTCCGGACATCCGCCCCGAAGCCGATGCTCCGGCTACCGATGCGAGCCCCGATGATCTTCTCCAGCCCGGCAAAAGCGCCACCGCAGATGAACAGGACGTTGGAGGTGTCGATCTGGATGAATTCCTGGTGGGGGTGCTTGCGCCCGCCCTGCGGCGGGACCGAAGCGGTGGTGCCCTCCAGGATCTTCAGCAGGGCCTGCTGGACCCCCTCCCCCGAGACGTCCCGGGTGATAGACGGGTTCTCGGACTTACGGGCGATCTTGTCGACCTCATCGATGTAGATGATGCCGGTCTCGGCCTTCTTGACGTCGTAATCGGCGGCCTGAATCAGCTTCAGCAAGATGTTTTCGACGTCCTCCCCGACATAGCCGGCCTCGGTCAGAGCCGTGGCATCGGCGATGGCAAAGGGGACGTTGAGCATGCGGGCCAGGGTTTGCGCCAGCAGCGTCTTGCCGCAGCCGGTCGGACCAAGCAACATGATGTTGGACTTTTGGAGTTCAACTTCGTCGTTGTCCTTGGTGGCGCCGGCTTGAATCCGCTTGTAGTGGTTGTAGACCGCTACGGAAAGTACCTTTTTGGCCTGTTCCTGGCCGACGACGTAGTCGTTCAGGAACTTGTAGATCTCCCTGGGCTTGGGGAGTTCTTCAAGTTTTAGCTCGGTGGTCTCGGTGAGTTCTTCCTCAATGATCTCGTTGCAGAGGTCGATGCACTCGTCACAGATATAGACCCCGGGACCGGCGATCAACTTTTTGACCTGCTTCTGGGATTTCCCGCAGAAGCTGCACTTGAGGAGATCGCCTCCTTCGCCGAATTTAGGCAATATCTACTCCCTAGAGGTTGGAATTCAGTTGTCTTCGGTTGCCTCGTTGAGGTGCTGCATCGCGACGGGTGACTGCTCTCGGTGAGCCAGAATGTCGTCGATGATACCGTACTCTTTGCCCTCTTCGGAGGTCATGAACTTGTCACGATCGATGTCGGACTCGACCCTTTCGAGGGGCTGACCGGTGTGCTTGGCGAGGATCTCCGCCATCCGCTTGCGCAGCGACAAAACTTCCCGAGCCTGGATGTCGATGTCCGTAGGGGTGCCTTGGAATCCGGCGGAACCCTGGTGGATCATGATCTTGGCGTTGGGGAGGGCAAAACGTTTGCCCTTGGCGCCGCCGCCCAGCAGGATTGCTCCCATGGACATGGCCATACCCAGGCACAGGGTGGAGACCTCCGGCTTGATGTACTGCATCGTGTCGTAGATGGCCATCCCGGCGTAAACCTGCCCGCCCGGGGAGTTGATGTAGATGGAGATATCCCGGTCCGAGTCCTCGGACTCCAAGAACAGAAGCTGCGCGGTGATCAGGTTGGCCACCGCGTCGTCGATGGGGGTGCCCAAGAAGATGATCCTGTCCTTGAGCAACCGCGAGTAGATGTCATAAGAACGTTCACCGCGGTTGGTCTGCTCCACAACCATGGGGACGAGGTAGTTGTTCATCTTCACCTCTAATCGAGTAGGTAGTGCTTCATTAGTCTTTGGAAGTTTTTTCAGCGAGAACGACCGCGTTCTCTACCAGGAAGTCGAGGGCCTTCCTCCTGAGAATATCACCGGCCAACACAGTAACTGAGCCGCTGTTTGCAATATTGTTCGCCAGCGTCTCCACGTCCGTCTGCATCTGGCCCGCCATAATTTCGATCTCTGCCTGCAGGTCCTCGGCGGTACATTCCATTCCCTCGGCCTTGGCCACCGACTCCAGGATCAGGTCTGCGGACACCGCAGTTTCGGCCGACTTGCGGTAGGTCTCGATGAACTCGTCCCGGGTGGTCTGCTGTGACTCCAGGTACTCGTCGATGTCAATCTCACTGCGCTGGAGGTCCTGGAGGAATCGAGCCAGACGGACTTCCGTTTCTTTGGCCACCATGGACTCCGGAAGCGGCACCTCGATCCGATTCAAAAGATCCTCAAGGATCAGGTTGCGAACTGCGACGTCCGAATCCTTCTTTTTGTGCTTGCCGATGCGGGCGCCGATATCGTCCTTGAGTTCCTGCAGGGTTTCGAACTCGGAGGCCGACTTGGCAAACTCGTCGTCCAAGGGGGGCAGGCGTTTGGTCTGCACCTCCTTGACCACGACCTTGAGGGTGCCCTCCTCCTGGTCGGGACCGAATCCCCGGGGCATGACGCTGTTGAACTGGACGATGTCGCCGGCTTTTTTGCCCAGCAACTCCTCGTCCAACTGGGGAAGGAAGCGGGCGGAACCCACCTCATAAACGAAGTCCTCTACCGAGGCGCCCTCCAGGGGCTCACCGTGGCGGAAGCCGAACAGGTCGATGGTGGCGTAGTCGCCCTTGTCCGCGGGCCGCTTTACCGGCTCCAGGATTCCGTTGCGCTCCCGGATGCGCTCAAGCTGGTTGTTGATGTCCTCCTCGGCGGCGTCCGGGGACGGGGCGTGGACTTCGATGCCTTTGTACTCGGGAAGGTTCAGGTCCGGGCGGACATCCACTGTTGCAGTGAGCTTGAGGGGCTCGTTCTCGTCGTAATCGGTGACGTTGATCTCGGGCTGGTTGAGGGGCTTGATGTCGTGTTCGATGATGGCTTTGGAGTAGAAATGCGGGAGTGCGTCGGCCAGGATCTCCTGCCGGATGGTCTCTTTGCCGATGCGCGACTCCATGACCTGCGACGGCACCTTGCCTTTGCGGAAGCCGGGGACCTTGACCTCCTGCGCCAAGCGCTTGAGGGTGTCGGACTTTAGGGTTTGGAGTTCCTCTTGAGGAACTTCAATATTGAGTTGGACCTGCGTGGGTCCCTTGATAACTACGGTTGAGTTCACAACGCGAATGGTAGCGCACCCTGGATTACAAAACAGGCAGCGCGCGCCTGCATTCGCCTGCACAAGGGGTCCGGATGGGCTACAACCCCCAGGCTCAAGCGCTCAGTTTGGCGGTCCCGGGCGGTGAGGAGTGCAGGTAATCCAACTCTCTCCAACCTCAATCTACACCCTACGGGGGGGCTTGCCGCAAGCCCCCGGTGGTGGCCCATAATCGTCGGCCGGAGCCCGGACCCAGTGGCCACCAGGCATGGAATACGGGGTTGTTGACGGCATAAGGATCGTGTTGTGCCGTGACGAGCGTGGGAAGGGAGTTGCCTTGACCGATTCTGAGGTGATCATCGTGGGTGCCGGACCGACTGGTCTGATGCTCGCTTGTGAACTGGGTCTGGCCGGCGTACGGACACTGGTGCTGGAGCGACAGCCGCAAATCCGGGACATCCCGAAGGCCGGTGGCCTCAACGGCCGGATCCTGGACCTGCTGGCCTACCGGGGCGAGCTCAATCGATTTGAAGCGGCCAGTCCCGCGGCGCCGCCCCCGCCTCCTTACCGTTTCCCCTGGGGCGGGATGCATGTGGACTTCACCCGCCTGGACGAGCAACCGATGCGGGTGCTGCCGCTGCCCCAGCCCAAACTCGAAGGCGTGCTCGATGAGTTCGCCCGCGAACTCGGCGCCGAGATCCGCCGCGGCCACAAGGTGGTCGGGCTCAGCCAGGACCCCGACGCCGTCGGCGCACAGGTAAGGGGACCGGACGGGAGGTACGGCGCGACCGCCCGATACCTGGTCGGCTGCGACGGTGCGAGCAGCACGGTGCGAGATCTGGCCGGAATCCCGTTTCCGGGAACTACCTATCCGGAGGTCCAACGACTCGCCATGGTCACTGTGCCCGACTCGGTGACCATGCTCGACAACGGCGACATAGACGTCCCCGGGGTGGGCCGGATCAAATTCGGCTTTACCCGGACCGACCGGGGCGAGTTCGCACTCGGGTCGACCACACCCGGGACCCTGGGGCTGTTCACCAGCGAGGAGGAGTCCACCGACTACCAAGATGACGCACCGATGACCCTGACCGAACTCGCCAACAGCATCCGTCGCGTGCTCGGCGTGGACCTGCCCCTTGGTGAGGCGACCCGGCTGACCCGCTTCACCTTTCACGCTCGTGAAGTCGAGCGGTACCGCGACGGGCGGGTCCTGCTGGCGGGCGACGCCGCCCACCTGTTCCCCGCTCCGGGCGCCGCTCTCAACGCCGCCCTGCTCGACTGCGCCAACATTGGCTGGAAGCTTGCCGCCGCCGTCCACGGCTGGGCGCCGGCCGGCCTGCTGGACACCTACCACGACGAACGCCACCTCGCGGCCTCACGGACGATGCTCCACACCCAGGCCCAGGTGGCGATACGGCGCGGTCACGACGCAGCCGCGGTCGCACTCCGGGAACTCCTCCAAGAACTCTTCGCCGACGAGCAAGCCCTGCGGCGGTTGGGCGACCTCATGGCCGGCAACGACGTCCGTTATCCGCAGGCCGGCAGTGGACACCACGCTCTGACCGGCACCTTCGCACCCAACCTCGCCCTACGCACCGGCCGCGGCGCAACCAGCCTCGCGGAACTGATGAACGGAGCTCGTCCGATGCTGCTAAACCTCGCCGACCGCCCCGATCTGGTCGACGCCGCCCGGGACTGGCAAGAACGGGTCGACATCCACACCGCCGAAACGGACGACCCTCCCGCCGACGCCCTGTTGATCCGGCCCGACGCCCACATCGCGTGGGCCGCCGGCGCCGGCCAACCCACCGACACCGACGCGCCGGCACTGCGGGAGGCGCTCACCCGATGGTTCGGAACACCATAGACATCGGCCGTCCGCTCCCCCGGGGATGGGCCGGCTTAAAGGCCGGCCGGCCCAGCGCTCCGGGTGGGCGGTCTCAGCGGCGCCTCTTAGACAATTTCCCGGGTCAGGTGGGAAGTCCAGGGACACCAGTGGCCCCCCGGTAGGAACGCACCTCCCACCTCGTCGAGGTGGTCTTCCACATACGACATCGAGGCGTCGCAGACCTCGATGGCCATCTCGAAGAATTGAATCGTCATCGGGTCCAGGTGGTAGCTGAACCCGGGGTTGTAGGGTTTTGGCTGCTTAATGATCCTGCCGTGGACGTGGATCTCCCTGGTTTCCTCACCGGCGAGAACTTTGCGGGCGTGGGCAATGCTGCTGCTGTCGTTCAACTCGATAACGAACGTCTTGGGGTCACCGTGCTGCTTCATCTCGAATAAGGCCACCTCAAAGATCTCCTTGGCTGGATGGATGAATGTCTGGGTTCATGCTGGCAAAAATGCGTCCTGCACTGCAACAACCCCCTCAACCCCAACCAGCACTTGAGCCCAACCAGGCAAACCTCCTTAACTAAACTTCACAGAATTCACGGGTTCTGGTGGATAATTCCGGGGTGCCCCTGCGATCGGCCTACTCCCGGCGAGCTCAACCCGACCGCCCTGGTGGCGCGCGGGGCTGGATGGCCGCGGTATTGACGGCTCTTACCCTGCTTGCGCTGGCTGCCCCAGCACCTGCAGTCTCCGAATCTGAACTCGTACAGGCCCGTAACGAACGGGCTGCGGTCCAAAAGGAGCTCAACCGGACGGTGGCGGCTTATGACGCCGCCCAGGCCAAGCTCGCCGAGACCCAGGCATCGATCGCCGCCAGCCAGGAGTCCTTGAAGCTGGCCGAGGTCAAACAACAGGAGGCTCAACTGCGGCTGTCCGCCCGGGCGGACGTGATGTTCCGCCGGGGTCCGGTTTCCATCTTTCAGTTCCTCGTCGGCGCAGAGGACCTCAACGACCTCGGGATGCGGATCAAACTCATAGAGGGCGCGGCAAAACAGGACTCCTCGACCATCGCCCAAGCCTCCCGGACCAGGTCTGAACTGACCGCCCTGCAGCAACAACTGGTCTCCGAAGAGGAGCAGCAACGGACCCTGCTGACCGACATGTCGGAACAGACCCAGTCGCTCACGGCCAACTTCAGCAAAGCCCAGGTGCTGGAGACCAAGCTGGCCACCGACCGCCAGGCCGCGC
>JAJCYE010000036.1 GCA_029263075.1 Actinomycetes bacterium
CCACCACGGCCTCAAAACCCACCACGGCTACCGCCTAAAACACCACCGGCACCGCTGGATCTGGTCGGGACCCAACGACCCCCCTCCCGATGACGACAGCATTCAACCCGAACTGACAACCTTCGGTGCAGACGAACCACCCCCACCCATCATCTTCACCAAAGAAGCCATGGCCTTTGGGGGTTGCGGGTAGCTAACTCTCGCACCCGATTCCGTCGTTGTCTCCATCGAAGCCGTGGGGGTCCGATCCCACCACCGAAAAGCGTTTGTACGGCACGTCTGCGCAATCGAGATCCGGTGGCGCAGGTGCGATGCAAACGCCCGGGTAGGAGGGGTCGCAGTTGCCGGGTGGACTCGGCGGAGGCGGCGGGGGAGTAGGCGAAGGCGGCGGGGGAGAAGGCGGGGGCGGTGGCTGAGAGGGCGGAGGCGATACCAACGGAGGGGGCGTTGTCCCCGGGGGCAGCGAAGGGGCAGCGGTTCCCGGCTGGGGGTTAACCTTCTTTTCGCAGCCCAGACCGTCGTGGTCCCCGTCGAAACGGTGAGGATCGGGAGGCAGGACCGTGAAGTTGTTCCTCCCGATCTGGGGACAATCCAAGTCCGGCGGCGCCGGCGGGATGCAGAAATCCGGGTAGTGCGGATCGCAGGCTGGAGCGGAAGTTGGAGCGCCAGCCGGTGACGCTTTCGCCGAACTGGACCGTGCTCCCTTGGTCGGCGTCAACTTGACTGCATCCGGATCGGCGGGCGCCGCCGGGGGTGACTCCTCCGCATCCGGAGCCATGACGAAATCGAAAGCGGGCTCGGAGGGCTCGGGGAGCGCTGTGGTTGAAACCGTTGGTTCAAGGGTCCGAGGGGCGGGGGCCTGCGGCAACGGCTCGGCGAGGGCGCCTCCGGCCATTAACGCTACAAACCCGGCCACCATAAGGGCAGCGGCCTGCTTGCGGGTTGTCAGGCGGAATCTGAGCAGCGAGCCCTTCAGGGACGCGATCAAGCCGACCACCAGTCCGGCAAGGCCGGCAAAGATCAGCAAGTCGCTCATCGGGGTGCCTCGTCGACTGTTTTGTGCACCGATTGTAACCTTTTCCCACACCGGCAGACGGGCGCTATTGCGAGCGACACCCGGCGGATGAGGATGGACGACGGGCATGAGGGGATTCGAACGGACGGGCATCGATCGAATGCGGACCGGACCCCGACGGAGGCACGCCGAGCGAATGCGGACAAGCCCCCGACGAGGGACTCCCAGCGAATGCGGACAAGACCCAACTGAGGCACACCGAGAGAATGCGGACCGGACACCGGGCGGACTAAACTGGATCCGCAGTCGGCCGGGCGGCCGCGGCTTACGACTGAGTGGCTGTGAAGTTACTTTGTTCGGAGGTCGAGGAAGGTCCGGGCTCCGCAGGGCAGAGTGCTGGGTAACCCCCAGATCGGGTGACCGATGGAAAGTGCAACAGAAAACAAACCGCTAAGGGACCTCGTCCCCAGCAAGGGTGAAACGGTGCGGTAAGAGCGCACCAGCGCCGCGGGAGACTGCGGCGGCTTGGTAAACCCCACTCGGAGCAAGACCAACAGGGGACATGGAGTGGCCCGCTTCAACCGCCCCGGGTAGGTTGCTAGAGACCCCAGGTAACTGTGGTCCCAGATGGATGGTCGCCCTGGTTGATCCGGGCAGTGTCATGCACTGCGTCGGTGGCGCCAGACAGAACCCGGCCTATAGGCCGACTGCATCAAAAGGGCCCCCCAGAGGGGCCTTTTTGATCGGACCGGTGGGCGTGGAGAGACCGGGTCGGAGTCTTGACTCCGCCCGTCCGGGCCAACCGTCTTCTATGCTCTAGGGGCGTGGGGCAGACGATTGGAGGGACGCGATGGCGAAGACTGAACGTTCGGGAGGTATGGCCCAGAAGCTGTTGGCGCTAGGATTGAGCGCTCTGGCAGCAAAGCTGACGTTGATGGCCGTCGAGAAGTTCTGGACCAAGGGTCTACACAAGCCCCTTCCGGACGACGACGAGGCTTCGATGGCCAACAAGATGGCGTGGATGGGTGTCACGGCCGCCGCCGTTGGAATGGCCCGAGAGATGGTTCGGGAGCTGACGGCTCCCACGGTTAAGGAAGAGTAGAAAACAACTTTGGCAGACTCGATCTCAATTGGAATGCTTGGATGCGGCATTGTAGGTTCCGCCGTAGCGCGCATTCTGGACGCCCACTCAGATGAAATCTCCGAGCGGGTAGGGGCGCGCCTGGAGATCCGCAGGGTAGCGGTCCGCAACGTGGGCAAAGAGCGGGACGTGCCGCTTTCCGCTGACATTTTTACCAACGACGCGGCCTCGGTTGTCTCCGACCCCTCCATACAGATTGTGATCGAGGTTATGGGGGGAATCGAGCCCACCCGGACCCTGTTGATCGAGGCTATGCGCTCCGGCAAACACGTGGTGAGCGCCAACAAAGAACTCATCGGATCTTTGGGCCGGGAGTTGTTTGACGAGGCGGAGGCCAACAAGGTCGAGTTCAGCTTCGAAGCCTCGGTGGCCGGGGGAGTCCCAATCGTCCGGCCGCTCAAAGAGTCGCTGGCGGGCGAGCGGGTCGAGCGGATCATGGGCATCCTGAACGGCACCACCAACTACATCCTCACCAAAATGGCCGAAGACGGCATGGAATTCGACCAGGCTTTGGCTCAGGCCGAGCGGTTGGGCTACTCCGAACTGGACCCCACCGCCGACATCGAAGGGTTTGACCCCGCCGCCAAACTTTCCATTCTGGCAACCATCGCCTTTAATGCGCGGGTTGTAGCCGGCGATGTTTACCGGGAAGGCATCACCCACGTCACCCAGGCCGACATCCTCAATGCCCATAGCCTCGGCTACGCGGTGAAGCTGCTGGCTATCGCCGAGTCCGTCGATGGAGAGATCGCCATGCGGGTCCATCCGGCGATGATCCCGCTCACCCACCCTTTGGCTTCGGTCCGCGACAACCTGAATGCAATCTTCATCGAGGGGAACGAAGTGGGGGAGTTGATGTTCTACGGCCGGGGCGCCGGTGGTTCGCCAACCGCCATCTCGGTCATCGGTGATGTCGCCGACGTCGCCCGCCACATTGTCGGCGGAGGCAGGGGAGTGGGGGTCATCTACAGCCAGCCGGCCAAGGTTCGGCCGATGGACTCCACCGTCTCTCAGTACTACATCCTGCTCGAGGTGGCGGACAAACCCGGCGTCCTGGCAAAGGTGGCGCAGACTTTTGCCGACAACGACGTGAGTATCAAGAGCATGCTCCAGGAGGGCTTGGGCAAAGAAGCCCGGTTGATTCTGGTGACACACAACGCGGTCGAGCGAAACTTCCAGGCGCTGCTCGCCGAGTTGAGGACTTTGGAGGTAGTGGACGCCATCGCGTCGTCCATGCGCGTTCAGTCGGCTGAAGACTAGAAGGATGCGCCCTCCTCGCGGCTTTGAGATATCCAGGCCCGGCGCCCGCCGGCGCCCAGGGCTTCCGGGGCCCCTCGGTGCTCGCAGTACTGACGAAACGGAGCACTGAATGGGTTCATGGAAAGGCATCATCGACCACTATCGTCCGCGGCTGGAGATGGACGACAACGCCCCCGTCATCAGCCTGGGCGAAGGCAACACCCCGATGATCCTCTCGGAGCGGCTGTCCGAGCGTACCGGGCTGGAGGTTTACCTCAAGTTCGAGGGGATGAACCCCACCGGTTCGTTCAAGGACCGCGGAATGACGATGGCAATCACCAAGGCGGTGGCAAACGGGGCCAAGGCTGTTGTCTGCGCCTCGACCGGCAATACGTCGGCCTCGGCCGCCGCGTATTCCGCCAAAGCGGGGATCCTGTGCGTGGTTTTGATCCCGGCCGGTAACGTCGCCTCCGGAAAACTGGCCCAGGCGCTGGTACACGGGGCCAAGGTGGTGGAGGTCCGGGGCAACTTCGACCAGGCTTTTGAGATCACCCGCAAGCTTGAGGGTCCCTACCCCATTGTTGTGGTCAACTCCACCAACCCGCACCGGCTGCTCGGCCAGAAGACCGGTGCGTTCGAGATCTGCGACCGGCTGGAGCGGGCGCCCGACTATCACATCATTCCGGTCGGCAACGCGGGCAACATCACCTCTTACTGGAACGGCTACAACGAGTACCACGCCGACGGCATCACCGACAGCCTGCCGCAGATGTTCGGGTTCCAGGCCGCCGGATCCGCCCCGATTGTCCTGGGCCACCCGGTGGACCAGCCGAAGACCATCGCAACCGCCATCCGGATCGGGCACCCCGCATCCTGGGATGGGGCCCTCAGGGCGGCCCGGGAATCGGGCGGGGAGATCCGCTCGGTCACCGACAAGGCCATCCTTGAGGCGTACCGGATGATTGCATCCGAGGGGGTGTTCGCCGAACTGGCGTCGTCGGCGCCGGTGGCAGGTTTGCTCCAACTCAGCGCCCAAGGACGCCTGGAGCGGGGTAAAACCGTGGTGTGCATCCTTACCGGCCACGGGCTGAAGGACCCCAGCTGGGCAATCTCAGGGGCACCCAAGCCCATCCAGGTCGACGCGGAGATAGATGTCGTCGCCCAAGCACTGGGGTTCTAGTTGGTAGAGGTAAAGGTTCCTGCAACCGCGGCCAACCTCGGGCCGGGTTTCGATGTGCTGGGGGTCGCCCTGGGCAGCTACCTCACGATCCAGTTTTCGGAAACCGAAAAGTCGGAGATCGCGGGCCGCGGCCGCCTGCACCCAATTCCTGAGAACCTGACCTATCGATCGTTCATGGCGGCTTTCGAGAAGGCCGGCTGCCCGCCGCCGCAGGTCCGGATCGAAACGGTGGGTGTTTACCCGTCGGCCCGGGGTATGGGAGCCAGCGCCTCGGCCATCGTTGCCGGGCTGGTGGGGGCCCGGGCGCTGGGCGCCCTGGACCTGGGGGACGACGACCTGGCTTTTTTGGCGACCGAAATCGAGGGCCATCCCGACAACGTGCTGCCGGCGCTGTTCGGGGGGCTGGTGTTGAGTGTGGGAGGCGCCTCCATCAACCTGCAGCCGGCCGAGGAGATCTCACCGATCGTCCTGGTGGCCAAAGAGAGATTCCGTACGGGTGCCGCTCGCAAGGTGGTCCCCGACAACCTCTCCCGGGCCGACGCCATAGCCAATGCCGCTGCCACGGCGGCCTTGGTGACCATCCTCACCGGAGGGACCGGAATCGACCACCTGATGGCCGCAACCGAGGACCGGATGCACGAACCCTTCCGGCTCCCCCTGATGCCTGCATCGCAGGCGGTTCACCGGGAATTGAGGGCAAACGGCATCGCCACCACCATGTCCGGAGCCGGGCCTTCTTTGATAAGCCTGGTGCCCGCGGGAGAGTTGCCGAAGGCCCTCGAAACGGCCCGCCGGGTGGCTCCGCAGGGCTGGCAGGTACTGACCCCCGGGTGGGACAGGAAAGGCGCTACGTCGGTTTGACCCGATGGTCGGAATCGGCCCGGATTTTCGATCCCAAGGGATTCGTCGGTTTTGGCCACTCAACGTGCGCTGAAGGTGGTGGCAGAGCGCCCGGTTATTGCTTGAAGACACGGTTGTGATTACAATGAGTGAACAATCCATTTCAGCCGACAGGTGACTGTGGGTAGCTGCGGTGGAGCGCTGCATCCTCAACGGATCGCTGAACCATCCCATGGAACGCCGGACGTTCGTTCGACCACACCCTCTGGGAAATATCTCAAAAATCACGAGGATCCAGTTCGCCACGACGGCGCATGAGCCCGCAGGAAATGTGCTCAGCAGCATCTCCAAAGATAACTATCGAGCCGAGGTAGTGGGTATTAGTTCAATCCCTGACCGATCGCCGGCCAACAATCCAGCAACCCCTACCGGCTCCCAGGTCGATCAGCGCCTCGAGTAAGAGCGCAGGAGCGCAACTCCAGCTTGGTTGGAACACCCGAACCTAAAGTCTGGCTGAGCGAAAACAGCGGTGCGTCCGATCCGCTGATCAAATCCAAAACAATCGGACACAGATGTGATCGACCCCAGTTGGGCCGAGTCCTTACCAGGAGAGAACTTGATGGATGACACGCAACGCGAAGCCTTGGCCGGAAAAAAAGTGGCCGAGCTGCAAACCATGGCCGTTGAGATGGGTCTTGCAGGAAAAGGCCTGAAGAAGGCTCAACTTATCGACGCTATCCTCACCGGTCCCTCCGGTGGCGGAAACGGGGCTCCTAAACCCGCAGCGTCCAGACCTGCCCGGGTCCCCCGAGTCGCCAAAACCGAGTCGATTGACACCGGCGATACCGCAGCCACCGAATCGCCGGCGAAAGGCGCAACCGGCACCAAGTCCGAGCCCGCCGCCGTCGGAACGCCCGCCGAATCCAGTGGATCCAACGGCTCCGCAGGATCGAAGGGTTCCGCCGAAGTCAAAGTCGGCCAGGCCGCTCAGGCTCGCCAGCCGGCCGCCAGGCACCAGTTTGAAGGCCGCTCGGAGTCCGAGCCCCGGCCTTTCCGTGACCGCTCAGACCGCGACCGTGGGGGTGACCGGGGTGGCGATCGTGACCGCGGTCGCCGGCGCCGTGGACGTGACCGGGGAGGGCGGGACCAGCAGCAGCGTATGGACCGCCCCGACCGTCAGCAGCAGGAACGCCCGGATCGGGCTCCGCGGGAACCGGAAGTTATCAACGAGGCCGACCTAGAGCCGGCAACCGGAATCCTCGACACCCTCCCCGAAGGCTACGGATTCCTGAGGACATCCAACTACCTGCCTACCCAGGAAGATGTTTACGTCTCCCTGTCTCAGGTCCGGCGGTTCCAGCTTCGACGCGGCGACGAACTTGTGGGCATGGCCCGCAAGCCCAAGGAGTCGGAGAAGTACCAGGCGCTGGTGCGGATCGAGACCATCAACGGCAAGGCCCCGGCCGATATCCTCGGACGGCCGTGGTTCGACAAGTTGACGCCGCTGTATCCGGAGGAGCGTATCCGGATGGAGGTCACCGACCAGCCGAACGAGATCGCCCAGCGAATCATCGACCTGGTCGCTCCCATCGGCAAGGGCCAGCGAGGCATGATCGTCTCGCCTCCCAAGGCCGGTAAAACCACGGTCATGAAGCAGATCGCCAACTCCATCCGGGCCAACTCCCCGGACAGCCACCTCATCGTGCTTTTGGTCGATGAGCGGCCTGAGGAGGTCACCGACATGCAGCGTTCGGTGGACGGCGAGATCGTCTACTCAACCTTCGACCGGCCCTCGGACGACCATATCCAGGTCACCGAACTTACCCTCGACCGGGCCAAGCGGATGGTCGAGATGGGGCGTGACGTGGTGATCCTGCTGGACGGTATCACCCGCCTCTCCCGGGCCTACAACCTTGCCACCCCGGCCTCCGGACGCATCCTGTCCGGTGGTGTGGACTCAACGGCCCTCTACCCGCCCAAGCGCTTCTTCGGAGCGGCCCGCAACATCGAACAGGGTGGGTCTTTGACGATCATCGCCACCGCACTGGTGGAAACCGGATCCCGTATGGACGAGGTCATCTTCGAGGAGTTCAAGGGCACCGGCAACTGGGAACTCAAGCTCGACCGCAGGGCGTCGGAGAAGCGGCTGTTCCCGGCTATCGACATCTCCTCGTCGGGTACCCGCAAGGAGGAGCTCCTGCTCACCAAAGAGGAGCTCAACCTGGTCTGGAAGCTGCGCCGGGTGCTGCACGCACTCGACTCAGGGGCCGGTTTGGAGTTGCTCATCGACAAGATGCGCTCCACCAAGGGCAACCTGCAGTTCCTGATGGAGGTCTCCAAGCAGAGCCCCGGCGATTAGTCGCCCCGGTTATGCGAACCCTCATATTTGTACTATTCGGCGTTTGTACGCTCTTCGCCGTGCTGGCGACGTTCAAAACCATGGGTAAGGCCTCTAAGGGGTACGACAAAGCCAAGCAACGCCGGATCGATTCCGGGCCCCAGACCCCGTGCCCGGTGTGCCGGTCCTCTATGAAGTTGGTGGGGCTTCAGGAGTTCCGGTTGAGCGATAAGGCAACCGGGATCGACAAAGACGTGGCGCAGGCGTTGGGCGCCGTGGAACAGGATCTGCCGCTGGAGGTCTACCGGTGTCCCACCTGCCGGAACCTGCAGCTTTTCCTGCCACCATCTGCCGGTTAGGTAGCGGTAGGCTTTCCGCCTATGGGTGAGCCGATGATTCGTCTGGAAGACGTGGTCAAACGGTTCTCCAATTCACGAACCCTGGCGGTGGATCACCTTTCGCTGGAGATCCAGGAGGGTGAAACCGCCGTACTGGTTGGCCCTTCGGGCTGCGGTAAAACCACCACGATGAAGATGATCAACCGTCTGGAGGAGCCGACCTCCGGCAAGATCTTCGTCGATGGCTCCGACGTCATGTCGCAGGACCCCGTCCAGCTCCGGCGGGGGATCGGCTACGTCATCCAGACCATCGGCCTGATGCCGCATCGGACCATCGCCCAGAACATCGCCACCGTGCCGCAGTTACTCGGCTGGGAGGACTCCCGGATCAAGGACCGGGTCGCCGAACTTGTCGAGATGTTCGAGTTGCGGGATGAACTTTTGACCCGCTACCCGGGCGAGTTGTCGGGTGGCCAGCGTCAGCGGGTGGGGGTGGCCCGGGCGCTGGCTGCGGACCCGCCGGTGATGTTGATGGATGAGCCTTTCGGTGCGGTGGACCCTATCGTCAGGGCGCGGCTACAGGACCAGTTCCTGGACATCCAGGATCGCCTGAAGAAGACCATCGTGTTCGTCACCCACGACATCGATGAAGCCATCAAGATGGCCGACCGCATAGCCATCCTCAACGTGGGTGGGACCCTGGAGCAGTACGACACCCCTAAAGAGATCCTCCGCAAGCCCGCCAATGGGTTCGTCGAAGAGTTCATCGGGTCGGAGCGGGGCCTCAAGCGCCTGGCCCTCATCAAGGTCAACGAGATCCGGGTGGAGGAGGGGCCGGTGGTTTCACCGGAGGACACGGTTCAGCGGGCGCTGACAGTGATGGAGGAATTCGGCACCTCCTGGGCGAGCGTGGTGGACGGCGGGGAGTTGCTCGGCTGGGTAGACGCCGGCACGATGCACGGCATGACGACGGCCGGCGAAGCCACGCCGCAGAGGTTCAGCGCCTACGTCACCGCGGAGAATTCGTTGAGGGAGGCGCTGGACTCGCTGATCACCTCGGAGACCCAGGTCGCGGCGGTGGTCTGGGAAGGTCAGCGTTACCGGGGGATTTTGAACCTGGATCAAATAAGCCGGGAGATTCTTGGATGATGCTGGCCCAGGACACCCGGGAGCCGTTTTTTCGGCCCGAGTGGGTGTCCCGCAATGCCGACCGGATCGTCGAGCAACTGATTGAACACGCCTACCTCACGTCGATCGCGGTGGGCGTCGGGTCTTTGATCGCCATCCCGGTGGGGGTCTACGCCTACCGGCACCGCCGGGCCTATGTGCCGGTCACCTGGTTGGCCGGATTCCTCTACACCATCCCCAGTCTCGCCCTCTTTGCGTTCTTGACCACCTACACCGGCCTCACCACCCTGACCGCCGAGATCGGCCTGGTGAGCTACACGTTGCTGATCCTTATCCGCAACGTAGTTGCGGGGCTGGAGGGGGTTCCCCGTGATACCAGGGAGGCGGCTCGCGCAATGGGCTACACGCCAAGGCAGCTTCTGTGGAGGGTGGAATTGCCCCTGGCGTTCCCGGTGATTATGGCCGGGATCCGGGTGGCGACGGTCACAATCATCGGACTGGTGACGGTGACCTCGCTGATAGGCAAAGGTGGACTGGGCAAGTTCATCCTCCAGGGCATCCAGCGGTTCTTTTCGACCCCCATTGTGGTGGGCGCCGTGCTTTCGGTCCTGCTCGCCATCCTCGCCGACGTTTTGTTGCTGGGGTTGCAACGTGCGCTGACTCCGTGGGCGAGATCCAGGCCCCGGCCGGAGGGCGCCCGATGAGCGTAGTGTCGGAGGCGTTGGCCTGGTTGAGTGACCCGGTGAACTGGTCCGGGACCGCAGGGATACCGAACCGGGTGTTTGAGCACGTGCGGATCTCCACGGTGACGGTTCTGGCGGCAGCGATGATCGCCGTACCGGTCGGCCTGCTGATCGGGCATACGGGCAAGGGGAGGTTTGTGGTGGTCACCCTCTCCAACGTCGGGCGGGCCATCCCTTCGTTCGCCATCTTGGGTCTGGCGCTGCCGGTTGCCATCAAGCTGAATCTGGGGCTGGGCTTCTGGCCCACCTTCATCGCCCTTTTTGCCCTGGCCATCCCGCCGATCCTGACCAATACCTACGTCGGCGTGGCCGGCGTCGACCCCGATCTGGTCGAAGCGGCGCGGGGTATGGGCATGGCGGACCGGGAAATCTTGAGACGCCTGGAGGTGAGGCTTGCGGCACCGGTGATCATGGTGGGCCTGCGGACCGCATCGGTTGAGGTGGTGGCTACTGCGACCCTGGCCGCCCTTGTGGCCGGCGGGGGGTTGGGGCGGTTCATCATCGACGGATTCGCCGTCCGGGACGATGCCCGTATCCTGGGCGGCGCCATCCTTGTGGCGGCGCTGGCTATATGCACCGAGCTGTTTATGGGAGGCGTTGAGAAGCTGGCCCGGCCGAGGACCAGCACGGCGTAGACAATGGGACCGAGTGATCTAGTGCGCCGAATGGCGTGGGGGGAGGTTTCTGTGATCAAGGGACTACAAAAGAAGGTAGTCGTTGCCGCGCTACTGCTGTTGGCGCTGGTGGCGGCCGCTTGCGGCGACGACGCCGGTTCTGACGGCGACTCCGGCGGTAAAGGCGACATCACCGTCGGCGTCTCCGGGGCGTTCGCCGAAAACCAGATTGTTGCCGAGATGTACGCCCAGGTCCTGGAGGACGCGGGCTACAACGTCGAACGGCAAATGGACATCGGGACGCGGGAAGTTTCCCAGGCGGCCCTGGACAAAGGCGAAATTGACGTGGTGCCCGAGTACCTGACGTCGCTGCAGCTTTTCCTCGATAAAGACGCCGAGGCAGGCTCCGATGTCGATGCCACCGCCGGGAACATCCGTGCGCTGGTCAAAGACCGGGGACTTGTGCTGTTGGACCCCTCGGGCGCCAACGACACCAATGCGATCGTGGTGGCCGAGAAGACGGCGGCGGATCGCAACTTGGTAAAGGTGAGCGACCTCGGCCCGATCGCCGGGGAGTTGATCTTCGGCGGCCCGCCCGAGTGCCCGGAACGGCCGCTGTGCGCCATCGGGCTCAAGGACAAGTACGGGATCGAATTCAAGGAGTTCAAGCCACTCGATTCGGGCGGTGCCTTGACGGTGGCGGCGTTGGAGGGCGGCGAGATCGATGTCGCGCTTTTGTTCTCAACCTCCAGCGTTATCAAGGCCAAGAACTTCGTGGTTCTTGAGGACGACAAGCAACTGCAGGCGGCCGACAACATCACCCCTTTGGCCCGGGACGAAATCCTCACCGACGAAGTTGAGGAGTTGTTGAACGCGGTCTCCGAGAAGTTGACCACCGAGAACATCACCGAACTGAACGCCAAGGTGGAGTTGGACAAACAGGAACCCGAGGACGTCGCCAGGGAGTTCCTGGAGGACGAGGGACTCCTCTAGCCTCCGTTAGGCGCTGGGTACGGGGTCACCCCGGGGTTTCCGGTTATGGAGCCCCCGGGGTGACCGACCCGATCTGTGTTTGTAGCTTCCCGCTAGGTCCCGGCGGCCACCAGCGCCGCCGTGATGCCGACGACCGCCACCAGGATGAACGCCTCCATCCGGACCGTCGCCCGGAGCTGTTCGGAAGCGCCGGCGTCGGTTGGGGACTCGATCAGATTGGGGATGACGTACCGGAAGTTGTAGCCGCCCAGTGCCGCGGCGGCCGCCACTGCGGTGACCTTGAGCAAAAGGAGACGGCCGAAACCCGTCGAAAGCAGTTCCCCGGGTGAGTCGAGGATGCTGAACGACAAAAAGACGCCGGCAACCGCAACGATCACCAGCGCCACTGCGGCGACGGTGGAGAACCGGATGGCAAGTTCGCCCGCCCTCAGCGCAACGTTGCGCCGCCGGCGGCGCTTCAGTACCCAGGCCATCATTGCGACCCCTCCCACCCATACCCCAGCGCCGACTACGTGGGCTACGTCGGCGATCCGTACCAACCAGGCCGGCTGGGCGGTCACCGTGTGGCCGTCGAACAGGTAGGACACAGCAACAAGGGCTGCACCGGCCAACGCGATGACGGACTGCCCGACGTTGAGGCGGTGGGTGGCGGTGAGTTCCGGCCGGGTCATCAGGTCGAGGCCTGCGGTGGGCTGGCCCAACACCCCGGCGGGGTAGTCGGTCGCCCGAGATGCCGCAAGGGGCTGCACCGAAAGTTGTGCGCCGAACAACATGGCGACCCCTCCGGCTATCCGCAGGAGCACCGCGATAAGGAAGGACCCCTCCAAGACCGAAGCCAGCCCGCTCGGGGCAACGCCCATTCCCCACGCCCCATGCAGCAGGGCCCCGGCGGCGGCGGCTTCGAGCATTGTCCCGAGGACAACCGCGAGGCCGGCCCGGCGGACCCAAAAGGCCGCAGCCCTGACCTCGAAAACGCTGCCGGTCAGCGAACTCGCAGCGAACGCCAGGACGCCGATGCCCAAAAGAGCCCCCATCAGCGTCAGCCATCGGGCGCCTCTTCCCGTCCACTCGGCAGAGGCCAGCCTTTCAACCTCCCCGCCGTGGGGCGGGGTTGCCACGTGACCGGCAGGGTGAACTTGTGCGGGTTCGGCAGCCGGAACCGCCTGCGCCGCGGGGGCGGCCCCCGCCGGAGCGACGGGTGCCGGCTGGGCCACCGCAAAGCCGATAGCTCCGGACCTGGGATGGGAGTCCCCGGCTTTGACCGTCCAGGAGAGCAGATAGCCGCCGTCGATCAAAGCCTGTTCGGGTTCCACCGCCAGGCGGGAGTCGTCCGGCTGGGTCACCACGGACGGGACCGGAGTCCCGTCCTTGGTGATCTCTATGCCATCTCCCGCGGGTTCCATCGGGGTGCTGAACCGCAGTTCGATGGTGGATGGGGCCGCCGTCAGCGTTGTCTGGTCGGCGGGGGTGCTGGAGACGAGCTTCACGTGCGCCAGCGCCGGAGAAGCGCCGAGCAACCCCAGGGCAATCGAAACCGCGACGACGGCGACGCTCCGGCGCACCGGGGTGGGCACTAAGAGACCGTCACTGTGGACTTCATGCCTGCTTCGTAGTGGCCGGGCTGATGGCAACCGATAATGATGTCGCCTGCCTTCTCGAAGGTGTAGGTGAGTTCTCCGGTTTCGCCCGGCTCGATCAAAAGGGCGTCCCCGCCGTCCATGTTGTGGCCCTCCATGTCCTCCGAGGAGTCCATTGACTGCCCGTGCTCCTCTTGATCGGCGGCATCTCCTATGAATGCGTCGTGGGCCAGGGTCCCGCTGTTGGAGAACTTGAATGTGACGGTCTCGCCCGCGACCACGGCGAACTCGCTGGGTTCGAATGCGTTGTCGGTCATTATCACTTCGACCTCGCTGTCTGCCCGGGGGGCCGGGTCGGTGCTGCTGCAGGC
>JAJCYE010000037.1 GCA_029263075.1 Actinomycetes bacterium
CACCAAACGCAACGTGCTTCTCGTCCTGGCGGCCCTGGAGTCCCTGCTGCTGGACCAGGGGGCCGACATCAAACCCGGCGAAGCCCAGCGAGCGGCATCCGGGGCCTACTGACCCGGAGCGTCGGACTCGAACGAGGGCGAGGGTAGGCGGTAGGGCCGCCAATGAATTGATTACCGGTGAACTTCGCCGGAGCCTAAGTACGATAGGGGGGTGACCACCTCCCGCAAAATTGCTGTTCTTTCACTCCTGTTGCTCCTGGCCGCGGGGGCTACCGGCTACTTCTTCTACGCGCAGAGCCGGACCAAGCCCAATGCAGCCGCCAAAGACTTCCTCCGCGCCTGGGAGGAGGGCGACTTCAAAGCGATGGAGGAGCTTTCGCTGAACGCCCCCGCCCGCTTCGCCGAGCTATACCAGAGCATTCCCGACGACATGGGCGCCACCGACTACTCTTTTGATCTCGGCGTCGTGACTGAGGAGGGCGATCAGGCCGTGGCGCCGTTCCGGGCCACCTGGAACCTGGGCGGGCTCGGCGAGTTCGCATACGACACCTCCCTCGACCTTGAGCACAAAGAAGACAGGTGGTTCGTCGTCTGGTCCGCCGGTTCGGTGCACCCCGACTTCACCGTCGACTCCAGCTTCGAGCGCACCCTCACCTGGCCCCAGCGAGGGCAGTTGCTGGGCGCCGACGGCAAAGCGATCACCGAACAGCGCCGGGTGGTGGTGGTGGGGATCGAACCCCGCCGGGTCAAGGACCGGGCGGCGATGGTCCAGGTCCTGGTGGATCAGCTTCAGGTGGACCCGGCCGCGGTCAACGCCGACCTGGACCAGCCCGGCCTGCGCGGTGACTGGTTCCTGCCGGTCAAAACGATCCCGGCTCTAGAGTACGAAGCCAAGAGGCCGATCCTCTACCCGGTCCCCGGGCTGGTGTTCCAGAACCAACAGAAGCGGCTGCCCCCGACGCCCGACTTCGCCCAACACGTCCTGGGGACCGTGGGAGAGGTGACCAAGGAGGGCTTGGAAAAGCTGGGCGACCCTTATCGGCAGGGCGACCAGGTCGGGCGTTCCGGTCTGGAAGCCGCCTTCGAAGAGCGGTTGGCGGGCGAGCCGTCGATGGAACTCCGGATCTCTACCGCCGACGGGAGTAACAACAAGGTTCTGCTCAGCAACCCCGGCAAACCCGCGGAGGATGTCGAAACCACCTTGTCGGTACCGGTACAGAACGCAGCCGAGGCCGCCCTGGACGGGGTGACCCAACCGGCGGCCATAGTGGTGGTGGAGATAGCCACCTCTGAGGTCAGGGCCGCGGTCAGTCGGCCGATTGGGGAGTTCAACCGGGCCATCGGGGGGCGTTACCCGCCGGGCTCCTCGTTCAAGATCGTGTCGGCGGCGACCCTGCTTGAGTCCGGGATCGCCCCGGACCAGGAGTCTTCTTGCCCGCCCACCATCAAGGTGGGTGGCCGGACGTTCAAGAACTTCGAAGGCGAGTTCCTGGGGGCCACAACCCTGCGCCAGCTTTTCATTCACTCCTGCAACACCGGCTTTATCGACCTGACTCGGCAGATCGACGACGCCCGCATGATCGAAGGGGCCGAGGAATTCGGTTTTAACGCCGACTACGACTTCCCGCTCCACGTTGCCCGCAGCAGCTTTCCCGATCCCAAAGACTCCACCGAGAAAGCAGCCGCCACCATAGGACAGGGCCGGGTGCTGGCCAGCCCGCTGCACATGGCCACCGTGGCAGGGGCGGCGGCGAGCACCGGATGGCGGGCGCCGACTCTGACCTCCGGGGCAGCCGAAACCGACAAGCTGCCCATGGATCCGACCGTGGGCGAGAACCTCCGGGCCTTCATGACCGCGGTGGTGAACGAGGGGACCGGTTCTGGGGCGAAGGTGCCCGGGCACGCGGTGGCCGGCAAGACGGGTACGGCGGAGTTCGGCGAACAGACCCCGCCCGAAACCCACGCCTGGTTCGTGGGCTATTCCGGCGAATACGCCTTTGCGGTAATGGTGGAAGGCGGGGGAGTGGGCGGCCAGGTGGCAGCCCCGATAGCCGCCAGGTTGATAGCCGGGCTCTAGGCGGCCTGTTCGGCGGCCGGCATCCCGCGCAGTAGTCCCAGTGCCGTTATGGGGAAGATGATCACCGACATAAGCCCGGCGCCGATCAACGCCGCTGCGTTCTGTTCGCTTACCGCCCCGAGTTCAACCCCGATTTGCGTGGCCGCAACGATGAACGGCAGGGAAGTCGCCTGCAGGAGTGCCGCCACTGCAACCCCCCTCCCGCCGATCGTCCTGCGGTACGCCAGGGCAGGCAGGCCCCGGACGACCAGCAGCGAGACCAGGAACACCGGGACCCTCAGCAGCGATGAGGCGCTGGAGAAGAGCGCCCCCGCATCGAACCGCAGGCCGCTGAAGACGAAGAAGACCGGGATCAAAAAGCCGTAGCCGATGGCTTCCAGCTTCACCCGGAACCGGGGATGGGTCAACATCACGTCTTTGTCGATCAGCTTGAGTACCGCACCCGCAACGAACGCGGCCAGGATCACCTCCAGGCCCAGGTGTTCGGCCAGTACGGCGAATCCGACGAGCAGCAGCACCGCACCCCGCACCCGGATCTCCGCCGTGGTGTCCTGCAGCTTCAGCAAGGTCTGAGATACCCGCTGCGGTCGCCCGGCGCGGGCAACCACCAGCCCGATGACCGCGGCGAGGACCCCGAAAGCGCCCAAGAGGAGAAGGGTGGCGCCCGGTCCGGAGCCTTCCCTGGAAAAGAGCAGGGACAGAACGATGACTGCGGCAAAGTCGGCGATAGACGCAGCGCTGATGGTCAGTTCACCCAACGCCGAGTTGGTCTGGCCGGCGTCCTTCAGGACTGGGATGATCAGGCCCAACGAGGTTGCGGACAGGGCGATGGCGAACAGCAGGGGGTTCCCAACCAGGCCCACGGTCCCCAGCCCGAACCCGATCGCCGTCCCAATGGCGATGGAGACGGCGAACCCGGCCGCGGCCACCCTCAAGACCCGGCCCCGGAACCGCTCCGGGTCCACCTCCATCCCGGCGAGAAACAGCAACATGGCCAGCCCCAGCAGGGCCAGCACCTCAAGAACCACGTCAGGCTCAACCCAGCCCAGGCCGGACGGCCCAATGGCTATACCGGCGAGTATCTCGACGACTACGGCAGGCAGGCGCAGCTTGGGCGCCAGGCCGAGCAGCATCGGCGCAGCAAAGGCAACTGCGGCCACCAGAACCAGGCCGGTAAGCGAGAGTTCGGGAACCATGGGTCGTTAGTACGGGAGATCGCGGGAGCGTTACAGGGGTTTAGTCCTCCCCGAGGTACGCCTTGCGGACCTGGTCGTTGCGCAGCAAAGCCCCGGCTTCGTCGGACAGGACTATCTGCCCCGACTCCAACACGTAGCCCCAGGAAGCCAGCGTCAGGGCGATCTGGGCGTTCTGCTCCACCAGGAGGATGGTCATGCCCTCTTTGTTGATCTCCTCGATGGCCTGGAAGATCTTCTCCAC
>JAJCYE010000038.1 GCA_029263075.1 Actinomycetes bacterium
CTGAGGAGCGACTTCAAGGCCGTCCGGCCCGGACCGCTTCCAGCGCCGAGCGCAGCCGGGCGACATGCTGCGGACCCGGCACCCCCTCAACCGCCGCCGACGCGAACCTCTGCGCCTCAGCTTCCAGCAGCCTCGTCAGCCGCTTGAGCAGGTCTCCTTTGGCCCGGGTCGCCAGGGTGCGGACCGCCTCCTCGCCGAAGATCGCCTCCAGCACGCGCTGGCTTACCGCAGCGGTGCCCCCTGCGATAACAACTTCGCCGCCGGTAAGGCCCCCGCTGTGGGCGAAGACCACCAGCATAAGAGCCGCGCCCACGGCGTTGACCCCGAAAGATACCGCCCGTCCGGCCGCCCGCCGGCCCGGGCCCTGCTCTTTAACCAGATCCATAACGGTCGACTGCCAGGCCCGGACCTCCGCCTCCACCGCGGTTCGCAGTTGAGAGGACGATTGCTGGGGGGCGGCGCCGGCGGAGATCAGCGACTCCCCGTGCGACGACATCTTCCAGGCGGCCACCGTGCGTTCGACCGCCCGGTCGGCTACCGACAGGACGACGGTTTCGACGCTGCGCTCTACCTCCGTCTGGACCTCGTGCGACACCGGGGGCCGGCCGGTAACCGCGTCCTTGATCCGGTCGCCGATGCGCCCGATGGTGTTTTGCAGACTCTTCATCACGTCCCCGGTTCCGATGAACTCGTGCCACCGGGCCAGCACCTCGCTGCGGAGGAGGGACCCGCCGCTCAGTGCCTCCTCGGCCTCTTGCAACGCCTGCCCGTACACCCGGCGGGCGTCGCCCGCCAGGTCTGCGGCTGCGGCGATCTGGTCCTCCATCTCGCGGGCGATCTCCTCAACCCGCGGCGGCAGGGAGTCCAGTGCTCCGGTAAGGGTCTTCAAGACGGTCTCGGTCCGGGCATCGGCATCCGCGGCCAACCCATCCAGCCAGGACCGGACCGGCTGCAGTGCGCTATCGGGGATTCGTCCCTCCTCCAGGGGCACCTCGGGAACCGTGAGGACCACAGTCCGGTCCAGCCCCTCCTTTCTGAGCATCTCCTCCAAATGACCCGGGACCTCATCCATGGCTTCGGCCGGCACCCGGTTGAGCACCAGCGCCAGCGCGGTGCTGCGGTCCCGAGCCTGCCGGAGATAGCCCCAGGGCACCGCGTCTGCATAGCGGCCCGCAGTGGTGACGAACAGCCACAGGTCGGCAGCCGCCAGGAGTTGGGTGGCCATGTCGCGGTTGGACTTGACCACCGAGTCGATATCGGGAGCATCCAGATAGGCCATGCCCGAAGGCACGTCGGCGTCGGCCACCAGGTGAAGACCGGTCGACCCTGCCTGCAGTTTTCCCGTAGTCCGGGCAAGGCCGGGAAGCACCCGGTCGGTCCCGAACCACCGGAGATCCGGGGGTGACGTAACGAGAACAGGGGTGGTAGTCGTCGGGCGCAGGACTCCGGTCGCCGAGACGGTCCGGCCGATCAACGAGTTGACCAGTGTGGACTTCCCTGCCCCGGTCGAACCGCCGAAGACGGCCAGGAGAGGGGCATCCAACTCAAGCAGGCGGGGCAGCAGATAGTCGTCTATCTGTCCGGTCAGGGCGCTCTGGGCGGCCCGCGCGCTCTCGCTGCCCGGGGACTTCAGTGGGAAACAAGCCCGGCGCAACTCGGTGCCCAGCGTGGCCACAGCGTCGTGAAGGTCGTGGGGGGTAGTGCTCAAGCTGTACCCATTCGACAAGCTTTCTGGTCGGTAGGACCATTCTCCGCCATCTCCGGAGCGCTAATGCAGTTCTATGCTTGACTACATCTCTGTGCGGGACCACAAGCTTGGGTCAACCAAAGGAGATTTAGATGACCGGCGACCGCAAACCCGATACAACCTTCAGGGTATCGATGACCACCTTGCTCAAACCCAAAGACATGGTTCTGGTAAACAACACGATCCGATCCGACTTCGCCGAGTGCCGGCAACTGGTCCATAGGCTCCGGGACTACGCCGAACTGCTGGAGGGGACCCTGGCCGACCTTGAGGCTCACGACAAGCTCGGCAACTTCGAGATCCAGCGTCTGATGAGCGCCTTCAACCAGGCGGAGACCCTGGCCTCCAACGTCTTGAAGAAGCGGGACGAAACCGCAGATCACCTGCTCAAGAACATCGGCTGAGGGCCCGGCGCTTCGCCGGCCCCGTGGGCCGGAGCGGATCCCGGGCTACAGGCCCAGGCGAGCCCGGCCGAGAGCGGCCACGATGGCGTCTATCTCTTCCACGGTGACCGGGGAGGTGGTGATCGCCGGTTCCGACAGCCGGAGTGGAACCGGCTCGCCGGCCTGACGCTCCGCCTCCCGCAGGAAGGCCGCCGGCACCTCGTCCGGCAGATCGAACTCCGCCATCTCGGCGAAGTAGATGGTCCACGCCCGGGGCACCACCTTGGCCCACTGGTACCCGCCCCCACCGGTCGCCAGCCACTTGCCGCCGGCGGTGGAGTGAGCCAGTTCGTGCAGCATCCGGGCAGTCTCAAGAAAAGCCCCGGTGGTCAACATCAGGTTGGTCAGCGGGTCGGTGCAGTGGGTGTCGCAACCCAACTGGGTGACCAGCACCTCGGGCTGGAAGGCCTCGAGTAGCGGCGGGACCACCTGTTCGAACGCCCTCAACCACAGGCCGTCGGGGGTCAACGGCGGCAGGGGCACGTTCACCGCACTCCCCTCGGCGCCCGGTCCCCCCGTCTCGTCCACAAAACCGGTACCGGGGAACAGCGTCCTGCCGGACTGATGAAGCGAGATGGTGAGAACGGAGGGGTCGTCGTAGAAAATGTCCTGCGGACCGTCACCGTGGTGGGCATCCACGTCGACGTAAGCCACCTTCCCGACCCCCTGCTCCTGCAGCCAGGCGATAGCTATCGCCGGGTCGTCGTAGATGCAAAATCCGCTGGCCCGACCCGCCAGCGCGTGGTGGAGCCCCCCGGACGGGTTGAAGGCGTGGTCGGCGCGCCCGGAGAGAAGGGCCTCGGCGGCGGTGATCGTTGCTCCGGCCACCCTGGCCGACGCTTCGTGCATGTGGGGGAAGATCGGGTTGTCACCCGGGCCGAAGCCGAACTCCCACCACGGACCCCGTTTACCGTTACCGGCCGCCTTAACCGCTTCGATGTAGGCATCGGTGTGCACCAGGCGCAATTCGTCATCGGTGGCATCCCGGGCCCGGGTGGAAGTCACGTTGTCCCGGGCGGTGATCCCGTACTCCTCGATCAATCGATGGGTCAGCAGGACCCGGCCGGGTTTGAGCGGGTGGGAGGCGCCCAAATCGTACGCCGCGCCCTCTCCGTACAAGATGAGCTCTACCGAATCGGCCAAATTAGCTCCCTGCCTCGGTTCTCCGGCACCCGGATGCCGCAGGACCCCCTAGTTGAGCGAGGACCGCAACGCCCTGGCCGCCGCTTCGAGTTGTAATTCCAGTTCCGGATTTTCGTCGGCCACCGCCATCACCTCGGCCGCACCCTCGCGGACCAGCCCCTGCATGGCGAGCGCCTCCCCCAGGTCGGTAACCTCGTCCCGGGGGACTGTAGGAAGCGCCAGCCTCATTCGCATGACCCACTCCAGGGAGACCCCGTCCCTGCGCGCTTTGTAGATGGCCTTGAGGTTGTTCAACATCCGCGCCAGGATCTCCTGCTTGGTGGACACCGGCCGCATTCCGGGGACAAACTTCACCGCTGCCGCGATCCCGGTAACCTGCCGGAACCGGTCCTCGACCCCCTGCTCATTCAACAGCTCACCGTTAAAGAACGGGTCGATGTAATCGCCGGTCAGCGGCGACCGCACCAGGAAGTGACCGGGCATGCCGATGCCGTCCAGCTTGATCCCCGCCCTGCGGCCGACCTCGATCATGAGGACCGACAGCGTGATGGGAATACTCCTTCGCCGCTCGATGGCCCGATCCAAAAACGAGCTGTCGGGTTCGTAATAGTCGTCCCGCTCGCCGTCGAACCCAAGCTCATCGAACATCCGCCGGCGCAGGGAGTCGAGGTCGTCCACCCCGTAGGCGAACTCGTCCATTTTGGTCAGCCAGGAATCGGGCTCCATCTGGGGGTGGTCCGCTCTGGCGATGGCCAGCGCCGCCCGGCCCAGGTCCAATTCGTCCTCCGGTGAGACGGCGAGCAGTTCGAACTCTTCAACGGGATCCTGCAATCTGGCTACCTTTCTGGGACCTGGGAGCGCCCGATAAGCTCCGCCGCTTCAAAGAAGATCCGGTCGAGAGCCTGTTCCGAGAGCCGCCCGGTGTTGGTGTTCTGGGGGCTGGGATGGTACGAGGCGATGAGGTGCAACCCCCCGACCCCATACTCGGCTCCATGCCCGAATTTCGGTTTGGGTTTGGCAACGTCCAACCCATTCTCACCCAACGCGACGAGTGTTGCCTCCCAGGCAATCGATCCGAGGGCCACGATCACCCGCATCCGTTGCAGCGCCCGCATTTCCCTCACCAAAAACGGCAGGCAGTTGCGCTTCTCTTCGGGAATCGGCTTGTTGTCGGGAGGGACGCACCTGACCGCGGCCGCGATGTAAGCGTCGACGAGTTCCAGCCCGTCCGAACGATCCCGGGATAGCGGTTGGTTGGCGAATCCCGCCCGGTACATGGCCCGGATCAACCAGTCCCCCGACCGATCGCCGGTGAACACCCGGCCGGTCCGGTTGCCCCCGTGGGCCGCGGGCGCGAGGCCGACGACAAGAAGCCTGGCGGATGGATCCCCGAACCCGGGGACCGGCCGGGCCCAGTACTCCTCTTCCCGGAAACGCGCCGGGGGGTCGGCGGCGCTGGCCTCCCGCCAGCGGACCAAGCGCAGGCAGCGCGAACACCCCTGAACTTCTTGGCGGATCGCCTCCAGCGACTCTGCCACGTCCACCGGCCCGGTTCAGCCCTGAACCGTCAGTTGCAATAACCGATCCCGCGGGTTTCATTGCGTCGTTCAACCGGGAGCCGCGGCCGCTCCAAGCGGGTCACCACGTGTTTTTCCACACTCACGTTGCGGCATCCGGCCTCCTGCATCAACTGGAGCGCAAAAGCCCGGGTCGTGTCGTCAAATCCGGGCAGCGACAGGTAGAACAGCGCCCCATCGTTCATGCAGTCCCCCAACCGTCCGGCGGCCTTCAGGGCAGCGTGGCGGGCGGGAACGTGGAAAATCAGCGCGCCCACCACCACATCGAGACCCCGGGGCGGCTCGTAAAACGCCAGGTTCGCCCGGGTTGCCTGCAGGTTCAACCCGAGGGCGACCGCTTCCCGGCCGGCCTGAGCCAAAGCCTCGTCCGATAAATCCACCAACTCGGTATCAAACCCCAAGGAGGCCAGGTAGAGGGCGTGCCGCCCCTGCCCACCCCCCAGGTCCACCGCCCGGCCCCCGGCTCGGCCGGCAAGAGCTTCGGCAAGCTGCCGGTCGGGTTGCTCGCCGTAGGCCCACCGGTGGCGGTGGTGAAGGTGTTCGTAGGTCGGGTTGGGCGGGTTCACTGTCTCCAGCCTATTTGGTCCAGGAACCGGCTGGGGGATTTATCCCGCCCCGCCGGGCCGGGCAGAGCGCCGGCCCCCGTCAACCGACGGTGACCGGCGCCCTCATCCCGTAGGCATAGTGGCGGGGAAGGTGGCAGCCCAAGATCAGCTTGCCCGGCTCGTCAAATGTCACCGTGGTCCGGACCGTGGCCCCGGCCGGGACCGAGACCTCGGTTGGGATGGCGTCGTGATGAGCTTCGGTCCCCAACTCGTGCCGATCCTGGACCTGCTGGTTGCCCAGGATGAACTCGTGGTCAATCGGGTCGTCGTTGCGGATGACGAAGGTCACGGTCTGGCCCGCTTCGAACCGGAGGGGCTCCGACTCGAAGCGGGAATAGTTGATATCCACCGGCACCTCCGAGCTTGACCGGGCCTCGGCCACCACCACCGAACCGATCGCCAGCAGTCCGACCAGCCCCATAACCAACGGTAGTTTCATCGGGTCAGGCGGCCGTGCGCCTGAGGCTCCAGCGCCCGGCCGTAACCCCGAGACCGGCCACACCCAGAGCCACCCCGGCCAGGAGCCAAACCGGCAGGCCCCCGTCGCCTGCGGGAGCGGAGGGGGCGGCCCCCGCTTTCGCCAGACCGGCGTCCACTGCCGACGGGGCGTCACCGTTCACGTCGACCGCCAGGTCGTAGGTGAGATCGCCCGCCAAGGAGTCGACCCTTAGGTAGCTCAGCCACATCCCATCTTCGGGAATCCACTCCATGCCCTTGTCCGATCGCAGATCGGCGATGAGCCCGTCCGACCCCTGTTCGCTGCGATCCAGGGTCAGGCCGTCCGACGGGATAAAGATGTCGGGTTTGCGCTCGGTGAGCAGGAAGACATCGGCCTCCACCCGCTCCACCTCCTGCTTGCCCAATCCCAGGATGCGCAGCGGAACCCACGGGTTGTCGGTGGGAATGCTCAGGTGGATGGGAGTTCCCTCCCCGATGGCCTGTCCCCGCTCCTCGGCCGCGGCTGCGTTGAACTTGGCCGCCATGAAGATCGGGCTCCGGTCGGCGTAGAAGTCCAGGACCTCAGGTGCATCGGGCGACAGCAAAAATCCGTTGTCTTTGGCCCAGGTGCCGACTTCGTCGCCGCCTCCCTTGAGGATGGTGATATCCAGGGCGTCGATAGTGGTTTCCAGCAGGACCTCGGCGGAATCGGTGCGTGCCAGCGTTTTGCCGTTCGCCGCCGCAAAGGCCTCCTGTACCGGGGTCACCTCACGATTCAGCCGCTGCAGGGTCCAGTCGCCCCCCCGTTCGACCGTGGTGGGAACGCCCGGGAGCGGGATCACCGAGCCGAACTCGCCGCCCCCGCCCGAGAACGTGAACGACGTAACGTAGTGCTCCACGCCGTCGGCGTAGCCGGCCAACGTGCTGGTGCGCAGCAGGTTGACGGTGCCGTTGGGCGAAAAAACCCCGGCGCAAGCCATTGCGGCCCCCGCAGAGGCCATCAGGAATACCAGGGCCAGCGGAACAACGAGCAGGCGTCTCATGGGGGAACCTCACTTCCGGCTAGGGATTGTTGAGCCTTAGACGCCGGCTCGCGGCCGTGAGGTTCCCTCCGGGAAAATTTAGCCCTGAACGACCTTGGCCAACTCCTCCGCTTCGGTCAGCAGGGCATCCAGGGAATCCAACCCGCCGGACCAGAAGCTCGGGTCGGCAACGTCCAGGCCCACCTTTTTAGCCAGCGTCTCCGGGGAGTCCGACCCTCCGGCCCGCAACAGCCCCAGGTAGGGCTCGATCAACGCGTCACCCTCCTTGAGGTAGCGCTGGTAGATGGCAAGCGAAAACAAGAATCCGAATGCGTACGCGTAGACGTATCCGGGAGTGCGGATGAAGTGGGGGATGTAGCTCCACCAGATGCTGTAGCCCTCGCTGATCTCAACCGAGTCACCCAGGACCTCACGCTGCGTCTTCAACCAGAGAGCCGAAACGTCCTCGGGCGCCAGTTCGCCCTGATCCCGGCGGGCGTTGTGGATTGCATCTTCGAACCGGTTGAAGGCGATCTGACGGAAAACGGTGGCGATGGAGTCGTCCAGCCGCCCGACCAGCAGCCCCAGACGTTTGGCGGGGTCCTTCTCCGCCGCGAGCAGTTTGCCGAAGGTCAGCGCTTCGCCAAATACCGATGCGGTTTCCGCCAGCGTCAGCGGGGTCTCCGCATTGAACAGGGTCTGTTCGCCTGCCAGGTAGCCGTGCAGCCCGTGCCCGAGTTCGTGGGCAAGGGTCAGGACGGACCGGCGCTCCCCGGTGTAGCTCAACAGGACGTAGGGATGGGCTTCGGGGATGGTTGTCATACAGAATGCCCCGGTCATCTTGTTCTGAGCTTGCGCGGCGTGGATCCAGTTGTTGTCGAAGAATTCACCAATGATCTTGCCCGCCTCGGGCGAAAACGAGTTGTAGGCGTCGGTCACCAGATCCTTGGCGGCGTCCCAGGAAACGAAGGTGGGGTCGTCGCTGATGGGCGCCATTCGGTCGTAGTCGGCCAGTTTCTCCAGCCCCAGCAGCTTGGCCTTGAGCGCGTAGTAGCGGCGGGGGATGTCGTAGCGGTCGGTGACCGCGGCGACCAACGCTCCAACCGCTTCGTCGGACGCCTCGTTGTACAGGTTCATCGAGGAAAGCCACGTGGGGTAGCCGTGAAGGCGGTCGTTGGTGGCGTGGTCCAAAAGCACGGTGTTGAGGATGAAGTTGCGGGTCCTGAGGCCCGGCTTGAGGGCTTCGGTAATGGCCTCTGCCGCCTTGCGCCGGAGGTCTCGGTCTGGCTGCTGCAGCAGGGACATCGCCTGCTCCCAGATCATCTCCTCCCCGTCGATAACCGGGCGCACCTCTGCGGTCAGTTCTTCGAACAGACGCGCCCACGCGGCTTCGCTGGTGGCCGCCTTTTCCGCAAGAATCCGCTCTTCGGGTTCGCTCAACACAAACTGCTTGTAGCGGCGCTCCGCCTGGAGGTGGTGGCGGTACTTGGCCAGGTCGGGGTCGTTGAGCAACCGCTCGGCCCGCTCGTCGTCCATCGCAACCCACTCAAGGACAAAAAACAGCGTCTCCGATGAGAGCACCGTCGACATCTCCAGCATCCTCTGCCGCAGCGCTCCCCTGGACGGGTCTGCGGTGTCGGTTGCGTAGCGGAGCATGGCGTAGATGGAGGGTCTCATCAGATCGGCGGTGAGCTTTTCCAGGTCGGCTACGGCGTTGCGCATCCCCACCGCGTTGAGCTGGCCCACTTTGCCGTAGTACTTGTCCCGAAACTTACCGGCGGCCAGTTTCGCCGCATCGATATCCAAAGCAAACTTGGGATCCTCCGACCCTTTGTAAATATCGTCGAGGTTCCAGAAAACATTTTCCGCGCCTGTGGCCTTGGTAGGAGTGCTCATTGGACGACCCTTCGGAATTTGGAGTTCGAGTCGCCAGTCTACTTCGAGTCGCAATGGGCAAGCTTGGGTGAATTTTGGCCCCTCAAATATGCGATTGACCCCTCGTCAGGGCTTATCCACAGGTTCATACTTGCCACTAGACAACTGGCGGCCCATCCACACAGATCGGGAGGTTGGTGATGAGTGGCGCAGAGGCAACCAAATCCGTCAAGGAATCACGCGTGGTGCTGGTGCAACAAATGGGGGTGTCGGACTCCAATCTGGCCGGCGCGGTACACGGTGGAACCATCATGAAGCTGGTCGACACTGCTGGGGGGCTTGCCGCGATGAAGTTCAGCGGGAACCCGGTGGTAACGGCGGCAATCGACGAGTTGAGTTTTCTCGAGCCGGTAAACCTCGGCGATCTGGTCACGGTGACCGCCTCGGTTAACGGCGTCGGGAGCACGTCGATGGAAGTTGGGGTCAAGGTAGAGACCGAAAACGTTCTCACCGGCGAAAAACGACATACATCCACTGCATACCTTTTGTATGTCGCTTTGGACTCCGAGACCAAGCAGCCCGTGGACGTGCCGAGGCTGGTCTGCGAGACCCCCGAAGAACGGCGAAGGCAGCGTCAGGCGAAGGCCCGCCGCAAAGCCAGGATCGCCAAGCGGCAAGCAGCGCTTGCCGCCCGGTCCGCCGGCGACGAAGCCGCCAGGCGCCGCAAGGAGGCGGCGGAGGCCCGTCGCCTGGCCAAAGCTGCGGAAAAGGCCAAGTCGGCCCCCGCTGCCCCCGAAGCTGCATCGGCAAAATCCGACCACCTGCCGGACCCGGCAAAGGAACCGGCAACCCCCGACCGGGAAGAACCCGACACCGAAGGGGAAGTGCGTAAGTGGCGACGTCGGGAGAAAGAACCGGTACATGAACTGGTCGGCGCAGGTTCTTCCGCCTCCTCCGCCACCGACCTCACCAAATGGAGAAGGCACAGCCGGTAACGAAACGAACTCCGGCGTACGGCCGCAGTCCGGGCCGGCACGTCACTGGCAATACTTTGCTTCACTGATCGGTAAGTCGGCAGATCAAGGAGGTTGTCAAATGATGCAAGACGTTGTTACGGACTTGACCAAGTGGCCCCCCCGTTCGGCCACGCCGCCCCCGGCCCCCCCGGCGGCTAAGACAAATGCCCCGGCGCAGGATCCGGAGCCGGCCGGTTCCGGGCTCCGCTGGAGAGGGAAAGGCCGCTAGTCAATCAGACAAAAAGCCCCCGCCGGGGGCTTTTTGGTTCCGGCGCGAAGAACCGGTCGCTGCTAACTATCTCCCACGGTTATGGCGAACTTTCCCCGATGGCCGCCCGCCTGGATCGCCCGGTGGGCGTCGGCGGCCTTCTCCAGCGGAAATTTCCCATGCAGATGGATCCTCAGGGACCCGGCATCGACCATCGCCGACAATTCGGAAAGCTGAGATCCGTAGGGCCTTACAAAGACATAACTTCCCTTCAGTCCCCGGGCCACGCCGTCCTCTGTGATGGCAGGCGGTCCCAGAATCGAGCAGACCCGGGCTCGGTCCTTCATCACCGACAGGGTGGCTGCTACCGCCTCCGGCCCTCCGGCCAGATCCATCACCGCCTCGACGCCCTCTGGGGCCACGGCCCGCACCTGCCCCGCCACGTCACCGTGGCGATCGATAGGAACCGCCCCGAGGGAGCGTAGGTAATCGGCACTGCCCGGACTGGCCGTGGCCAGCGCCTTTGCCCCCAACCCGACAAGCAACTGGACGGCGAACGACCCGACCCCGCCCGAACCCCCATGGATCAGTACGGTTTCTCCGGACACCACCTTCAACGAATCCATGGTCTGCAGTGCGGTAAGCGAGGCCAGCGGCAAAGCCGAGGCCTTGATCAGGTCCACCGACTCGGGGGCCGGCGCCACCGACTCCTCCGCTACCGCCACGAACTCGGCGTACGTTCCGTGCTCAACGCAGGACTTGCGGGCGTAGGCGCATACCCGGTCCCCCGGCCTGAACCTGGATACCGCCGGCCCCACCGCCTCCACAACCCCGGCCACGTCCCACCCCAAAATTATCGGGAAGTGGTGCGGGTAGCGCGACGTCAGCCGTCCTTCACGGATCTTGAGATCCACCGGGTTCACGCCCGCTGCCGCCGTCCTTATCAAAACGATGTCCGGTCCCACCAAGGGCTCCGGCAGATCCATCAGCTTGATGGCGTCCGGCCCCCCGAACCCGGCGATTGCGGCTGCTTTCATTTGCTGTTCCCTCCGTTATTGGGCCGGTTCCGACCCCGATTATCCATCCGCCGGGGCGATCGTTGACACATGAGTGAGCGCTCACTCACACTGGTCGACGACACGCAACGGCACAGCGCTCGCCGAAATTCAAGGGGGATTTGTATGGCCGATACTGCAACTGCTCGGAGCGGGCTCGCGGACAGTCCACAGGAGCAAAATCCGCCGGCAAAAGGTAAGTGGCTTGTGCTGGTGGCCATGGTCTTCGGCCTGTTCATGCCCATGCTGGACAACCTGGTGGTCAACGTCGCCCTCCCGACAATGCAGCGGGAGTTGGATGCCCAGGTCTCCGACCTGCAGTGGATCATCGATGCGTACACCCTGACGTTCGCCTCGTTCATGCTCATCGGGGGCTCCCTGGGCGACCTGTTCGGCCGCAAGAAGTTCTTTATGGGTGGCCTGGTGGTCTTCACCCTGGGATCCCTGGCCTGCGGCTTTTCCAACACCACCGAACAGTTGATCGCCTTCCGGGCCCTCCAGGGCCTCGGCGCCGCCCTACTCCTCCCCGGCTCGCTGTCCATTCTCACCGCCACCTTCCACGGTAAACAAAGGGGCACCGCCATCGGGATCTGGGCGGCAATGTCCGGCCTGGCTATCGCCGTGGGACCACTGGTCGGCGGCTACATCGTCGAACACTTCTCCTGGGAAACCATCTTCTTCATCAATATCCCCGTGGGCATCTTCGGCTTCCTCCTTACGGCCGCCGTGGTCCGCGAGTCCCGCGACACCACCCGAGCCCGCCGGGTTGACATCCCCGGCCTGGTGACAGGTACCGGTGGGTTGTTCCTGCTGGTATACGCACTGATCGAGGGCGGTACCAAAGGCTGGACCGACCAACTTATCCTCGGGGCCTTTGCCGGCTCGGCGCTGCTGCTGATCCTGTTCGTCATCATCGAGATCAAAAGCAACAACCCCATGCTGCCGTTGCACTTTTTCCGAAACCCCACGTTTGCGGCGTCCAACGTGGTCGCCGCCTCGGTGTTTTTTGCGCTGTTCGGCACCACCTTTTTCCTGACGCTCTACCTGCAAAACGTCCGGGGGTTCTCTCCGCTGGAAACCGGCGTCCGGCTCATGCCGTTCACCGCCGCGATCCTGATCATCTCCCCCATTGCCGGCAAGTTGTCCGACAAGTACGGTTCCCGTTGGCTCATGACCGCCGGGTGCCTCTACTCCGCCGGCGGGTTGGCGCTGCTGCTGCGCATCCAACCGGACTCGGCTTACGAGTCGATAATTCTTCCCGCCTTTGTGGTACTCGGCTCCGGCATGGCCATGACCATGGCCCCCATGACCGCGGCGGTGATGGGGTCGGTGGACCCGCGGCACGCCGGTGTCGCCTCGGCCACCACCAATACCACCCGGGAATTGGGCGGGGTCTTGGGCATCGCCCTACTGGGTGCCCTGGTCTCCACGTCGTTCAAAGACCGGTTGCTCGATAACCTGGGGAACGCCGGGATCGAGAGCGCGACGGCACAGTCGATTGTCGACAAGGCGTCGGGCAACGCAGCTTCGGGAGGTGGGTCGATCGAGGCCCTCCGCCAGCAGGTCCCGCCGGGCACCCCCGAAACCGTCCTGGCTCAGGTGGGGGGCGCGGCGCAAGACGCTTTTGTCGGCGCCATTCACTCGGGAATGGCGGTTGCAGTCGGATTCATGCTCCTGGCAGCGCTGGTCGCAGCGGTCTTCGTGCGAAGCCACGTGATACACGATGATGTAGAGGTGCCGCTCAAGGCATTCGAAGACGAGGAGGACGAGTTGCGCAAAGGCAAGGGCAAGGCCGACCCGGCTCAGGTGCCGGCAGGGATTGATCCGCGAACCGAACAAGTCCTCAGGGAGGCGTTCGAGCCGTCGACCCTCGTGCCCGCCGCAGCACCGGCTACCCAGCCGGCGGAAGAGTCCCTCAGGCCGGCGAATCGCCGGGCTACCGGCCCCTCCCCGGTAAGCGTCTCCGACCCCCATTACCACGAAGAGGTCGCCCCGAACCGGCAGGGTTCTGACCCATCCGAAGCCGCCGGCGACCGGGGCGCAGAAACCCCGGCTGTCTCAAGCTTGGGTCCCGATTCTTACGGCCACCTACGCAGCCTGATGGTGGACTTGCCCATAAAGGCCGGAACCGGAGAAGTGACAACCAACCTCCAGGAGGTCGCCGGCGCCACGCTCGGGTACTACCAGTACGCACTTTCGCAGCCGGGCGGCGATGCGCTCCCCGTCGGCGTGACCACCGGAGCACAGTCTTCGACCAGGGAGGACATCGGCATACTTGCCGGCTATCTCGACCTGGAAAAACGTTTCGGCAGAGTGGACCCGGACCTCGACAGCGATCAGGCTGCCTCCCACCTCATGGCCGCTCTGGCCTCCAGGGCACTGGAGCCCGGCAACGGCAGCAACAACAACAACAGCTTTGTATCGAAAACGATCGAAGAGTGCCTTAATGGACGTTCTACGGTTCCATCGAGGGCAGGCAGTCCGGTCCCCCCGGCCGGTTCCGGGTCCGACCAGCCCGACCGCCTGATCTACCGCAGGTCCGGGAGGTTACCGGGCTCCGGGGAATGAACAGGAGGGGGGTCCGCGACGACATCCTGATCGCGGCGGAGGAGTTGATCCTGGGGAACGGCGTTCAAGCGGCAACCACCCGTGCAATAGCCAAGGCTGCCGGCTGTGCCGAGGGGAGCATTTACCGGCATTTCCCGGGGAAAAACGCGCTGGTGGTCGAGGTGATCAATGCCAGTTTTCCCGACTTCGCCGAGGCTCTGACCGACCTGCAAAGGCGGGTGGGGAAAGGATCGGTACAGGCCAACCTGAGGACAGTTGCAGTGCAGGCGCTGGGGTTCTACCGGGCAATCCTGCCGATCGCCTCAAGCATCCTGTCCGATGCCGGCCTGCTGAAGGAGCACCGAACGTCGCTCAAAACTGCCGACGCCGGACCGGTAAGAGCCCCGGCCGAGGTGGCAGCCTACCTCCGGCGAGAGCAGGCGCTCGGGAGAATTTCCGCCGGGGCGTCGCCGGATGACTGCGCCCGAATGTTGCTGGGGACCTTGTTCTCCCAAGCGTTCCTTGAAGAGTTGAGCGGCCATCCCAGAGGTGAACCGGACGCCGACGTGGATCTGGTCGCCGGCGTAATGGCCACATTGTGGCGAGCCCTAAGGCCCGCCGACGAGATGCTGGCCACCGCCTGAACGAAGCCTTCTTTGCCAGGATTAACCCCTCGTTCATCTAATCTTCAGGCTGGACCGGTAATCATGAACCATGAATACTAAGCCGCTAAAGGCAACTCCGGTAATTGGTCTTCCCCGGCGAACCCGCACCGCGGTAGCCGGTAGGACGTGCACCCACGAAGACTGCAACACCATCCTGTCGGTCTACAACAAGTCGCAGTTCTGCTACACGCACACCAGATTGCGGCGCCCCCGTACGGCCCGCTGAAAGGTTGAGAGGCAGTGAGCCGCCGGATTGACGGCGGCTCATTGCTGACGTTTCTCTGTTCCCCGCAACGGTTTCACTAACCCGGGGTACCCCCTACTAAGATTTCCCTTGCTTTGGCCGGCGCCCCGCCCTGGGAGTCTCCCGGGCCATCGAACTCCCCACCAATCTTCCCGCCCGCACGGTCACGGCGATTAACAAAGTCGCCTACTCGGGTCTAAAGACGGTCCGCCCACCTGCCCTATTGCCCAGGTTCCCCCGCCCGATGTTCCGGTCGAGGGCTAAACGCTCGCCGTCGAACTCGGTGCCGCCGCGATTCCCAGCGAGACAATTTGGGAACGGGAGTGAGGTGGCACACCACATCTTGTGCCGCCACTTCCGCGCCCCACAAGATGACTAAAATTGCTCACAGTTCACTCTGTTTAACACCGGTGATCGCGCGGGGACCGGTGCTTAAATGGGGAGATGCCCTCCCGAAAACGATCCTTGTTCGTCGTTGCCCTGCTGATTGCACTGGCAATGGTGGTCTCGGCCACCCCCGCGGTCGCCGGACCCTTCCCCCCTCAGATGCCCTCACCCGAGGAGGCCGCCAGGCTGAAAGCACAGGTCGCAGCCACCTCGGGCAAACTCGGCGCGGCCCAAAAGGAACTGGACGGCCTGGTGGCAAGCTACGAGGCAGGCCAGACGGCGCTGGAGAATCTGAATCTCGAAACTGCCGCGGCCCAGGCCAAGCACGCGGCGCTTGAGGGCCAACTGGTGGCTCTCCAAGGCTTCATCAACAAACGTGCCTCGTCCAACTACCGATCCGGACCCACCGAACTTCTGGGGGTGCTTCTGGGCGCCCGGAGCTTCCGCCAACTCACCACCGCGATGGACCTGTTCGAGCAGGTGTCCGAAGCCGACAACCTGACCCTTAGAAGCGTCCAGGAACTAAAAGACGAGACCGCCCGGCTCAAGGGGGAACTGGACGCCAAGAGGATTGCTCAGCAGGGCGCAGTGGAGAACCTAAAAAAGCGCCAGAGCGACATGCAGGGTTCGTTGGTCTCGCTGGCCAAGCAGTACGAGGCGGTAAAAACCAAGCTGGACAGCACCAAAGCCGGCTTCGCTTTCCCCGTAAAGGCTCCCTACTCCTTCGTCGACACCTTCCTGGCCCCCCGTTCCGGCTTTCGTAAACACGAGGGGGTGGACATCTTCGCCGTCTCGGGTACACCGGTCCTGGCGGTGGTCAACGGGGTCATCGAACAGAAGGGGGTCAACGGACTGGGCGGCAACAAGTTGTGGGTGCGATCGCCGAGCGACAACTGGAGCTACTACTACGCCCACCTCTCCCGTTTCGCCCCGGGAATCGCCAACGGAACCCGGGTGAACAAGGGGCAGGTCATCGGCTACGTCGGGAACACCGGCAATGCCAAAACCACCCCGCCCCACCTGCATTTCGAGTCGCACGTTCCGTCCGGAGCGCCCACCAACCCGTATCCGATCCTAAAGAGAGTGAATTTGATCAAATGACAATCCTGATGACGAAGCTCCCAAGCCTCGAAGCTGAGCAGTACAACCTGCCCGGTTTGTCCGAATTCCTCACCACCATCGACTGGAGCCTCGAGTACCCCGAGGAGCCGGCTCCCCAACCCTCCCCCGGGCCGGACCAGCTCTACTTCGGTCCCCAGCAGGAGCCTCTCGGCGAGCTCAACCCGGCTGCATGCCAGCTTCCCCTCCTTGAGGATCCTCCGGTTTGGGCCGCCCAGCCGGCACCGGCCGGCACCCCGGAGCTCAGCACCAAAGTAGCTCCGCCCCCCTCCTCCCGCCCCCGCAAGAGCCGTCCGGCACGGACAAGGACCGGCCCGAAACTCAGCCGCGGTCAGATGACCCTGTTCTAAGAGGGAAATTACAAACCTGTCACTCCCCCGTCATAAGATGAGGTTGTGAGTCCAACCAGCGCCGCAGCCCTTCGAAACGCCGACCGGCTAAAAGAGTCCCAGGCCGGCAACTCCACAGACTCCTTAGTGCGCCTCTCCCCTTCCCGGGCGTCGGATTACAAGACCTGCCCGCAGCTGTTCAAGTACCGGGCTATCGATCGACTCCCCGAACCAGCAGACATTTACAGCACACGGGGCACCATGATTCACGCGGTCCTCGAGCAGCTTTACCTGCTGGGCAAACAGGAGCGAACTATCGAGCGGGCGCGGGCGCTGATGGTTGAGGTCTGGGCCAACCTGAAGGCGGACCCGGAGTACTCCTCGCTGGAACTGGATCCACTGGAGGAGGCCACGTGGCTGGAGCAGGCGGATGGGCTGCTGGTCAACTTTTTCCGGGTGGAAGACCCGACAACGGTGTCTCCCCATGAGCTTGAGTGGTGGGTGGAACACCAGACCGACCTCACGCTGCTGCGGGGGATCATCGACCGGGTGGAGGTCATGGCCGACGGCGAGTGGGTTCTCAGCGACTACAAAACCGGCCGCTCCCCCTCGGAAACCTACGCCTTGGGATCATTTTTTGGGCTCAAGTTCTACGCGCTGGTCTGCTGGCGGACTTTCGGCAAGATGCCCAAACTCCTGCGCCTGATGCACCTGAAGGAGCCGGAGATCATCACATTGGTCCCCACCGCCCAGATGCTCAAGGGCCTGGAGCGACAGCTTGACGCCCTGGCGCACGCCATAGTCCGGGCTAGGGAGAAGGACGACTGGCGTCCCCGCATGAGCCACATGTGCAACTACTGTCCCCACAAGGCCATCTGCCCGGCCTACGCAGGCGAGCGGGAAGCGGCGGCGGCTTCGCTCTCGGCGACCACCGGTCCAGCGCCCCAAACCGGGGCCGAATAGTGAACGGGCCCCGCTAGCCGGACCAGAATCGGGACCCCTCCCCCACGAACGGGTTGTTGACCCTCTCGCGGTCCAGGGTCGTTGCCGGACCGTGGCCCGGGTGGACCGGCATGTCTCCCAGAGGAAACAGGCGCCGGCGGATCGAGGTCACGAGTGCGTCCTGGTCCCCACCCGGAAGATCCGCTCGTCCCACCGACATGGCAAACAGCGTGTCGCCCGAGAACAGCAAGTCCTGTTCCGCAGTCACCAGGCAGATGCTCCCCGGAGAGTGACCCGGCGTATGAATCACGTGGAGGGCGTGCCCACCAACCTTCAGCACGTCGCCGTCCGACAACTTCGTATCTACCTCGGGGGGAGGGGGAGCTTGGGTGACCCCCAGGAACATCTCAAGGCTGGCCGGCAGCCACTGCAGCAGGTCCATGTCACCTTGGTGGAGGTAAAAGGGAGCACCGGTAACGGCTCGGATGGCCTCGGCGGCCAAGATGTGGTCGAAGTGGGCGTGGGTTGCCACCACAGCAACCACCTCCAAGCCGTGGCCGGCGATGGCTCGTTCGATGCGACCGCCGTCGTCGCCCGGATCCAGCACCACCGCCTGCTTGCTAACCGGGTCGCCGATGAGGTAGCAGTTGCAATCGAGGTCGCCCACGACCATATGCTCATAGATCTTGAGTGCCATCGGGAACACTGTACCTAAGGAGTGGCCTTTGTTCGGATCACCGGTAGAGATCGAGATGTCGGCCAAGATCGCCGCGCCGCCTGAGGCGGTGTGGCCCTATCTGGTGGACTGGGAGCACCTGGACCAATGGATGCTGGAGGGCCGGGGCTTCAAAGTTACCTCCGCCCATCGCGAGGGCCTGGGGGTGACAGCCGAAGCCTCCATCCGGATCGCGGGCATCACCACCACCGACCCGGTAGAGGTAACCCGGTGGGAGCCCCCCGGAGCGTTGGAGATCTCCCACCGGGGTTGGGTCGCCGGTGAAGGCCTGATGGAATGCACCCCGGCCCCGTGGGGAACCTTCTTTTTTTGGAAGGAGACCCTGTACCCCCCGCTCGGCCTGCCCGGAGCGATCGGGCTCAGGTTCTTCAAGCCGATCATGCGCAGGGTCTTCGTACGAGATATCCGGGTGCTAAAGCAGTTGGTCGAAAAAGCACAGGACGAAGGCGTCGAATAGGCTTCCATCACTGTGGCCCCCCGCAAAACGAAACAAGCGTTGTTTATCCGCTGGCTTTGGCTGGTCTATCTGCCGTTGGGATTGTTGATTGCAGGCCTGCCACTGGTCGCATTGAAGGTCATCACCGGAGCGCCGGTTTGGATGGTAGGCCTGTTATCGGTCTACTGCGTGGTCCCGGTGCGCCTTCTGCTGGAAACCAAACGGAAGGGCCTGGAGTTGCCCAAGCCGCCAGGCGCCGCCTTTCAGCGAGGCCGCCGTCCCGGACCCCGCTCCTCACCCAAGCAGGTTCCGTCGACGGCCAACCCGGACCCGGAATCCGTCGCCCACGCCCGGGTGAACGTTCCCCCGGTCTCGGGCCGGATCAAACGACGCCGGGCGGTTGCCGGGGTGCTGGGGACCGGAGTACTCCTGGGAATCGGAGGACTGCTGTTCATCCTGGGCATGGGCAAAGCGAGTTCGGGTCAACTCGGCCTGCTGCTTATCGGTCTGGGGGGATTTTTGATGTTGCTGTCGGTGACCCTGCCCACCTTCAAGATTGTGGACTTGACCGTTAGGGCCATAGGCCGGCTGGTCACTAAGAAGGGCCCACCGAACAACAGGGCGACCGCCGGGTAGCGGTGGTCAATGGGTGCCGGGACCTTTGGGTACTAGGACCCGGCAACACTCCCGGCTCCGGCGTTCTCATCGCCCCGTGCGGCAAGCTGTGAAGGGCCACGGCCCTTCACAGCGAGCGATTGACTGCTAGGACGGGAGCTTGGTCCCCTTCTTGGCCCGCATCTCTGCGGCCTTGGCCCGGGCCTCGGCGACCCGCGCATCGGATCCCTTGGCCAGCTCTTCGTCGTATACCTTCTTGCGAACTGCCGCAGCTTCTTCGGCCGATACCCCGGCCGAAGGCGCGGGTGCCGCGGCGGGGGCCTCAGCCGGCGCTGACGGGGCCGCTGCCGCTGCCGCTGCGGGGGCTGCTGCTGCCGGGGCCGCGGCCGGGGCGGGTGCTGCCGGGGCGACAAGCGCCTCTTCGGCTCGCATCCGGGCCGCCTTGGCACGGGCCTCAGCCACCCGGGCGTCGGTTCCCTTGGTCTTTTCGTCGTTCATAACCGCCTGGTAGACCTTCTCCGGGTCGAGCGGCGGCGTGGCCGGTGCTGCGGGCTTGGCGGGTGCGGCTGCCGGGGCAGGCGCTGCCGGCGCTGCTGCAGGGGCTGCTGCCGGCGCTGCTGCAGGGGCGGGCGCCAGGGCAACCGCGGCTGCGGGTCCGGAGAGCTTGATCGCCGGGATGCTGGGCGGGGGGCCTACCGGGGCAGGCGCATCGCCGGCAGCCTTAAGAGCAGGCATCAGGAAGTTCTTGGCTGCCGGGATCATGCCCAACAGGACCAAGAGCGCAATCAGGCCGGCCAGTACTGCAAAAGCGGGGCCAACCGGCGGCTCCTCCGGGGCTTCACTTGCCACTCTGGCCGCAAGCGAATCCTCTTCGGCGCCGGCATCTTCGGTCGCTTCTCCGGCATCCTCCGCCGGGGCGGCCGACTCTTCGGGCTCTGCAGTCGCCTCGGCGCTGGCTTCAGGGGAAGCCTCTGCGGCCGGGGCTCCGGCTGCGGCTTCAACGATGATGGTCCCCTTCATGCCGAGGGCCACGTGGAACAGGCAGTCGTACTCAATGGTTCCGGGCTCGTCCACCTTGGCGGTCTTGGTTTCGCCTGCGTTGATCAAGGCGATGTTGAAGGACCCATCTTTGGCGACCGCGTTGTGGGGGGCCGCGCCGGTGTTTTTGAAGGAGAGAGTGTCTCCCACTTTGACGGTGGCACTGAGCGGAACAAACTTGTTGTCCTGGGTTTCAATGGTGACTGTGGCGGCCTGCGCCGTACCCGTCCCCAAGACGAGCATTAACAAAACGGCTAGGGGGAGTAGCGTTCGGCGCATCGATCGAGCCTCCTTTAGGGGCAGGTCAAATAGCAAAAGTCGTGTCGGATTCTAAGGCCGCCCCATCCCGCGGAGCGAATCCGGGGGCGTCAGGCCTGAACCGAGACCGGCGTTCCGGTAGGAGCGAGGTCCTTTAAGCGCTGGATCGATTCGTTGTACAGCCTGATACAACCGTTGCTGGAGTTTACGCCAACAGACGCCCTGTTGTTGGTTCCATGGATCGCAAGCTGCCCAATTCCGCCTCCAAAGTTGAGATGAACCTCGGAGAATCCGGCGATGCTGAGCATATGCGCGCCGTAAGCTCCGCTGGTATTGGCGAACGGAATTGAGATGTCGACGTAGTACTCGCCGACCGGCGTGGGGGTGGCCGAGGTTCCGATTCCGGCCGGGATTTCCATCAACAACTGATCGCCTTTGAAGGCCCGCAATTTGTGTTCGGACTTGTCGACGACAATGCGGTTGGGCACCTTGCGAATCCGGACATCGGACGCTTTGACCCATCCGGTGCTCCCGTTGGGGCGGATGGGGAGCCTGACCTGGAACCAGTTGCCCTCTTCCTTGAGGACTGCCATCACAAGCTGCACCCCCTCGTGCGTGGGGTTTTTTAGCGATTTCTCCGGCACCGGCGCCGCCGGGCTTTCGTAGATGGAAACCTTGGTCCGGGCAGCGTCGGCCACCAGGTGGTCGGTGGCGGACATCCCGAGCGAAGCGGAAATCGGGAGTTCGGCGTGCCCGATGATCACGCCCGCCCCTGCGGCCAGCCCCTTTGCCGTTGCGGCAACCGCAGGCACGCTCCCGGACAGAACCAGGGACAGGACTATCCAGCCTGCAACCGTTTTGCGCCTGAAGCTCAACTCCCTAGCGCTCCCGGAAGTACATCGCCCGGTAGGCCTCGGCGTACTTGTAGTCCGAGCCCTCGGCGTTGAACGAAGCGATCATCTTCATCCGTTCCGTGAACTGATCCCCGAACTCCGGGGTCTGGGTGTGATGGACCGAAACCGACTGGATCTTCTTCTCCAGGACGTCTTCGATATCCACCCAGAAGTTCGGGCTGTTGGTCAGCCCGAAGAACGCCGCCGTGAGGTGGTGGGGCTCAAACCCCTTGTCGAACAACTCGTCGCGATACATGGGGACGGTCGCGGCCCCCGGGCTGACGGCCGCACACAGCGCTTCCCCAACCTTGCGGTGATCGGGGTGGTTGATGTACTGATCGGCAAAAAAATACATCGTGGGGTCGGGACCGATAACAACATCCGGCTTGTGCCTGCGAATTTCACGGATCATGTCCCGCCGGAGTTCGTGAGAGTCCTCAACCATGCAGTCCTCGTACCCGAGAAAGACCACATCCGAGACCCCGGTGATTTTGGCCGCCTCACGCTGCTCTTCTTCACGTGACGCGATCAGGGCTTCCCGTTTCATCGACGGGTCGTTGGAGCCGTTGGCGCCGTTGGTCACCACACAAAGGACGATCTGCTTGCCCTCGGCGACCCACTTGATGATCGAACCGCCGGCCATGAACTCAGCGTCGTCGGGGTGGGCGAAAAACACCAGCGCCTTATTGAAATCCAAGTCCCTCAAGGGGCGACCCTCCCGCACTCGACAAAAGCTTCATGAGTGGATGGCATCAGGGTGGCGAAGAAGGACTCCACCGCCTCGCCGTAGCACCGGATCTCCCACATCGCAGCTTCGGCGTTGCGCAATGCGATGAAGTTCATGAGCGCCCGGGCATTTACCGTCCAATAAAACTCGGTGTACAAACCGACCGGGAGAACCAGACGGGCCACCTCTCGTGCCACTCCAAGTTCCAGCATACTCCGGTACGAATCCCAGGCTTGCCGGTACTGGGCCTCGATCATCCCCCTCACCTGATCGGCGGTTTCACCCTCCATAGGCACGAACGTGTAGGCCCCGGGTTTGCCCGTCTGGGTGCGGATCTGCTCCGGCGCCGGGACATAGAACGTGTCGATAGCCTCCGAGTAGCGCAGGCTGTGCTCGTTGAAACTGCTCCACCGGTGGCGCATCCACTCACGGCCCACCGCGATGGGGCATTTGACGTGGAAGCGGAAGAGGTTGTGCTCAAAGGGTGAGGCGTGCTTCTCTCTCATAAGAAAGCGGATCAGCTTGTGGTCGCGGTCGGCCATCTCGTCCTTGAACTGCAAAAACGAGACCCGGGCTCCGTTAACGACCGACAAATCGGTGGCCTCCGCCGCGTCAAGCCGCACGAACCCGTGGTCCAAGACGTCAACCTTTTCGCCTACACCTGGCATTTGTGCTCTCCTCAGATAATTCCTGTTGCGTGAGTTAACAAAAGGCCACAAACTAAGGGCAAGTTGACCTTAAAACGATTCTCAATCCTACTTGTGGTTCTGGCATTGCTTGCGGTGGGCTTCACCGCGTCCAAAATGAATCCGCCAAACGAGCCTCAGGTCCAGGCCGAACCCGTCATAGCCCCCCCGGTAGCGCAAGCCCTCGCTCCCCTGCACGTCCTCGACGACGAACCGCCGCGTATGGAACCGGTCATCAAACCGTCGCCCAGCCCCAGCCCGGCCGCCGATGACGGCATGCTCAAAGTGGGGTCCCGGGGCGCCGAGGTCTCGGCCCTGGAACAGCGACTCTCCGACCTCAAGTACCTGGTGGGCAAGGTCGACGGCAGTTTCGACGCCAACACCCGTCACGGCCTGATTGCGTTCCAAAAGGTTGAAGGCCTGAACCGCAGCGGGGTCGGCGACGCCGCGACCATGGCCAAGCTGGCAACCGCCTCCACCCCGGCCCCCAAGTACTCGGCGCCGGCCGATCACCTTGAGGTCGACATCCCCCGCCAGACGGTTTACGTGGTCCGCGGCGGCGCGGTCAGCGCCATCCTGCCCACCTCCACCGGTTCCAACAAGAACTTCACCAACGCTGGTTGGACCCGGCGGGCGATAACGCCGAACGGCAGGTTCACCGTTTCCCGCAAGATCAACGGGATGCGCATTGCGCCGCTTGGGGAGCTGTACAAACCGTCCTACTTCAACGGCGGCATCGCCTTCCACGGCGCCGGTTCGGTCCCGACCTACCCGGCTTCGCACGGATGCGCCCGGCTCCCCATGGGTTTCGCCGACTGGTTCTTCAACGAAGCGGCGCCGATTGGCCAGGTGGTCTACGTCCACGGTGGGCCGACCGGGCCGAACCCCCAGCCGACCATCGAAGACACCCCGGCCCCCGATATGCCGGTCCCAACCGATGAGACCGTGGTGGTTCCGCCCCCGGCCCCCTTGCCTCCGACGCCGTCACCGACGCCGACCCCGGTCCTGCCGTCGCCTACCCCAAGCCCCCAGCCGACCGCAACGCCGGATCCCGCGGAGTCACCATCCCCCGGGGTTTTCGACGGCAACGACGCCGCGGACCTGCTCAGGAACCGAAGGGGCACTTAGCCCTCGAGGAACAGGTGCATATTCCCGACCGCGGGCACCAGACCGTCCCTCAGGGCAGTCACCATCTGCCCCAGATGGGTGAGGTCGTGAACCGCCCAGTAGTGAATCAGTTCGCCCACCTTGATGGTCCCCGCCGCGTCGTGTTCGCCTTCCCGGGCGTAGTCCGCCGGGTCGATCGAGTGCAGCCATTTCACACTTTCGGTCCGGAGCGACTCGAACTCGGTCAGCAGACTTTCCACGGACCGTTCGGCATAGCCCCCCTCCTCCAAGCGGGAAGGAGGGTCGATGGACCGGATGAACGGACGGTCTTCATGCAAGATCCGGCCGATTCGATCCCTAAAAGCGATGCCTTCCACGTCGACCAGGTGTTCGAGAACTTCACGGGGACCCCACACCCGGTCCGGAGCGGTCGACATGTCCGCCCCCGCTGCGGCCCCGAGAATTGTCCGGACGACTTTCGGAGTGGCCTCGATGGTAGCCAGCGCCTCATCTAAGCCCAACACTCGACCGCTTAGGAGTTGGGACCCACTATGGGGAGGTCGGACAGCGGGATCTTCCCGAGACCCGGCCCGGTTTCACTGGCGGCGATCTCGTCGTTTATCTCCTGGATCACCTTGTGCAGGTAGTCGCCGGTCAGTTCGTCGTTGGCGAGCAGTTCGTCACGGATCTTCTCCACCGCAAACCGCCGCTTGTCCAGAATCTTCTCGACGTCCTTTTTGCACAGGTGAAGCAACTCGTTGACCTCCCGCCGGATGTCCGGGTCCCGCATCATGATCTCCAAGGGGGTACCCGCGTTGCTGGGGTCGATGATGCTGTAGGAGTAGAGACGGGCGCCCATTCCCCAGGTGCCCACGTACTGCAGGGCGAGAAGGGTAACCGTCTGGAGGTCGCTGTAGGTCCCGGAGGTGGAGGTGTTGAACCACATCTCCTCGGCAACCAGGCCCGCCAGTGAGACTCGGATGCTGTTCAAGACATCCTCGCGGGTCTCCCCGAACGTCTCCTCGGTCTTGACCGAGTACACCATGCCCAGCGTTCCTTCTCGCTTGATGATGGTGATGATCTGGATCTGCAGGTCGCCCTTTTTGAGCTCGTGGTTGACCACCGCGTGCCCGGCCTCGTGGACCGCCACCATCACCCGCTGCTTCTCGGTGTATTTGACCGCCTGCTTAAGGCCGATGTCGTCGATCATCTTCGCGGCCCAAACGTCGTCCCAGGTCAAAGAATCGCGCCCGTCCTGCAGGGCGACGATCAGGCCCTCGTTGATTATGTTTTTGATCCGGGCCGGGGAATAACCCATGGTGGCCTGCGCAAACCTGTCGATGTCCAACTCTTCGTGTTTGACCTTCTCCAGGTAGTACCTGATTACGTCCTTGCGCCCGTCCTTGTCCGGCAGGCCCACGTGGATCTTGCGGTCGAACCGTCCGGGGCGGAGCAGCGCCGGGTCCAGGGCGTTGGCCCGGTTGGTGGCCCCGATGATGAGGATGTTGTAGGAAGGCACCTTGGGCTTGAGGCCGAAGATGCGGCGGACGTGCCGCTTCAGTCCGCGGGGCATGATCATGCCGTCGAGTTGGACCAGCAACTCGTTGATGGCGCCACCGCCGGCGCCGCCACCACCCATCATCATCATGCGGCTGACCACGTTGCCGGACTTTTGGGTTCCGTCGGAGGCGGCCAGCGAAGTTCCGGTGCCCCGGGAGCCGATTGCGTCGATCTCGTCGATGAAAATTACGCACCCGTCGTAGATGCGGGCAAACTTTTTCGCTTTGCGGAACAGCATCGCAAGCTGCATGATGCCGCCGCCCATAAAGGCGCTGGTGAAGCCACTGGCGGGGGCGTAGATGAACGGGACGCCCACCTGGCCGGCCACCGCCTTGGCCATCAATGTCTTGCCGGTTCCGGGAGGGCCCTCGAACAGGATTCCATGCGGAGGGTAACCCCCGATCTTTTTGAACTCCCGGAAGCCCCTGAACAGCTTGACCACCTCCTGGACCGAGTCCACCACCGGCTTTTGGCCGCGGACATCGTCAAAGGTGGTTTCGTACTCCTTGGGATAGATGACGTACTTTCGGCCCCGGGACAAGATCCACATGAAGGCGCCGAACTGAACGATCATGAACAGGGCAAGCTGGATGAACAGCAACAGGCCCGAGAACATCCGGGACATGACGTCTATGGGGCCACAAACACGAACCCCGGTCAAAGGGTCTCCGCAGGTCCCGAAAAGCTGAATCAACCACGAGGCGCTGGTGTAAAAAACGACCACAACTGCAATTTTGGGCGCCCAGTACTTCAGCTTGTTCCTGAAAACCATCAGCAGAGTCCCCTCTAGGTCGACTTTTCAGTATAGGCGCCGGTCGCCTGATCGAGTTCCCTCCTGAGGCCGGTTGTTAACCCTTCTCCGGCTTGGTCTCCAGCGATGAAATACCGTCTGCGTCGAAGGTGGGGAAGACGAAGCCGCACTCGTCGAACACGGCGGCGATCCGCTGGGGGTCCCACCCCTGGCGGCGCAGGTGCAGCAACAGGTTCACCGGGGCAAAGTCCCGGCCGCAGTAGGGGCAGTACGCCCAGTCGCCCGGCTGCTCGCCCAGGTGGCTCCCGCAGTACAGGCAGTTGGAGGGGCCGGCGATACGGTCTTCGGGGTAGGACTCGTACCCGTCGAGGAATCCTCTTGCGTAGTCCCAACTGACGTACTCGTCCGGGTTGGGCTCCCAGGCCGGTTCGTGAACCGGGGTGGTGCCGTTCTCGAGGATTTGCTGGAGGTTGCCGGCCAGCAGGTCCCAGCCGAGGAAGTGGTCGTCGTCACAGTCGGGGCAGAACACCACCACACCCCGGATCCCTTTGGATGCAAGGACCGTCTTCAGCGTCCTGACATCCACCAGATCCTGGCTGAGCGCGTCCCGCTCCGCGGCATCGATCGGACCAAACTCATCCGGTCCGAAGTCCGGGTCATCGATATGCTCTCCAGAAGGCATAACCTCATTATTGTACTTCCGGGTGACCGGCATTTCGAAGGAGGCCATTTTTTGGAGATTCGTATCGGCGTGGTGGACTCCCCCAAGGAGATCACCCTGGAGGTTAAAGAAGGCGTGGACGAACTGGTCAAGCGCATCAACGACGCCCTGAGCGAGGGCACCACCGTGTTGTGGCTCCAGGACGAAAAGGAGCGAAAGGTCGGGATTCCGGCCGGGAAAGTCGCTTATGTAGAGATCGATCCCGAAAGTGCGCCGCGATCGGTGGGCTTTAAGCGATAATCCCCCCATGCTCGGGCCCCCGGAAAATTACGCGTCCTTACTCAGGGCCCGCCGCGGCTATCTGGGGATCAACGGGTCCGAGGGGGCGACCGAGGTCCTGCCCGTCTGCTTCACCTGGGCCGGGGAAACCATCTGGATCGTCGTCGACCGCAGGCCGGGCAGCCCGTTCCTGGGTCGCCGCCGGGGCACCGAAGGAGGCCCCAGGGTCACCTTCATGGTCGACAGGTGGGACGAGGATTGGTACCGCCTGCAGTGGCTGGTGGCCAAAGGGCAGGTTACGGTCCTGGAACCGGGGGCGGAGGAGGACCGGGCGGTGACCGCCCTTGAAAGCAAGTACACCCAGTACCGGTCGTTCCCCATCGAGGAGGGCTCCATCGTGCGTTTGGACGTGGAGGAGTGGACCGGTTGGGACGCTCTGGGCGACGACGAAGGCTAACTGAGCTTCGCGGGGGCAGCGCCCCGCAGCAAGCAGCAAGTCCCCTCTGTGGGTCACTCGGTGCCGGAGGTGCGCCGCCTTGCGGGCCGCTACAGGGACAACTTCGGCTTCGGTTTGTCGTCGCCCGCGGGCCACGCCACCTTTTTCTCCGGGACCTTGAAGGCGTCCTCCAGGGATCCGGCCACCTTTGGTGCTTCCAGCTCCTCCAGCGAACGCCTTCCTTTGATGTTGCCCGCGGCCTTCAGCACCTCGTCCAGGGTTTTTTTC
>JAJCYE010000039.1 GCA_029263075.1 Actinomycetes bacterium
CGGCCTCCTTTGCCCTCGAAGCGTTCGACGGCAACCTTGTCGTCCCAGTTGTCGGTGGCTTCGCTGCGGATCCGGGCGGCCACCGGCCCCCAGTCCGCCGTTACCGACGATGTCCCGGCCATCCCGGGAATTCGCGACCCCTCGGCCAGCAGGTTGGCCGCGCGGATCATCATCTTTGAGGGGACGCAGCCCCAGTAAGGACACTCACCCCCGACCAGCTGGCGTTCAACGCCAACCACGTCGAGCCCGGCCTCCGCCAGGCGGCCTGCGACATCCTCTCCTCCAGGACCCATCCCGATTACCACGACATCAGCTTGCTCAATCATCACTGCCTCCTTTGGAATCCCCGACGAGCCTTGCGACGCCGCTACGTCCGAACAACATGGGGACATCCAGGCCCATCTGACGGTAGAGACGGCTTGGGGCGGATATGTCGATGTGGAAGTCCTCGGTCATGCGCCGATCGACCTCGCGCATCTGGGCGGTAGCGACCGCCGGGAGAGAGCCGAGCGGCAACTCGAATCCTGAGTAGGCGCCTACCCTCAAATCCGCTCCTCGGGATCGTGCCATACATGCTTCATGCCCCCTAGGGTGTCGGCCGCACGAGGTCCCCACGAGCCCCGGGCGTAGCGACTCACCGGTTCCGGGAGGTCCAGGGCGGGCTGAACCACTTTCCAAGCCGCCTCCACGCCGTCCTCGCGTGCGAAGCGAGCTGGATTCCCCTCGATGGCGTCCCCAAGGAGGCGTTCGTACGCTTCCTGACGGGCGCCCAAGGCATCCTTGAAATCGACGTCGAGATCCACCGACTGGCTGATCAAGCTTTCTCCCGGTGCCTTGGCCTGCACGGAAAAGGTCACTCCGTCGTGATGTCCCAGGCGGAACCGCAGATGGTTGGGGTGAGGTTGGCAACCTTCAGGCGAGAAAAGAAGCCGCGGCGGCGATTCAAACTCCACAGCCACTTCGGTGGCGGTTGCCGAGAGAGCCTTTCCGGCCCGCACCAGGAACGGGACACCGGCCCAACGCCAGGAATCGATCTCCAGGCGCAGCGCGACAAAGGTTTCAGTGTTCGAGTCCTCGCGCACGCCCGGCTCGTCAAGGTAGCCCTCATACTGTGCCCGCACGATGTGCGCAGGGTCCACCGGCTTCATTGATTTGAGCACTTTGACCTTCTCGTCGCGCAGCGCATCGGCAGTGGCGTCAACCGGTGGCTCCATGGCCAGCAGCGCTACCACTTGGAGCAGGTGGTTCTGAACCACATCGCGGATAGCCCCAACGGAGTCATAGAAGACACCCCGGCCTTCAACCCCGAAGGATTCGGCCATCGTTATCTCAACGTTCGCTATATGGCGCCGATTCCAGATGGGTTCGAGGAACGAGTTGGCGAAACGAAAGACCAGGATGTTCTCGACCGACTCCTTGCCCAGATAGTGGTCGATACGGAAAATCGCCTGCTCAGGAAAGGCACGGTGCAGGATCCCGTTTAGTTCATGGGCACTGTCGAGGTCTCGCCCGAAGGGCTTTTCCACGACGACACGCGCCTTGGCGTTCAGGTTGAAGGCGGCCAGCCCCTCGACTACGGCGCCGAAAAGGCCCGGCGGGATGGCCAGGTAGTGTGCCGGGAAGCGGACGCCGAGGGAATCCAGCCGCTTGGCCAGTTCGCCAAAGGTCTGCTTTTCCCGGTAGTCGCCGGTCACCATGCTCAGGCGATCGGTCATCTGCCGAAGCACCGCGTCATCGACGTCGGATACGGCTGCGTGCACCGCATCGCCGGCGTATTGAGCGAGATCTTTACTGGTCCAATCCGTGGCCGCGACCCCAACCACGGGGACCCGGAGCTTGCCTGCCGCGGTGAGGTGGTAGAGGGCCGGATACAGTTTCTTTTTGGCAAGGTCACCACTTGCGCCGAACAGAACGAGGGCGTCGGACTGTTCGGGTACGCCGTTTTGCCGCGCTTCGTGCGTCTCAGGGATCACTCGACGCCCAGTCGTAGCAACGTTGCGGCGTATCCCGCCAACGAACCGAACCGTCTCATGGCAAGCGCGTTCACGTAAAGAACCTCCCAATTGATTGTGATGTCACACCCTTAACCCCGACCGGCGCACTTCCATTCCTAATTGGCACAGATGCTCAGGGCTACGCAAGCGATCACTACCGCGGCAGACTCGACGGTCTTCAGGAACCTGCCGGCCTCCGAGGGGTAACGTCGCAACAAAATCAAAAGCGGGGCCCTTGCGGGCCCCGCCTCTTAACTTCCGCAAACCGCTGCCGTTATTCGGGCAGGCCTGCGATCTTCAGCCCGGCGCCCGGGTCCAGCTTGTAGCGGATGTTGATCCCGATCAGCAGCGCCGTCAAAGATTCCAGGATCCTCGCCGTCTCCAATGGACCGCAGTCGACATAGCGAGCGCCCTCGATCTTGGCGACGAACTCCTTGGCCACTTTTCGCCCGGCCAGATCGCCGCAGCACAGGACGTCGCCGCCCAGCGGGGTGTCGAACTTGACCAACTTGGCCCCCATGACGGTGTGGAATCCGGAGACAACCGGGTTGTCCTTGCCCAGCAGGCCCTTGGCCATCTGGGCCGCCGAACCCTCCCAGACGCCCAGCAGGCGGGTCGGCTTGCCGCCGATCTCGCTTGCCAGCGGAACATTGCAGTCCAGGACTACGGCCCCCGCCTTGAGGTTGGGTTTGATCGCTTTGTAGGTGGCCGCCAGCCCGGGGAAGGGCACCGTCACTACGATCAGATCCGCATCTTTGACTGCGTCCTCGTTGGCCGCTCCACTAACTTTGGAACCTTCGCCCAGAAGTTCCCGGGCCTCGCCGGCCACCCGCTCGGCTTTCTCCGCGGCCCGGCCACCGATGACGACCTCGTCCCCGGCATGCGCCGCTCGCAGGGCGATTCCGTAACCGATTCCCGCAGTTCCGCCAACTACAGCTACTCGCATTGGACTCCCTTAAATACTCGCTGTCGAGGCCCGGATCTCAGGCCGACCAGATTCGGCTGCCCATTCTA
>JAJCYE010000040.1 GCA_029263075.1 Actinomycetes bacterium
CTGTATGTCAAGGGTAGGTAAGGTTCTTCGCGTTGCATCGAATTAAACCACATGCTCCACCGCTTGTGCGGGCCCCCGTCAATTCCTTTGAGTTTTAATCTTGCGACCGTACTCCCCAGGCGGTCAACTTATCGCGTTAGCTGCGCCACTAAGTACCTTCATGTACCCAACAGCTAGTTGACATCGTTTACAGCGTGGACTACCAGGGTATCTAATCCTGTTTGCTACCCACGCTTTCGTGCCTCAGTGTCAGTATTGGGCCAGGCAGACGCCTTCGCCACTGGTGTTCCTTCCGATCTCTACGCATTTCACCGCTACACCGGAAATTCCACTACCCTCTCCCATACTCTAGTCTAATAGTTTTGGCTGACCGCCCTAGGTTAAGCCCAGGAATTTCACAGCCAACTTACTAAACCACCTACGCACCCTTTACGCCCAGTAATTCCGATTAACGCTCGCACCCTCCGTATTACCGCGGCTGCTGGCACGAAGTTAGCCGGGGCTTCCTTTGCAGGTACCGTCAAACGTGTAAGGGTCGCCATACACGCCTTCTTCCCTGCCGACAGGGCTTTACGATCCGAAGACCTTCATCACCCACGCGGCGTCGCTCGGTCAGGGTTGCCCCCATTGCCGAAGCCTCTAGACTGCTGCCCCCCGTAGGAGTCTGGGCCGTATCTCAGTCCCAGTGTGGCTGGCCACGCTCTCACGCCAGCTACCCGTCGTTGCCTTGGTAGGCCGTTACCCCACCAACTAGCTGATAGGCCGCGAGGCCATCCCAGACCGATAAATCTTTCCCATTCCTACGATGCCGTAGGAATGATGTATCCGGTATTAGCAGCAGTTTCCCGCTGTTATCCCAGAGTCCGGGGCAGGTTCCTCACGTGTTACTCACCCGTTCGCCGCTTTCCACCACCCGAAGGTGGCTTATCGCTCGACTTGCATGTGTTAGGCGCGCCGCCAGCGTTCGTCCTGAGCCAGGATCAAACTCTCCGTAGAGATTTGAAACTGAACTCGACAAACGCAATTAGTTGTGACCCTACCTTCCACCGGTAAACCGGCAGACGAGGATCAGAACATGCGATTACCGAATTTATATCTATTTACAACCCACTCAATCGGGACAGCCCTTACCAGACCGCCCCGAGGAATATCGGGGTTATTCAAAGCAACACTAACTTTGCTTAGGGCACGCTGTTTAGTTCTCAAGGAACATCCGAATGCTAGGAAGGGTCACAACAGACCTGGTCCACTCCGACCTTGGGTCATTTGGGGCGCAAAAAACCGCTGGAACAAATCGCCCAGCGGCATCATCGGTCCTGACTTCAATTACTTAGGATCGAATCTGGTGTTTGGCGTCCTCCTGTGAAGCTTTCAAGCATCCCGGCCTTACCGTTCCGAGCGTTTCGCTCGTTCAGGCGCTTTAGGCCGGAGGTTCAATGTACACCCGCTCACCGACCCCGTCAAACCATCCGTTGAGGCGTTGGCCTCGTTACCGGAGTGAATCCGCCGGGGTAACTCCGTGGCGGGCAATACACTGGGATTACCGTACTACAGATCCGGTAACACCGGGTTTATCGCTTAACAATCGAGGAGTTGTATGGCACTTAAGGGCATCCATCACATCACCGCGATCACCGGAGACGCCCCCGGCAACGTGGACTTCTACGTTCGAGTCCTCGGCCTCAGGATGGTCAAAAAGACAGTCAACTTCGACGCTCCGGACGTCTATCACCTTTACTTCGCCGACGAATCAGGCAACCCCGGGAGCATCCTCACCTTCTTCGAATTCCCGGGCGCCCTGCGGGGACGCCACGGCTCGGGGATGATCCACACCGTTCAGTGGGGGGTGGCTTCGGCCCAAGCCCTGGACTTCTGGGAGGAACGCCTGATCGGCAATGGCATCGACACCGCCCGCCTTCCCGACCGCCTCCGTTTCGAGGATCCAGAGGGCTTGGGTATCGAACTGGTGATGGATCCTCCGGGCGAACCCGGGCTCACCGCCTCCTGGAGCGAGGTGCCGGCCGAGTTCGCTCTGACCGGGTTCGCCGGGGTCCGGGCCTACGGGCGGGCAGCCACGGAACGGGGCCACGCCCGGGTTGACGGCGACGGGCACCGATCGGACAGCGACCACGTCCTGACCCGGGTGCTCGATTTCGAACCCGTCTCCGGGGATCGCCCCACCTACCGCCTCACCTCCGGCGTCCGCCGGGCCGGGTATAGCTACGACGACCCGCCCGCCCAACCGGGCCGGCAGGGCGCGGGGTCGGTGCACCACATCGCCTGGGCGTGCGAGCCCGACGACCAGCCGGGGTGGCGGGACCGGATTTCTGGAGCCCGCCTTCACCCCACGCCGATCATCGACCGGCAGTACTTCCACTCGATCTACTTCAGGGAGCCGAGCGGAGTCCTGTTCGAGATCGCGACCATCGGTCCGGGTTTTGCCATAGATGAGCCGGCGGCACACCTTGGGGAGTCGTTGCAGCTTCCGCCTCAGCACGAACACCTCCGGGAGCGGCTGGAGCAGCGCCTGACTCCCCTCACCAACCCCCGCCTACCCGCTACGGCCGCTACGGACTCGATCTCATGAACGAGGAATTGGGCTTCACCCACCGGTTCGTAGCCGGATCGGACCCGACCACGTTGCTATTGCTCCACGGCACCGGGGGGAACGAGAAGGATCTGCTCGGGTTGGGCAAAGCCCTGGCCCCGGAAGCCAACCTTTTGAGCCCACGGGGAAAAGTGCTGGAAAACGGCATGCCCCGGTTCTTCCGCCGCCTGGCGATGGGGGTTTTCGACGTCCCGGATTTGATGGAACAGACACACGCGCTGGCACAATTCGTTAAAGAAGCCACGACCGCTTACAACCTGGACCCGGCGAAGATCGTTGCGCTCGGCTACTCGAACGGCGCCAACATCGCTGCCAGTTTGTTGCTACTCCACCCCGAAATCCTGGCAGGCGCCGCCCTGCTGCACGCCATGCCGCCCTTCTACCCGGACGAGTTGCCGGACCTGGACGACAAACCCATCCTGCTGACCGCCGGGCGTAACGACTCCATGGTGCCGGGCGATCAGGCCGAACTGTTGGGTGAGCTGTACCGGAGGTCGGGCGCGGAAGTTTCGGTGGTCTGGTTCCCGGGAGGGCATGAGCTCACCACGCAGGAGATCCAGGTGGTCAAGGACTGGCTGGACCAGTCCCCTTAGGCCCGCACCGGTATACAGAACCCAGGCTAAAGGCATCCCGAATACGGGAATTCAACACAATACCGGTGCATAAACATGCGCCGGTACGATCTATCCGACCCGCGCCCGGGTTACAGCCGCCGCCATCCGCTCAACTATCTCCGTGACAATCGCCCCGGACGTAGCGAAGTTGAAGCGGACAAAACCTTCACCTTGGGTGCCGAACATCGGCCCGGCGCTGAAGGCAACCCCGGCTTCCTTCAGGAAGAAGGTGTGGGGATCGGGCTTGAGGTTCAGGGCCCGGCAGTCCAGCCAACCCAGATAGGTGGCCTCGGGCACCGAGTAGACCACCTCGGGCAGATGGAGCTTGAGAAGCTCGTCCAGGAGGCGCCGGTTGGCGTCCAGGTACTCGATCACCCGGGCGATCCAGGGGCCGCCCCGGTTGAAGGCCGCTTCGGTGGCCTCGATGCCGACGATGCTGGCACCCCCCGTTGCGAAGTGACCCAGGGCCTTGAGCGCGGCCGTCATCTCAGGCGACCCTGAAACGGCAAAGCCGCACTTCAGGCCGCCGAAATTCCAGGCCTTCGACGCCGCGGTCACCGTAAGAGTGCGGGCGGCAACCTCGTCGCCCAGCATGGCGAACACGTTGTGGGAGGCACCCGGCAAGGTCAGCGGCGAGTGGACTTCGTCGGCAATCACCGATACGTCGTGGCGGATGGCAAGCTCGGCGATGGCCTCCAACTCCGAGCGGGCGAACGACCGGCCCGTGGGGTTGTGGGGGTTACACAGAATCAACACCCTGGCATCCGCCATGGCGGAGTCCAGCCCCTCGAAGTCGATCTCGTAGCGGCCACCCCGAAACACCATGGGATTCTCCAAAATCGCCCGGCCCTTCTCCTTGATGGCACCGAAGAACGGTGGGTAAACCGGCGGTTGGATGACCACCCCGTCCCCGGGGCGGGAAAGGATCTCGATCCCCACAGAAAGCCCCCGAACCACATCCGGCAGGATCGTCACCGCCGACGGATCCACCTTCCAGCCGCAGGTGCGGTCGGCCCAACCGGCGACGGTGTCCCCGAAGCCGTTGTGCTCGATGGATGCGGGATAGCCGAAGTCGCTCCGGTTGGCCACCGCGATCACCGCCTCCCGCACCGGGGCGGCCACCGGGAAATCCATCTCCGCAACCCATGCGGGGATGACCTCGGGTCCGTAGTGGCTCCACTTGGCGCTGTGCAGTTCGTGCAAGCGGCCAAGATCGAGGTCGTCGAAGTCGCTCACCCGAAGTTCACCAGGTGATGATTTTTCTTCCCCCGCCGCAGCACCAGGTAACGGCCGTGCAGCAGGTCGCCCTCCCCCACCGTCCGCTCAATGTCGGTCTGTTTGGTGTTGTTGATATAGACGCCGCCGCCCCCAATGAACTCCCGCGCGGTCTTGCGAGAGGTAGCCAGGCCGGCCCCGATAAGCAGGTCGATAAGAGAGGTTCCCGAGCGCAGGATGGTTTGCGGCAAGGTGGACGAAGGAGCATCGGCCAGGACGTCGAGCAGTTCGCCCTCCTCGAGTTCGGCGATGTCGGACCCGAACAGCGCCTTGGATGCGCGCTCGGCGCGGGCCGCCTCCCCGGCGCCGTGGACCAGCGTGGTCACCTCCCGCGCCAGGACCTTTTGGGCCTCGCGCCGCTGCGGTTCCTCCCGCGCCCGCGCCTCCAGTTCCACGATCTCGGTCCTCGATAGGAACGTGAAGAACCTCAAGAATTGCCCGACCCGCGTGTCCTCAACGTTGATGAAGTGCTGGTAGAAGCGGTAGGGGGTGGTTTTGGTCGGGTCGAGCCAGACGTTGCCGCTAACGCTTTTGCCCATCTTGGCCCCGCCGAGACCCTTGATAAGAGGAGAGGTAAGCCCGAAGGCCTCGCCCCCGGTGACCTTACGGATCAGCTCTATCCCATAGGTGATGTTGCCCCACTGATCGCTCCCGCCGATCTGCAGCCGGCAATTCAACTCCCGGTAAAGATGCAGGAAGTCGTACGACTGCAGCAGCATGTAGGTGAACTCGGTGAACGAGATGCCCTGTTCCCGGTTCTGAAGCCGATTCCGGACCGAATCCCGCGCAACCATCTGGTTCACGCTGAAGTGTTTTCCGATATCCCTGAGGAAGTCGGTGAGGGTAAGTGCCCTCAGCCAATCGGCGTTGTTGACCATCGTTGCCTGCGCCGGACCGGGGGTGAAGTCGACGATCTTTTCCGCCTGGGTTCTGATCGCCGCGATGTTTTGTTCCAGCACGTCCGGTTCCAGCAGGGTGCGTTCCGACTCCCGCCCGCTCGGGTCACCGATCAGGCCGGTCCCTCCCCCCATGACCGCGATGGGCCGGTGGCCGGCCATCTGCATACGCCGAAGACCAAGCAACTGGATCAGGCCGCCCAGATGCAGGCTGTCGGCGGTCGGGTCAAAACCGCAGTAGAGAGAGAACTGCTCTTCCGTCAATAGTTTGCCGAGCTCGGGGTCGGTGGCCTGATGGATGAGGCCCCGCCACTCCAGTTCGGCGTAGATGTCGTCGGGCATTTTTGAAGGTTACCCGATGGCTAGCTGCATGCCCGGACCGCCCGTTCCGGGAACCCGGGGGTTCTTGAGTCCACTGGTCCAGGGTCCCGGTTCGTAGAAGCGCCAGGGTTGGTCGGTAGCGGCGTCGACCCCTATCCGGTAGGAGCGAAGCACCGGACCATCCAGGTGCCGCTTCGTTCCGACCCAAACGTCGCCCGTTGCCAGATCAGTACCGTTGTCCGCCCGGCTGAGCCCGAAGGCCTGGCACAGCCGGCCCGGACCCTTGGCCAGCAGGTGGGGATCGTCCAGTCCCCGGCGGGCCGCCATCAGGCCCAAGCCCTCGAGCGGCTCAACCGCCCGCAGCAGGCAGGCTCCGGCGGTGCCGTCGGACTCACAAACAATGTTGGAACAGTGGTGCATCCCGTAGGTGAAATACACATACAGGATGCCGGGGGGCCCGTACATGATGGAACTGCGAGGCGTGCGGCGAAAGGCGTGGCTGTTTGGGTCGTCTGTACCACAGTACGCCTCCACCTCGACCAGCCGGCCTGCAACGGTACCGCTCGGGCCGCGGCGGAAGAGTGTGTGCCCGACCAATGACTCCGCCACCTCGGGGGCGGGGCGTTCGAAGAACGATGCCGGGAGGCGGTTCAACTATTCCTTGGTAAGCACGTGCCGGAGCCCGTCGAGCGGCAGAGCGTTGATCGTTTCAGGTTTCGTAACCCATCCCCTCTGGGCCATCCCCACCCCCAGGCGCATCCGGCTGAGGTGGCCGGGGTTGTGCGAGTCGGTGTTTATTGAGAACTTGAGACCGAACTCCCTGGCCAGGCGGATGTGGTCGTCTTTGAGGTCCAGTCGGGCCGGGTTGGAGTTGATCTCCATAACCACCCCGTTGTCCTTGGCCGCGGCGAACACCTCGGTCAGGTCAAACTCCGCTGCCTCGCGAGAGCCGAGCCAGCGCCCGGTCGGGTGGCCGAAGATGTTGACGCTCGGGTGCTGCATGGCCTTCACAACGCGGCGGGTCATGGCCTCGGGATCCAGCCCGTACCGGCGGTGGATGCTGGCGATCACCAGATCGACGCTATCCAGGATCGAGTCGGGCAGGGCAAGTGTGCCCTCCGGGCCGATGTCGACCTCAACGCCCTGCAAAACCGTGATTTTGTCCCCGAACTCCTCGTTCACCGCGGCGATCTCCCCCGCCTGCAGGAGGATCGTGTCCGGGCTGTGTGATTTCACCCAGGCGTCGAGGTGGTCGGTGATCGCTAGATAGCGCCGGCCCAGGCCCATTGCGGTCATGGCCATCTCCCGGACCGTCGTCGAGCCATCGGAGTACCTGGTGTGGGAGTGGAGGTCGCCCAGGATGTCCGCGAGCTGGATCAACTCCGGCAACTCCCCCTTGAGGGCAAGCTCGACCTCCCCACGGTTCTCCCGCATAGGTGCGGGCGGGGTCGTCATGCCCAAAGCGCCGTAGACATCTTCTTCGCTGGCACCGGCGACTTTGAGGTTGTCCGACACCCGGAATAGGCCGTACTCGGACAGTTTGTAGCCCTGCTTGACCGCGATCTCCCGGATCCGGACGTTGTGTTCTTTGGAACCGGAAAAGTACTGCAGGGCGGACCCGAACTCATCCGGCGCAACCACCCGAAGATCCACCTGCAGACCTTCCCGAGTCCTCACTGTGGATTTGGTGGAACCGCTTGCCGGCACGCCGGCAACCCCCGGGAGCCCGGTGAACAGGCCCATGATGGCAGCCGGATCCGGGCCGGTGGCCAGCAGGTCAAGGTCACCGATTGTCTCCTTGCCCCGCCGCAGGCTTCCGCAGTAGGCGACCTCACTCACCAGATCCGACCCGCGCAGCTCCTCAAGGAGGCTCTCCGCGACCGAAAGAGCCACGTCGATGGGTATCCGTTCCTGCTTACCCTTGAAGCGGCGGAGCGCGGCTGCCAGGTTCTCTTCGGTCTTGCGCCCCAGCCCTTTGATGGCTCTCAGTCTCTGCTCCTTGATCGCCTTGTCCAGCTCGGCGAGGTTCGAAACGCCCAACTGGTGGTGCAGCAGCAGGGCGGTCTTCGGGCCGAGTCCCGGCAGCGCCGTCATCTCCCGAATGCCGGGAGGAACGGCTGCGCGGGCCTCCTCCAGCTTAGCCATGGTCCCGGTTTTCATTACTTCCCGGATCTTCGAGGCGGTAGCTCTACCCACTCCACGGAGCGCCAACAGATCCTCGTCGTCCAGGGTGGACAGGTCCCGGGCCAGCGCGCGGACCTCGTCACCGACGCGCCGGTAGGCAACGATTTTAAAGCGGTCGCCACCTGCAATCTGCATGAGATCCGCCAACTCATCGAAGGACTGGGCGACCTCGTCATTCATTCGAGGCATCCAAAGATCTTAGCCATGGACGGATCGCCCTCCCACTCCTACACTCAAACATCTGTTGTAAACGTTTGTTTAAGTAACGGAAAAGACGCGTGACCGGCACCAAAGAGCGTTTGGTCGATGCGGCACTGACCACCATCAAAGAGCATGGTTACGGGGGGACAACCGCGCGGGCCATCGCCGGCCGGGCCGGGGTTAACCAGGCGCTCATTTACTACCACTTCGGCGATATCAAGAACCTGCTTCTCGCCGCCCTGGACGAAACCAGCGCCAAGCGGATGCTCAGCTACGAATCTCTGCTTGAGAAGACCGAGACCATCGACGATCTGGTGCAGCTGGCCAGAGACGCCTACCGGGAAGATCTGGCCGCCGGCCACGTCACCGTGCTCTCCGAATTGATCGCCGGAAGCCTGCAGCACAAACAATTGGGCCCCGAAGTCCTGAAGCGCCTCCGCCCCTGGATCGATTTCGCCACCCGGTCGATCGAGAAGGTCACCAGGGGCTCAGCGCTAGAGCAGCTTGTGCCCGCCAGGGACGTGGCGACGGCAATTGTGGGCTTCTACCTCGGCCTCGACCTGTTGCACCAACTCGACCCGGCAGAATCCCCCGCCGAGCGGTTGTTTGACCACGCCGCCCGATTGACCCCCGCATTGGGCATGTTGATGGCGTTCGGAACCGTTGAGAACGAAACAGAACGACCGCCGGCTTCCACGTGATGTCCCGACCGCCGGAGTCTGCTGCTTGCGATATCCGGCGGACCTACGAGCGGGATCCCCCAAAAAGCCTTGATCGGGGCACCGGTTCCTGCCGATAGGTAGCCGCTACATCCGCTAGGGGGCGGACCAGAAGATGGAGGTCCGCGTTTGTTCTTCCGCCGGCGGTCTTGGATCCGAACCTTCCCGAGCTTTATGGTTGCTCTGCTCGTGCTGCCCACCGCCTTGATCGGCGCTCCCGCTTACGCCTCGGATGCGGATGAGATTCCCTTCAACACGGCCAAGATCCTTGAGTATCACAACGCCGAACGCGCCACCCGCCAAGTGGCGGCCCTCTCGCGGGACCCGCGCATGGACTCGCACGCCCAAGCCCTGGCCGAAAACCTGGCCGCCCGAGGAGTTCTTCAGCACACTCCAGCGGTAGCACTGACCCTCGGGTACTCCGCCGGCGGGCAGAATCTGGTCTTTCGTTCACCAAGCATCAACGCATCCGAGGCAAATTTCATGTGGATGAACAGCCCGAACCACCGGAAGAATCTGCTGAACCCCGGCTTCTCGCATGTGGGGATTGGCATCGCCTGCTCCCGGGCCTCCGGCAAGCCGTTCCCGGTGGCGGTGGTCGATTTCGGCGGTAGCAGCCTCTCCTCCGCTGTCCCACCCCAGGAACCGATATCCGTGCCGCCCGGCGCACTCCAGGGCCACTCCGTGGCCTGCGACAACTCGGGAGGACCGGGTGCCGCTGCGCCCCAACCCCCTCCCGCGGCACCGGTGGCGCCGCCTCCCGCCCCGGTGGCGGCGCCCGTCGCGCCCAAGCCGGAGGCCCCCAATCCCGCCGCACCGCCGGTCGAAAGCCGGCCGGCGCCCGCACCCCCGGTACCCATCGCGGCCCCGGTGGAGGAACCGGCCCCTGCCCCCGCCCCGGCGGCGGTCGAGACCGACTCCACCCCGGCCGAGGGGCCACATCCACCCGGGCTGGTCGCCCCGGCCGACGATTCGTTCAAAACCGCGTCCGACCAGGCCCTCGCGGGCTGGGGCGCTTTGGTCGCCGGCGCCATAGGCGCGGTGATGCTCAGCTTGGTCGGCGCGGGACTCCGCTACAAACTCCGCTTCCCCAATACCGGCGGCCCCCGCAAGAAGTACAGCCTTATCGATGTGCTTCGATCTGCCGATAGGTAAGACGGTCCAACTTAGGGGCGGGCCTGCCGAGGTAGCGATGCCAAGAATCACCCGCACGCTCGCCGCAACAGCCATCGGGCTTCTGGTCGCCCTCCTCGGCCCCGGTTTCGCCTTGGCCCTGGAAGCCGACCCGGCGACCCTCTCGTTTAATCAGCAGAAAATGCTGGAGTTCCTAAACGCGGAACGAGCCGCCCGAGGCGTCGCCCCGGTTGAGCGCGATGCGGCGCTCGACGCCCCCGCCCAGGGGTGGGCGGAAAGACTTGCCGCCGAAAGGCGCGGCTACCACAGCCCCGAGGTCCCGGCGCTCGCCGTCGGCTACGGCTCAGGCGCCGAGAGCCTGGCCTGGGGCCCAACCCTCAACGCAGCCCAGACCCATGTCCTTTGGATGAGCGTCGACAGCGATCGCCGCTACATGCTCGATCCCGCCTTTACGAACGTTGGAATAGGACTTTCCTGCTCAACCGCCTCCGGCCGCCCCTTTGTGGTGGCCGTACTCGAAATGGGCGGAGACTCGGCACCTTCCCGGGACACTCCGCCGGCCCAGCCCCGGACGGCGGGGGGTGAGTCGCTATCCGGCCGGAGCGTCACGTGTGGCGAGGCGGCCGCCCCCGCTACCTCATCCTTGTCGGGATCCAGGGTGGTGGTCTCCCCGGTTACCGAGGCACCGGATCCCGGCGACGTCTCGGTGGCCTCCGCGGGCGCCAACGCGGCCGGCGCCGGCACCAATCCGGCCGCTGTCGTCCCGGCCGCCGCCGCATCGCAGACCCGCTCCACCGGGCTGGTGGCGGTGGCCTTCTTCTGTTTGTTGGCCGCAACCTTCGTAGCAATGAAGAGCCGGATTGCCGAGGCCCGCCTCATGGCGAACCTGAGGGCCAGACCCCGCCTGAACACCGAACAACTTTCGGACCTACTGGACGACTACCACATCGAGTAGCGCCCGCAGGCGGCACGAACGCTTCGGGCGAACGAAATCGCCGCCGACAAATGCCACGCAATAATGGCTCCATGACTTTCCCGCAACCAGCCCGATACTCCCGCCGGTTGCCTCGTGCATCTTTGTCGAACCTCGCCCGGCTGGCAATCTGCCTGGCCTTTGCCGCGTTTGGCGTCTCCGCCCTCGGCTACCCCGCTTCGGCGGCGGTCACCAACGCCTCGGCCAACAACCAAAAGATGTTGGAGTTCATGAACGCGGAGCGGGCGGCCCGAGGGCTTTCCCCGCTGTCGCGAGACCCCCGCCTGGACGCGCTGGCTCAGTCCTGGGCCAACAAGATGGCGGCGAACAGAGATATGTACCACCCGAAACCGCCCCAGGCGATGACCGGCGCCGGTTACCGCTCCGGCGCCCAAAACCTGGCCTGGCACGACACCGAGTTGACCGCGGCCTGGGCGCACAACTTCTGGATGAACAGCGCACCCCACCGCACCAATATCCTGGACCCGGCCTTCACCCACACCGGAATAGCGATGGCATGCAACCCCTCGGGCGGCCGATACCCTTACGTTTTTGCCACGGTTGAGTTCGGCGGCAACTCAACCCCGCTGTCCTCGACGCCACCGGCCTCTCCCCACGTCGCCGGCAGCCAATCATCACCGGGCGCTGGTTGCGGGTCCGACGCGGCTCCGCAGCCGCCACCGCCCGCCGCACCACCGCCCCCGGTGCCGGCGCCTGTTGCTCCTCCGCCCGCAGCAGCTAAGGCCTCCCCCGAACCTCGAGCGGTGCCCTCGCCGGCGAAAACGACGGTGTCGTCGCCGGTCAAAAAGACGGTGCCCTCGCCGGCGGCTTCAAGGGTGCCCACCAGCCCATCGCCCCCTCCGGGAGCGGTGGCGCAGGCGAGTCCAACAGTGAGCCCACCGGCGGAACCATCGGCTCAACCGACTCCGGCCGGAGAGCTAGACCCGCTGGCGGTCGCCGACCCGGGCTCTGCAAAGACGAGATCCGGACCAATGGTGGCGCTGATCGCTGCCTCGGTCATCCTGCTGGTCACCCGGCTGGCGGCGCTGAGGCGCCGGTCCCGTCCCAAGCACGCGATTACCCGCCGCTAGTCCGGCCTCAGGCCGGCTCAGTCTCCTTAAGCCACCGTCGCTGATCGTCCAGGACGGCACCGAGCCGTTCCAACTGGGCAGCCACCTGGCCCGGCGACGTTCCCCCGTGCGAGGCCCGGGCGGCCACACTGCGCCGGGCATCCAGAAGCTCCAACACCGAAGGGTGAAGTTTGGGGTGGGCGGCTTTAAGGTCCTCCGGGGTCAACTCGGCCAGGTCGCAGCCGCGGGCGGCCGCCACCCCGACCAGTTTTCCCACGGCTTCATGGGCGTGGCGAAACGGCACCCCGTCCCTGACCAGCGATTCGGCGATGTCGGTGGCCCCGGCCGACCCGCCCCGAGCTGCGTTTTCGAGGCGTTCGACATCGAAGGTGAGCGTTGCCAGCGTCCCGGTGAGGGCAGCCAGACTCAAAGCGACGGAGTCGGCGGCGTCGAACACCGGTTCCTTGTCCTCCTGCAGATCCCGGTTGTAGGCCATAGGCAGGCCTTTGACCACCCCGAGTAGGTGAACCAAATCCCCGGTAACCCGTGCCGACTTGGCACGCACCAATTCGGCCACGTCGGGGTTCTTTTTTTGCGGCATGATGCTCGAACCGGTGGCAAAAGCGTCGTCCAGGGTGGCAAAACCGAACTCGGAACTGGTCCACAGGACCACCTCCTCGCCGATACGCGATAGCTGGGTCGCCAGGATGGCAACCGCAGACAGGAACTCCAGGGCAAAATCACGAGCCCCCACCGCGTCGGCCGAGTTATCGAACACCGCTCCGAAACCCAGGTCGGCCGCGGTCCCCACCGGGTCCAGGGGGAGCGTGGTGCCCGCGAAAGCGGCCGCCCCCAGTCCCGATACATCGGCCCGGGCGAAAGCGCCCTTCAACCGGTCGAAGTCCCGGGCCAGGGCGAACGCGTGAGCGAGCAGGTGGTGGGCCAGCAGGATCGGCTGCGCCCGCTGCAGGTGGGTGTAGCCGGGGGCCAGGGTGTCGATGTGAACTTCGGCCTGCTGTTTCAGGGCCTCCTGCAGAGCAGTCACCCCCTCCCCCAGTGCCGGGATGGCGGCTTTCAGCCACAACCGGAAGTCGGTGACCACCAGATCGTTGCGGCTGCGCCCGGCGTGAATACGTGCACCCAGGTCCCCGAGTTCTTCGGTGAGGTACCGCTCCAACGCCGAGTGGATGTCCTCGTCGGCGGGATTGAAGGCGAAGGCGCCGTCACCGAAGGCCGCCGCGGCCCGGTCCAGAGCCACCCCGATGGCCGCCCGGTCGTCCGGGGAGATCAAACCCGCCCGCTCAAGGTTGGCGGCGTGGGCGCGGGTACACGCGATGTCGTGCGGCCAGAGTCGCTGGTCGTACTGAATCGAACGGGACAACTCCGCCAGGGCCTCGGACGGTCCCCGGGAGAACCGCCCTCCCCATAGCGGACCGGTCATCCCTCCACTCCCTCCCAGGATCCTTCGCCGGGTCTGGAGGCAGCGTCTGAACGACGAGCCCGGGCCCAGGTCTTGAGCGGCAGACCCCACAACTTCACAAAGCCCTCGGCGGCCTTGTGGTCGAAGGCGTCGTCCCGGTCATAGGTGGCCAGGGACATCTCGTACAACGATGCCGCCGACTTGCGGCCCACCACCCTCAGGCTGCCCGCCTCCAGCTTCAAGCGGACCACGCCGGTGACGTACTGCTCGGTGGTTTGGATGAAGGCATCGAGCGCTTCGCGAAGCGGCGAAAACCACAACCCCTCGTAAGCCAGGTTGGCGTAGGTTCGCTCAAGTTCCCTCTTGGTCCGCAGGACCGCTTTTTCCAGCGTCAGGTGCTCCAACTCGGAGTGGGCGGCGATAAGCGCCAGGGCCCCCGGCGCCTCATAAACTTCACGAGACTTGATGCCTACGACACGGTCTTCAATCATGTCGATCCGGCCGTAGCCGTAACTGCCGGCAACCCTCTCGACCTCGGCAACTAGCGCCGAGAAGTCCAGGGCAACCCCATCCAGTGCTACGGGTAGGCCGCGTTCGAACTCGATCTCCAAGTAGGCGGCGCCGGTCGGCGCCTGAGAGGGCTCAACGGTCCGCTCCCAGATCTCATCCGGGGGCTCGACGAACGGGTCTTCCAGCACCCCACACTCGATGGCCCGGCCCCACATGTTCTCGTCGATGGAGTAAGGAGACTCGGGGGTCATGGAGATGGGCAGGTTGTGCTGGGTGGCGTAACCCATCGCCTCCTCCCTGGTCATACCCCAACCACGACACGGGGCAAGGACCTCAAGGTCCGGCGACAGCGCGGCGAGTGAAACCTCGAACCGGACCTGATCATTGCCCTTTCCGGTACAACCGTGGGCAAGGTATCGGGCGTGGTAGCGGTGAGCCACGTCCGCCATATGTTTGCAGATCAGCGGGCGAGACAGAGCCGAGACCAGTGGATAGCGGTCCTGGTACAGGGCGTTGGCCGCCAGAGCCCTGGTGACGTACTCGTTGGCAAACTCCTCCCGAGCGTCGATGACCTGGGCGTCCAGTGCACCGGAGTCCATGGCCCGCTTTCGCAGAACCTCGGTGTCCCCGCCCTGGCCCACGTCCACCAAAAGAGCGATGACATCCAGATCCTGCGTCTGCTTGAGCCACCGCACGGCCACGGTTGTGTCGAGCCCACCCGAATAGGCAAGAACGACTCTTTCACTCATCTTGAACTTCCTCTCTCATTGAACAATCCGACCATCAAACTTGTTCGGGCGGGATCTCGGACCCGGGCAACGACTCCACCATCGCCCTCAGCCGCCGCTCCACCTTCCGGGCCAGAACCCCCTGCTTACAGACAACCAGGATCGTGTCGTCGCCGGCCAGCGTCCCGGCCACCCCTTCGATCCCCAACCGGTCCATCGCTCCGCCGACCATCCCGGCGTGCCCGGGCGGGGTCTTGACCACAACCAGGTTTCCGGTGGACTCCAATCCCAATACCGACTCACTGAACATCCTGCTGACCGCATCACCCGCCGGTACCGTTGCCGACTCCGACGGCAACGAGTAGACAACTTTGCCCTCCCGGCGCACCTTCACCGCTCCGAGTTCATCGAGGTCCCGGGACACGGTGGCCTGGGTTGCCGGAAAACCCGAAGCCCTCAACATCTTCACCAGTTGCGTCTGGCTGGTTATCGGCATCTGCCTGATCAGGCCGACGATTCTGCGTTGCCTGCCCGCTTTCATCGCACCCGGCGACCGTCCTTGCGAGATTCACCGTCCAGCGTGACCAGCCACTCCATGAGCGCCTTCTGGGCGGGCAGGCGGTTGGCCGCCTGCTGCCAGATGACCGCCCGCGGACCATCCATGACCTCGGTGCTGATCTCCTCCTCCCGGTGCGCCGGGAGGCAGTGCATAACCACCGCGTCCGGGGCGGCCCGCTCCAAAGTCTTAAAGTCAACCCGGTAATCCCCGAAGACGTTGCGCCGGACCTCTTTTTCCTCCTCTTGGCCCATGCTGGTCCAGACATCGGTATAGAGGACGTTGGCGCCGGTCGATGCCTTGACGGGGTCGTTGGTCACCCGGATCTTGCAGCCGGTTTCCATGCCTATGGCGGCTGCCCGCTCCACGATGGGTTCGATAGGTTCAAAACCCTTCGGGCAGGCGACGATAATTTTGCCTATGCCGGCTTTCGCGCCGCAGAGCAGCAGAGAGTGGCAGACATTGTTGCCGTCGCCCAAGTAGGCGATTGTGACTTTCGAGAGGTCCTCGAAGCACTCCGTCACCGTCATGACGTCGGCCAGAGCCTGGCACGGGTGCTCCAGGTCGGAGAGGGCGTTGACCACCGGGATGGAGGATGTCTCGGCCAGGGCATCCAACCTCTCCTGCCCGAAGGTCCGAAGAACGATTGCCGAGAGGTAACCCGAAAGCACCTGGGCCGTGTCTTCCAGGGTCTCGCCCCGGTCCAACTGGAGTTCGGCCGCCCGCAGGCTTATCGGGTGACCGCCCAGCTCAAAGACTGCTGTTTCAAAGGCGATCCGGGTGCGAGTGGACGGCTTTTCGAAGATCAGCCCTACCGAAGATCCCTCGAGCACCCGCGACATGGTTTTTGAGGAGTTTTTCATCGTGATCGCCCGGGCAATCAGGACCGCCTGCTCGGCGGGAGTTACGTCGTCTGAAGAAAGGAAGTGCCTCATTCGGGTTGTACCTCTCCAATACTCGTGAGCACCCGGTCCAGGATGCCGACCGCCTCGTCGCAATCGGCCCTGGTCAGAATAAGCGGTGGACAGAGCCGAAGCGCAGACGGCGAGACGTTATTGACCAAAAGTCCTTCGTGCAGGCAGCGCAACACCACGTCGGCCGCGCAGTCCGACCCGAGTTGCAGCGCCACAAGCAGACCCCTGCCCCTCACGGCCCGCGCCATTTCGTGCCGGTTAACCAGTCCGGTCAGCGCCTCCCGCAGGTACTCCCCCATCAGCCGGGAGTTTTCCACCAGGGCCTCCCGTTCGATGGTGTCGATAACCGCCAGCGATGCGGCGCACACCACCGGGCCGCCGCCCATCGTGGTGGCGTGGTCCCCGGGCTGAAACGCTTCCGCCCACTCTCCCCGGGCGACACAGGCCCCGACGGGGAACCCGTTGCCGAGGGCTTTGGCCAGAGTTATTACGTCGGGCACCGCGCCGGAGTGCTGGAAGCCGAACATCGTGCCGGTCCGGCCGAAACCGGTCTGCACCTCATCCAGGATCAACGCCATGTCGTGGTTGTCGCACACTTTGCGGGCGAAGGGCAGGTAGTCGTCCGATGGGACGATGACCCCGGCCTCTCCCTGGATCGGCTCAAGCAGGATTGCCGACTCGGCACCGGTTACCGCATCCTCCAGCGCGCCCGGGTGGTCGAACTCAACGTGGGTGAATCCCTGCGGCAGAGGCTGGAACGGCTTCCACTTGGCCGGCTGACCGGTGGCCGCCAGGGTCTGCAGGCTCCTGCCGTGGAACGCGCCGATGGCCGCAATCGTCCCGTACCGGTTAGGCCCTGACTTGTCGCCGGAACGGCGCCGGACCAGCTTGAGAGCACACTCGTTGGCCTCTGCGCCCGAGTTGGCAAAAAAGACGCGCCCGTCGTCCCAACCCAGCAGACCGCACAACCGGTCCGCCAGTTCGGCCATGGGTTCGGTGTAGTAGAGATTGGAGGTGTGGATCAACCGGCCGGCCTGGGCGGTAACCGCCTCGACGACCGCCGGGTGGGAGTGACCGAGCGAGTTCACGGCGATCCCGGCGACAAAGTCCAGGTAATCCCTGCCCGAGGTGTCGTACAGCCGCATTCCTTCGCCCCGGGTGAAGGTCACCGGCAAGCGTTTGTAGGTGGGCATGGTCCGGGAATCGGCAAGCTGGACGGTGGCCGGCTTCATGGCATCACCATCGTGCCCGAGCCCTCGTCGGTGAAGATCTCTACCAACAGACAGTGCGGCTGCCTGCCGTCCAGAATGTGGGCCTGGGGAACCCCGCTTTTCAGTGCCTCCACAACCCCGGAGATCTTGGGAATCATGCCCTTCGAAAGGTGCCCGCCGTCCAGCATCGCCTGCAGTTGACCCGCGGTCGTTTCCGAGATCAGGCTGGTTTCGTCGCCGAAATCCCGGTAGAGCCCTTCGGTGTTGGTCAAGAACACCAACTTCTCAGCCTCCATCTTCACCGCTATTGCCGCGGCTGCCAGGTCGGCGTTGATGTTGTGGGTTCCCTCCAGGCCCGATCCGAGCGGAGCGACCACCGGGATGTACTCCTTGAGCAGGACCCGGTACAAATCATTGGGGTCCACATCCTCGACCTCTCCCACCAAACCCAGGTCCTCGCCGCCGGCGCCCCGCAGCTTTTTGGTGAGCAGGATGTTGTCGGCGTCGCCGGCCAGTCGGATCGCGTTGCCGCCGATCGAGTCGATGGCCCGCGCGATGGACTCGTTGACCTTCATCATCGCGTCGCGGACTATCCCCACCACCTGCTTGTCGGTGACCCGGTAACCACCGATAAAGTGCGGCTCCAGGCCCTTTTCCCTCATGGCCTGGCTGATCTGGTTGCCGCCTCCGTGCACCAGGACCGGCCGGATACCCACGTAACGGAGAAAGGTGAGGTCGGTGACGAACCCGATCAGGGTTTCCGGATTGTCCGCGATCTCTCCGCCCACCTTGATCACAACCGTCTTGCCGGTCCATCGGTGGATGTAGGGGAGGGCCTCGATAAGCACCGCCGATTTGTTCTGCGCGGTCGCCAGTTCCCGGGTTGCCGGCGTCATAACTCGTACTCGGCGTTCAGGTTCACGTAGTCGGGGGTTAGATCGCTGGTGAGGATGTCCGCCCGGGCGTCGCCGACGCCCAGGTCGCACTCGATGGTGATCTCGTTGGCGGCCATCGCTGCCCGGGCGGCGTCAATCGCATGGGCGCCTTCGGGGGTTCCTTCGGTCAGTACCGCCACTCCGGCTATCGAGATCGTCAACCCGTCGAACCGGGCCAACGCGCCCGAGTTACCGACCGCAGAGGCAACCCGACCCCAGTTGGCGTCCTCGCCGAAAAGCGCAGTTTTGACCAGGGTGGACTCGGCTATGGCCCGGGCCGCGGTCACGGCGCCGGCGTGGTCCGCCGCTCCCGTCACCCTCACGGTTACAAACTTGGTGACCCCTTCGCCGTCGGCGACCATCTGGCGACTGAGCGAGTCACAAACAGCAAGAAGGGCGGCTTCGAAATCATCCGGGGACGGCGTGATGCCCGATGCCCCGTTGGCGAACACCAAAAGGGTGTCGTTGGTGCTGGTGTCGCCGTCGATGGTGATCGAGTTGAACGTCCGGTCGGCAACCCGCCCCAGCGCTGCCTGGAGGAAATCCCGGTCGACCCCGGCGTCGGTGGTCACCACGGCAAGCATGGTCCCCATGTTCGGCGAGATCATCCCGGCCCCTTTGGCGATGCCGCCCACCCGCCATCCGTCGGGCGATGCCACGGCAGCCAACTTGGGCACGGTGTCGGTGGTCATGATCGCGCGGGCGGCAAGTTCGTCGTCCACACCCAGAGAGGACGCGGCCGTCTCAATCCCGGCCTTCACCTTGTCCATCGGCAGGTGGACGCCGATCAGGCCGGTCGAGCAGACAAGTACGTCGGCGGCCGGGATACCCAGGGCCGCCCCCGCGGACCGAGTCATCTCTTCGGCGTCGGACAAACCTTGCGCCCCGGTACAAGCGTTTGCGCCACCGGAGTTGATGACCACGGCACGGCCGGTTCCCGCCTCCAACCGGGCCCGGGAAACCTTCACCGGCGCCGCGCACACGTTGTTGCGGGTGAATACCCCGGCCACCGTTGCCGGCGAAATGGACACGACCAGCGCCAGGTCCGGGTTGCCCGTCCTCTTAAGGCCGGCGCTGATCCCGGATGCAAGAAAGCCCTGCGGGGCGCACACGCCGCCGGTAATCGGAACGTGGGTCACGGCAGTAGGGGCCGGTCGGCAAGCCCGGCCGCTTCGGGCAGACCGAACATGAGATTGGCGTTCTGAACCGCTTGCCCGGCGGCGCCCTTGCCCAGATTGTCGATGGCGCCAAAGGCCAGGACCCGTCCGGTGCGGGCGTCGAAACGTACCGCTACCTCGGCCAGGTTCGTCCCGCTCAACCGTTTGGTGCGGGGCAGGTCGTCGTCCAGTACCCGGATGAAAGCCTCCGACCGGTAGGCGCCGGCCAGGGCCTCGGTCAAGTCCGCCGCGGAGACGCCCGAAACTGCTTGGGCGCTGCAACTGGCCAGGATCCCCCGGTTCATCGGGACCAGGTGGGGAACAAAGCTCACCCGGGTCTCACGCCCGGCGACCAACGCCAGTTCCTGCTCTATCTCCGCTATGTGTTTGTGGCCCGTGGCCGCGTAGGCCGAGACGTTCTCGTTGGCCGAGCAGTAGTCGAAGCCCTCTCCCCCGGCCCGGCCCGCGCCCGAAACCCCGGACTTGGCATCTATGTGAATGCCTTCAGCCTCTATCAGTCCGGCCGACAACAACGGGTGGAGGGCCAGCAGCGACGCGGTCGGGTAACACCCCGGATTGGCCACCCGATGGGCGGCCGCCACCCGGTCACGGTGGAACTCGGTCAGCCCGTAGACCCAAGAGGACAAGGTGGTCGGGTGGGCGTGCGGCTGCCCGAACCACTCCTCGTAGCGGGCTGCGTCGGCGAGCCGGTGGTCTCCGCCCAGATCGACCACCTTGGGGCCGCCTTCGCCGGCGAACAATCCCATGCTGGCGTTGTGCGGGAGCGAAGCAAAAACCAGGTCGACATCCGAGGCCAGCGCCTCGGCGACGGTGACAAAAGTCAGTTTCGATACAGAACCGAGCGAGGGGTAGGCACCGGACACCGGCTTGCCGACATTCGACGAAGCGGCCGCCGCAGTTACCCGGATGTCCGGGTGCCGGTCCAGGATGCGCAGAAGTTCGGCCCCCGCAAACCCCGACGCTCCCAATACCACTGCCTTAACTGTCAACACGCTCTCCCGGTTTATGCAGTATGCATCTTTACTATGCACTTATGCGCATAACCATACGAGGTTACCACGGTTCTACGCTCAAGGGTGGGTGAATCATCGGTAGTCACGTACCCGCAGGGCCGCTTTGGCGTCCAGCCGGATCCCGGGATCCGGATCTTCCAGAAGCCGAGTCAGGACCTCCCGGATTTCGGGGGTGTCGGCCTGGATTTCGTTGACGAAGTCGTAAAGGGCATGCCCTCTTACCTGTAAGTCGGGGTCCTGCGCCAGGCGTAACTGGATCTCCACCACCCGGGGATCTTCGGAACCGCACCCGGCTATCCCGAAAGCGATACCCCGGCGGATATCGTCGTCGGGGTGGGTCGAAAAACGCCCGAGCGTGTCGATAACCCGCGGGCTGTAGGTCGCCCGCAAACAAGCCAAGACCCAGTACAGCACGTCCACGTCGGTCTCGTCCTCAAGCATGCTTTCAAGCAGGGACCAGGTTTGGTCAAATAGGGGGCGTCTTCGGGGTGGACCGAACTCCCTCAGGATCATCAGACCCAGAACCTTCTCCCCCGCCGAATCATGCCGGCACAACGATTCGATCGCTTCGTAGACCTCCAGTGATTCCCGGCTCTGTAGGGCTGCGAGGATCTCCAAGTGGGACGCCTCCCCCCGGGAGTGCGCCTCCTCCACCGCCCGTTCCTCGTCGACGTCGTCACCCGGACGCATCCGGCGGAACAACTCGATCAGGTCGTGGGTGCCGTATCCACCGAAGGCGGCGGTTAGGGCCTGCGCCGGTGTCGGGTCGTTCCCCGGAGGGGGTGGGATCTCAAGGTTCACACCCTATTCTCCCCCGGATCCCCGAACGGCAACCTAGAATCGATCCATGGTCGGCGAACGGATGGTCCCCATGCTTCCCTGCGCGGACATTGACTCCATTCGCGACTTCTACCTACCCATGGGCTTCAAAGTCACCTACCGGCAACTGCGCCCCAACCCCTACCTCGCCCTCCAACGGGAGGGGATCGATCTGCACTACTTCGGCATGGACGACCTAAAACCGGAGGACTCCTACAGCACCTGCGGGATCGCGGTCACCGACACCCAACTCCTTTTCGACGTTTTTGCCGAAGGCCTCAGACTGCAGTTCGGCAAACTGCCGATGTCGGGCATCCCACGCATCACCCGCCCCCGGAAGCGCAAGAATGCCGGGAACTTCCCCGGATTCAGCCTCATCGACCCCGCAGGAAATTGGATCCGGGTCATGACGGATCAGGCGGGTCAACCGGCACCGTCCGAACCCACCTCCAAACTGGCCAGGGCAGTCGCGGACGCCGTGGTGTTCGCCGACTCAAAAGGAGACGTGGAACAGGGGCTGAAGATCCTGGAGCGGGCAATCCGGCTGGCCGCGCCCGACGAGGACCCGGTGATCGTCTCCGAGGCCGAAGCCTTTCTGGCGGAACTCACCGAAAGGCCGGCAGGGTAAGTTCCCCCGGAGCAGCACCCATCCGTTATCGTGTAATCCGTGAAGTCCAAGTCGCAGAAATGGTGGGCCGGCAAGTTGGCTGCGCTCCTTGCGGTGGCCGTACTGGCCGCGTGCGGGGCAGACACCGGCGACGGCGACGCAGCCGGTGGCTCGGTGGAAGTTTCCAAAGACCCGGTCCTGCTCCCAGCCGACGCCGCAGCAATCGTGCAGGACCTCAACGACGGGTCGGATACCGCCAACCTGACGCTCGACGCCCAACTGCAGGACTCCATTGAGACCCACCCCGCCCGGGACATCGACGATGCCAACTTCAAACGACTCAGCGCCCTGGGAAGGACCACCGCATCCTCCGGGACTCCACGTACCGTTGAGGACATCAAGGCGTACGTCCCCCGGCAAACCTCTTATCCCGCCCGCTTCATGGCCCAGGTCAGGTTGGCAAGGGAAGGCAGCCAACCCACCAGCCGGCTCCGGCTGTACGAAAAAGAGGCGGCCGACCAACCCTGGAAGCTGGCCCTTTACGTGACGGTCCCCGTTGAGTTCGCCCCCGAGATATCCCTCGACGCGGACGGGTTCGCCCTGATGGTGGGGGAAGACGAAGCCGATGGGCTGAAGCTGGATCCGTCCCGAGTCTCGCTGGAGATGGCCAGCTACCTATCCGGCTACCCCTCCGGAGTCGACTCCTCGATCTTCGCTCCCGGCCGCCACACCAGCGAGCTTTCCCAGTCGTTCAAGGATTCGGCGGAACAGAGTGCACAAGCGACAATCACGTCCTCCACCCGCGTGGAGTCCGGCGAGCTTCCGGTGCAGGCGTTCAAGACCGCCGACGGCGGGGCCGTGGTTATGTTCGATCAGTTGGCGGTAACCAGCTACTCCGCAACGGGCGACCGCCTCCGTCCGATCTCCGGGTCGGAAGGTTTTCTGGAATCCGACCAGAGCTACGACACCATCGAACGATCCGTAGCCAACATGGTCGCAGCGGTGATCCCCCCAACGGCTTCCGAGAGCCTGGTTCAGGTCATCGGGCTCACCGGGGGCACGGTGGACATCCAGCACACCCCCTAGCCCGAACTGCCCTCCAGCTCCTCAGCTTCCGCCAACTTCGCCTCTGCCAACTCCCCCGCCTTTCGGGCGATGTTCGCCAGCTTGCCGGCCCGTTCCCCGGCAGCCGCCGACGCCTCGGCCAGCTCTTTGGATTCGTGGTCGGCCCTCTCGGAGTCGGCCCGCGCTTTGTTGGCCTCCACCTGCTTCGCCTCCGCCTCGGATCTCAGCTTTTCGATCCGTTCCCGCCGCATACGGTCCTCGTCGTCGGTGGGGAGTGTGTCGAACGCGGTGACCGGGCCGCCGAACCCGCCGCCTTCCACTTCTTTCAACAGGCGTCCGGCTTTTAATGCCGCCCGGGTCCGGTCGTCGGTGGCGACCGCCAAAAGCGTCTCCGTCAGGCGTTCCCGTACCTGCGCGGTGACCGTGCGGTCCTGATCCCCCAGGATGGAGGCAGCGGTGGAGGAGATCACCGAAATGGCCTTCTGGCGCGCCGCCTTGGCATCGTCCATCTCGGTGCGAGAACGTGAGTTGCGAAATTGTTCGTCGGCCTCCAGCAGGTCGTCGACCAACGCCGGGTGCCGCCTGGCCACCAAATTGAGGGCGTAGGCGGTGACGCTGGGTCGCTTGAGCGCCTTGACCAGGGCCGCAGGTTCGATATCACCCTGCTTTTTGAGGTCTCCGGCGATCCGGTCCCGCTCCGCCGTGAAGTTCTCCGGCGCCAGTTCGAACAGGGCCTCCGCCTCATCTGGAAGATTCATCTGAAGAAATTGTATGCCCCGCCGACCGGTGAGTCCGGGCAACGACCAACCGCTAGAGTTGCTGGAAGAGGGTCGGGCGACGAAAGGGGCGAGCGGGTTTGGACATCTGGTCGGCGGACGTGTTGGTCGGTTTCTTTACCTTGTTGGCGCTGGAGATCGTCCTGGGGATCGACAACATTGTCTTTTTGTCGATCCTTGCCGGCAAGCTCCCGGCCGATCAGCAGGAGAGGGCCCGCCGGCTTGGCCTAGCGCTGGCGTTGATCATGCGGATCGGGCTCCTCCTCACCCTCTCGGTCATCATCAAACTCACCGACCCGCTCTTCTCGCCTTTCGGGCAGGATCTGTCCGGCCGGGACCTGATCCTGTTGATCGGCGGGCTCTTTCTCATCGGCAAGAGCACCTACGAGATCCACGACAAACTGGAGGGCCACGAGGGGCACGCCTCGGCCGGCAAAGCCGCCGCGTCGTTTGCCAGCGTGATCGTCCAGATCGGCCTGCTGGACATAGTCTTCTCGCTCGACTCGGTGATCACCGCGGTCGGCATGGTGGACCAGATCGGCGTGATGATTGCGGCGGTTGTCGTGGCGGTGGGCGTCATGCTGCTGGCTGCCGGTGCGGTCAGCAGCTTCGTAGACCGCCACCCGACGGTCAAGATCCTGGCGTTGAGCTTTCTCCTACTCATCGGGCTTAGCCTGATGCTGGAGGGCCTCCACCGGCACATCCCGAAGGGCTACATCTACTTCGCAATGGGCTTTTCGTTGTTCGTGGAGTCCATCAACCTGCGGGCGGCCAAACGACGTTCGGATAAAGCCGCGGCGGCCCGCGACCCCATCCAACTGAGATCCCGTTACACCAAGACCGAACCTCGACGATCGGGCAAGGGCGGCTCTCAAGCAAAGCCCCGCCCCAAGGGCAGGCGTTAGCTCATCGACAACACCGAGGCCCCCTGGCTGGAGCGATTTATTCGGTGGCAGGCCGACGCCGTTGCGGCGGCGTTCGCCGAACCCCATGCCATGGTTCTTTCGACCGCCACACCGTCCGGCCGGCCGAGCGCCCGGACCGTCCTGCTGCGCGGAGTAACGGCCGGTGGCTTTGAGTTCCACACCAACTACACCTCGCGGAAGGGCCGCGAACTGGCGGCCAACCCCTTCGCTTCCCTGCTGTTGCCCTGGTACGGGCTCGGGCGCCAGGTGGTTATAGACGGCCGGGTCGAGAAGATGACGCCTCAGGAGTCCGACGCCTACTGGGCGTCCCGGCCCACGGAGTCGCAGTTGAGCGCCCTAGCCAGTCCGCAGTCACAGGTAATCGACTCCCGGGAGTGGCTGGAAAACCGCCGCTCCGGCCTTGTCGCCCGCCATCGGGAGGACGCCGTGCCGCGGCCCGACCACTGGGGCGGATTCAGGGTTGTCCCGGACGCCGTGGAGTTCTGGCAGTTGGGGCCGCACCGAATGCATGATCGGCTGCGCTACCGCCGGCATGAGGGCGGATGGAAAAGCGAACTTCTGGCGCCCTGACCCAGCCGGTCGTTTAGGCCCGGACTTTGCCCGAGTGACGTTGGGCGATTGCGCCGGCGATCGCATCACGCGCCTGCAGCGCTTCTTGTTCGCCCAGCGTGCGGTCCGGGCTGCGGAAGGTCATCGATATAGCAACGCTTTTGTTGCCTGCCTCCACCTGGTCGCCCCGGTAGACGTCGATCAGTCGAACGCTTTCAAGCAGTTCGCCTCCGGAGCCCTCGGCGGTGGCGAGCAACGACGCTGCCTGGACTTTTTCGGAGACGACCACCGCCAGATCCAGCAGGACCGCCGGGAAGCGACTGGTCACGGGCGCCGGAAGTGGTTCTTCCACCAGCGCCAGCAGAGCGTCGAGGTCAAACTCGCCCACTCCGAACCGGGCAGGTACCCCGGCACGGTCGGCCGCGCCCGCTTCGAGTTCGCCGAACATGCCCAGGCGGGTTCCGTCGGCCGCAAACAGGCCGGCGGCCCGGGTCGGGTGGAACGGGACCTCCTGACGTTCCTCGAGCACTGCGTCGCGGACACTGAACGTCCTCAGCGCCACCTCCAGCACGCCCTTGAGGTCGTAGAAATCCAGTTCGCGAGCGGCCGAGTGCCACTGTTGGGGCGTTACTCCCCCCATCGCAACTGCCAGCCGCAACTTCTCCACGGGCGCATCGGTACCGTTCGGGTGGAAGGTCCGGCCGATTTCGAACAGTCGGACGTCCCCCGGCCGGCGCGAGAAGTTCAAAGCGGCCGAGCGCAACAAGCCCGGCAGGATCGACGGACGTAGCAGCGTTTCTTCCTGGCTGATGGGGTTGGCCAGGCGGGTCGCGGAGTCGGGACCCAGGCCGATTTTCTCCAGGTCGGCGGAACTCACCAGGCTCGAGGTCCGGGCTTCGTACAGGCCGGCACCTATCAGGGCCCGCCGCAGGCGGCGCAACATCTTTTCGTCCTCCGACAGCCTGCCCACCCGGTTCGACCCCGCAGGAAGAGTGGTGGGGATCTGCTCGTACCCGATCACCCGGGCAACTTCTTCGATCAGGTCCTCTTCGACCTTCAGGTCCACCCGGTAGGTGGGCACCTTGGTGCGGATGACGCCGTTGTCGCTACTCGGCATGAGGCCCAGGCGGTCCAGGGCGTCGCCCATCCGGTCGTCGGCGAAGTCGCCGCCCAGCAGGGCACGAGCCCGGGCAGGGCGCATCTCGATCTCAGCCGGCTCAACCGGGTCCGGATAGACATCGACCGATCCCTCGGCCGCGGCCCCGCCGGCCCATCCGGTGATCAGGGCGGTTGCAAGCTGCGCTGCCATCTCCACCCCGTTGGGGTCGACGCCACGCTCAAAGCGGGCGGAGGCTTCGGAACGCAAAGCGTGACGGCGGGAGGTCCTGAAAATCGATCTGGGTTCGAAGTTGGCGGTTTCCAGGATGACCCGACTGGTCTCGTCGGTAACCTCGGTGGCCCGGCCGCCCATGACACCGGCCAGTGCGATGGGGACCGACTCGTCGGCAATCACCAGGTCTTCGGGATCCAGCCTGCGCTCGACTCCGTCCAGGGAAACAAGTACCTCCCCGGCCGTTGCCCGCCGCACGATGATCTTGCCGCCCCTCACCTTGTCCATATCGAAGGCGTGCTGGGGCAGACCGGTAACCAACATTGCGTAATTGGTGGCATCGACGATCGCGGAGATCGGGCGGACGCCGCTGAGGATCAACCGCTGCTGCACCCAACTCGGGGAGGGACCGGATCCGGCTACTCCTTCGATGACCCGGGCCTGATAGCGGGGGCAACCCACCGGGTCCTGGATCTCAACCTCAATCTGCCCGGCTGCCCGGGTCCCGGACGTCTCGAACTTCAGCATTGCGGCGGTGTCGATGAGCCGGGCACCGGTGCACGCGGCAACTTCGCGGGCGATGCCCAACAGACCCATGGCGTCCGGCCGGTTCGGGTTGATCTCAAGCTCGAGGACCGCTTCCCCCAGGCTGAGGGCCTGCTTCAGGTCGGTCCCGACCACCGCCTTGGGGTCCAGGATCATGATGCCGGAGTGGTCATCGCCCAGACCCAGTTCGGAAGCGCTGCACAACATGCCCTCAGAGGGAACTCCGCGGAACTTCCGGCGGCCGATTTCGCCCATCTTCGGCACCTTTGATCCCGGCTGCGCTACCGGCACCCGGTCCCCCACCTTGAAGTTGCTGGCGCCGCACACCACGCTGATGTCCATGCACCCGGTTCGGACCTTGACCACCGACAGCTTGTCCGCGTTGGGATGCGCCTCCACCGCGCTCACCTCACCGACGATGATGCCCTCTACTCCCTCGCCGGGCCGGTGGATCTTTTCCACCTTCATGCCGGCGGAAGTGAGTTTGGCGGCCACTTCTTCGGGGGTCCCGTTGATCTCAACGAACTCCGCCAGCCACGCCAAAGGAACTTTCATCGAGACTCCAGGAAACGAAGGTCGTTTTCGTAGAACGAGCGCAGGTCGGTGACCGAGTATTTGAACTTGGCGATCCGCTCGATACCCATACCGAAAGCGAATCCGGTAGTGGACGGGTCGTACCCGACCGAACGGAATACGTTCGGGTGGATCATGCCGGCCCCCAGGATCTCGATCCAACCTTCGCCCCGGCAGGTCGCACATCCACTGCCATCGCAGGCGAAACAGGAGACGTACACCTCGGCGGATGGTTCGGTGAACGGAAAGTAACTTGGGTGCATTCGCACCTTTAGGTGGTCGCCGAACATCTGGCGGGCGAAAGCCTCCAGGACCCCCTTCAGATCGGAGAAGCTGATCCCGGTGTCAACGGCGAACCCCTCGAGTTGCATGAACTGCGCCAGGTGGTTGGCATCGACCTCGTCCCGGCGCGCCACCACGCCCGGCACCACCATGTAGTGGGGCGGGGGACCCGACTCCATTACCCGCGCCTGCATCGGCGAGGTGTGAGGCCGGAGCACGAACGGCTCCGGGGCACCGGTGTCCACGTAGAAGGTGTCCTGCATGCTGCGCGCCGCGTGGTCCTGGGGGATGTTGAGGGCCTGAAAACTGTAGTAGTCGGTCTCCACCAGCGGCCCCTCGGCCACCTGGAATCCCAGCCCGACAAAGATGTCCACAATCTCCTCTAGCACCTCGGTGAGGGGATGCAGCCTGCCTGCCGGAGGCATACGGCCCGGCAAGGTGATGTCTAGGCGCTCCGCTTCCAACCGGCCTTCCCGCTCCGAGCTTTCCAGAGCGGCCAGCTTGTCCGCAATGGCGGCTTCAATCAGTCCCCGGACCCGGTTGGCCACCTGACCGACCGTTCGCCTCTCCTCGACCGGCAGGCCGCCCAGGCTCTTGCCGACGCGGGCGAGCGGACCCTTGCGTCCCAGGTAGGAAATCTGCACTTCCTGCACCTGCCCGGTTGAATCCGCAGTCCCGAGTGCCTCCAGGACTTGCTTTTCTATAGCCTCAAGCTCGCCGATAGGGCCCACAGCGGTTGTTTCCGGGCTCATGGCTGCCCATCCACGGACAGTGGGAGGGTGAAGCAGAAAATTGCCCCCTTCTCAGAGCCGTTCTCAACCCAGATGCGCCCACCGTGCGCTTCGACAAGGCCCTTGGAGATGTACAACCCCAGCCCGGTGCCTGGATTCTGGGCCTGGGCGCGCTCCCGGAAGAATTTGTTGAAAACCTGGTACTTGTGCTCCTGCACGATCCCCTTACCCTCGTCGGTGACCGTGACCAGGACCGCTTCTTCTTGAACCTGACCGGTCACCTCGACCAGCCCCCCGGGGGTGTATTTGACTGCGTTCTCCACCAGGTTGGTGAGCACCTGCTCGATCTTGTCGGAGTCGGCCCAGACCTGGGGGAACGCCGCGGGAAACTCGAAAGAGATTTCATGTTTTTCCGCCCTGGGCCTGATCCGGTCGACCACCCGTGAAGTAATCCCCTCCAGGCTGATCATGTGCCGGGACAGCGGCAACCGACCCGCCTCCAGCCGGCTCACATCAAGCAGTTCGCCGATCAGGCGGGTGACCCGGTCGGCATCGGCGTTGATGGTGGCTAGGAGGTGTTTTTTCTGTTTGTCGTCGAACCGCTCCCACCGGTGCAGCAGGGTCGAGGTAAATCCTTTGACTGAGGTGAGCGGGGAACGCAACTCGTGGGCCACGGCGGATATGACCTCGGACTTGGCCAGATCGATCCGCCTACGCCGGCCGATGTCCCGCATGACCGCGGTGATGCTCGAAACCGATCCGCCCGGGCCGCGCTGAAAGCTCGAGGTCACACCGATCCACAGGGGTGCACCGGACCTGGTCAACGTAAGCACCTCCCGTTCCGGCGTTCCTTTGGTAATGGTCAACTCTTTGTCCTTCGCCAGCCGCCCGATGCAGGTGCGGTTCCCGTTTACGTCCTTGGGCTGCAACAACTCGTCCAGGTCACGCCCGACTACCTGCTCCGCCGTCCACCCGAACATCCGGCGAGCCCCGGCCAACCACTCGACTACCTGACCCTGGGCGCTGATCACCACGATGCCTTCGCGGATGTCGGCAACAATCTCCGCCAGATCGCGACCGGTCATCAGCCGGCCCTTCGCTGCCTGGCGGCCTCGAAGAGAAGCACCGTGGCCGCCATACCCACGTTCAACGACTCAACGCTCCTGCTCATCGGGATACACACCCTTGCGTCCACCGCGGAGGAAAGCTCCTCAGTTACGCCCCAAGCTTCATTCCCCAAAACAAAGGCGATGCGCCGCCTGAAGTCCACCTGATCGTAAACCGCTTCGCCCTGCGGATCCGCGGCCACCCGGTACAGGTCAAGGCTGCCCAACTCCTGCAGGAGCCAGGGTATCTCAACATTCCGGGCAAACGGGAGACCGAACAGGGCTCCGGCGGTAGCCCGCACGAACTTGGAGTTGTAGATGTCGACGGTGCCCTGTCCCAAAAAGACGGCATCGGCGCCCGCGGCGGCGCAACTGCGGATTATCGTCCCCGCATTGCCGGGATCGCGGACGCCCGCCAGGACCACGGCCAATCCAGGTGGGTGTTTCAACATCCCCACCGGATCCCGGTCCACGTACCGGCTGACCGCCACAATTCCTGCGGGCGTAGTCGTAGAAGAAATGGCCCGCATCACGTCGCCCGAGACCACCAGGACGGTGACCCCGCGGGCCCTCGCTTGACGGGTTTGCTCCGGAAACGGGTCGCCGGGGCCTTCAACAAACAACACGCTGACCGGAGCCCCAACCTGGAGGGCTTGGCCGACTCCGTTGGCGCCCTCGACCAAAAACTCGCGCCTTTGGTCCCTGACCGCGCGCTTAACCAACTTACGTGCTGCCTGGATATGAGGGTTGCGCAGGCTGGTAATCACGGTGACCTGGCACCTTTCGCCGGTGACTAAACTCCGCTTTTGCCCGCCTTATGAATTTCGGCCGGCGACTAGTCCCCGAGCGCTGCTTTGGCGGTGCCTGCGAGGGCGGCGAATGCCGCCGCATCGCTCACTGCGATCTCGGCGAGCACCTTACGGTCAACCTCGACCCCAGCTTTGGAAAGTCCTTCGATGAACCTGCTGTACGAGATGCCGTTGGTCCGGGCCGCCGCGTTGATGCGGGTGATCCACAGACGACGGAACTGCCCTTTGCGATCCTTGCGGTCGCGGTAGGCGTAGGTCATCGAGTGCAGGAGCTGCTCGTTGGCAGTCTTGTAATGACGACTACGCGCTCCGCGGTAGCCCTTGGCTGCCTTTAGGGTCGCCCTGCGGTGCTTACGGCTGTGAACTGATCTCTTTACTCTGGCCACGGTCCTATATCCCCAACATCCGCTTCACCCTTTTGGTGTCCGCTTTGGAAACCAACGAGGGCGCCTGAAGCCGCCTTCTCAAGGAGCCGGGCTTGTGCTCAAGGTAGTGCTTGATATGAGCCTGCTCCCGGACGATCTTGCCCGAGCCGGTGACGCGGAATCGCTTCGCGGCGCCCCGGTGAGTCTTTTGTTTTGGCATTTCAAAAACCTCTTAACGTCTCTAGGGTCAGGCGTGCTGGCTCTTCGGCTCCTTCTCCGATTTCGCACCCGTCTTTTTGACCGGGGCGAGAACCATCACCATGTTCTTGCCGTCGAGCTTGGGATGCATCTCAACGGTTGCTATCTCTTCCAGCTGCTTCGACAAGTTGGAAAGCAACCTCGCACCGAGTTCGGTGTGCTGCATCTCCCTGCCCCGGAACCAAACGGTGACTTTCACCTTTGAGCCCTGAGTGAGGAACTTCTCGATGTGGTTCTTCTTGGTGTCGTAGTCGTGCGAGGAGATTTTAGGCTTGAACTTCATCTCCTTCACAGTGACTTGCTGCTGGCGTTTCCGTGCTTCTTTAGCTTTGACGTCCTGTTCGTACTTGTACTTGCCGTAGTCCATGATCTTGCAGACCGGAGGGTCTGCCTGCGGCGCAACCTCGACCAGATCAAAATCCAGCTGTTGAGCTCGAGTTAGTGCCTGGGCGGTGGTCATAATGCCGAGCTGTTCTCCAGCGGGGCCTACTACCCGAACCTCGGGAACGCGAATACGGTCGTTCAGCCGTGGTTCAGGAGCTATCGGACACTCCTTGTTTTACCCTGCAGATCAACCTCCAGTTCGAGCTCACATTCGCCGAAGGCAGATTGCCAAGCGCGCGGAAGACCTCGGTTAAAGCCTTTTTCTACCCTACCACGTACAACCGGCCCCACCAGGGCTGAAGTAGCCAGATCTCACCGATACCGCCCTCCCGCCTCCTTAAGCCGCACCTACTTCCTGCCGATAGCCCTAAAACCGCTGCCAACCAACGTTCCCAGGCGTCGTTCCGCGACGGACAGGAGGGGGCATGTCAATTGAAGATTTCCAGATGTACGAACAGTGGAACCGCGAACGAGAAGCAGAGTCCCACCGGGAACCGGTGGTCCGGCCCCGGCCCATGGTCCTTGCGAGTTGGGGATCGCGGGTAGGCGCCTATCTGATCGACTCGATTCTGCTCGGGATCCCGATGCTGTTCTTTGCCTGGGACCAGATGCGCCCGGTGATAGCCTCCCTCTCCCAGCCGGGCGCCATCGATCCGATCACCGGGCAGACCGACCCCGAACTGCTCCGCCAAACGATTGCCGATACGGCGGGTATGCAGTTGAAATTCAGCCTTATATCCGTGCTCCTCGCCACCGTCTATTACGTTGTTTGCCACGGCTCGATGGGCCAGAGCCTCGGAAAGATGCTGTTGGGAATCAAGCTGGTCCGGGCAGACGGCGCGAATCCGACGTTCGCCGACGCATTCAAGCGGTCTCTCGTCCACCCCACGGCCGGATTCATCCCGGTAGCCGGCGGTCTGATCATCCTCGTCAACGGGCTGTGGCCGCTTTGGGACGACAACAAGCAGTCTTTGGGTGACAAGATGGCGCGGACCCAGGTGGTGCGGGTCTGAACAACCGCTTTTGCGGTTAGTCGACGATCTTGGTGATCGGCAGTTCGAGGATTCCGGTGGCGCCCCGGGCCTTGAGCGTGGGGATCAGCACGTTGATGTCGGTTTTTTTGACAACACTTTCGATGGCGAAGCCGTCCCCGTGGGCTAGTTGCGACACGGTGGGCGAGCCCAGCGCCGGGATGACCTCCAACACCGGTTCCAGGTCGTCTTTCCCGACATTGAGCTTTACCAAGACCTTTCCCCGGGCGTCGACCGCGCCGAAGATCAGGATCTTCAACTCCTCCAACGCCTGCCGCTTTTCCGGATCGTCCCAGGACTGCTTGTTGGCGATGAGCAGAGTCGGCGAGTGCAGCAACGTGTGAATGATCCTCAAATGGTTCTTGCGCAGGGTGCTTCCGGTCTCGGTCACATCGACTATCGCATCGACGATCTCCGGCACCTTGGCTTCGGTGGCTCCGTAAGACATAAAGATCTTCACCGGGATACCCAGATCTTCGAAAAGTTTGCGGGTCAGGTTCGGGTACTCGGTTGAGATGCGGCTACCCGGGGGCATCTGTTCAACGCTTGTGATGTCGGTACTGTCGGAGACCGCCAGCACGATCTTCACAATCCCACGCGCACCCACGTTCCCCTTGCTGTAGGCAAGTTCGGCGATGGTCTGCACGTCGGATCCGGTCTCCCGTACCCAGTCCAGGCCGGTCAGGCCTACATCGAAGAACCCCTCCTCCACGTATCTCGGGATTTCCTGGGGCCGCAGTAGTGAGAAGCGATCCAGGCGCGGGTCGTCGACCGTGCCGTGGTAGTCACGGTCGGAACCGCGCAGGAGGCGGATGTCGGCAGCCTCGAACAAAGCCAGGGTCTGGTTTTCGAGGCTCCCTTTGGGAATAACCAATCGGAGCATGAGGCAAGATCCTACCGTGTAAGGTGGATTCATGGCGTCAAAGGGGGCAAAACGGGCCTGGTTGATCATCGGAACCCTGGTGATCGTGATGAGTCTTTGGATAGTGGCGCTCTTCGTCAGCAGCATTTCCGGCGGCATTTCAGGCGGTTCGGCCGGTGCGAATTACGACGAAGTCCTGGTGGAAGAGGGCGCATCCGCCGACAAGATCGTGATGATCAACGTCATCGGCGAAATCTTCTCCGACCCCGAAGGTAGCGCCTCCGGCGCCACCGACCACAACATCATCGAGCAGTTGGAGAGGGCGACCGAAGACCCCAACGTTGTAGGGCTCATCCTCAACGTCGACTCTCCCGGAGGCGGGGTCCTGGCCAGCGACGCCATCTATAACAAGGTCAGCGAGGTTGCCGAGGACATGCCCGTCGTCTCACTTATGGGCGACACCGCCGCTTCCGGTGGCTACTACATATCAGCCGGGGCAACTGAAATCGTGGCCCACCGGTTCACCTGGACCGGGAGCATCGGCGTTATCGCCATGATCCCGAACTTCACCGAGGCCGCCGGCAAACTGGGCATCGGCATGTCGGTGATCAAAAGTGGCGCCCTGAAGGACATCGGCTCGCCCTTCCGCGAGATGACCGACCAGGAACGGCAGCTATTTCAGACGCTGATCGATGAAGCCTACGGCGGCTTCGTGAAGGTGGTCGCCGATGGCCGGGGCATTCCCGAGGATCGGGTCCGCGAAATAGCCGACGGCCGCATCTACTCGGGAAATCAGGCCAAAGAAATCGGCTTGGTGGATCGCCTGGGTGACCGGGACACCGCATTCGACAGGGCGAAGAGGTTGGCGGACTCCGCAGACGCTTCCCTCGTCGCCTACCAGCCCGTTCGCGGATTGTTCGAGGGGCTGGGGTTCCTGGGCGTAAGCGGGGCGGCGGACGAGATCAAGTCGGAACTCGGCATCTCTCGCAAGCCCGGCGCTTCCTACCTTTGGATTCCCTAGAGCGACTTAAAGCAGCGGCACTGAATCGCAGACTCGTTCTTGGCCTCCGGGCTGAATCCGCTCAACCGATCATCTTGTATGTGTTCGCCAGTTCCACAGCATCTTGGGCAACCTCGTACCCCTTGTGACCCTTGGCGCCGCCGCAGCGGGCAAGCGCCTGCTCGGAGTTCTCCGTGGTCAACACACCAAAGGTCATAGGCACGCCCGAGTCCAGCGCCACTTGGATCATCCCCTCCTGCGCGGCTTTACAGACGTAGGTGAAGTGTTCGGTCTCCCCGCGGACCACCGCGCCCAGGGTGACAATCGCATCCACCTGGCTGACCAGTTTCTTGGCCGCACCGGGGATCTCAATGGCCCCGGGCACCGAGACCACGGTTACGTTATCGGGGTGGACCCCGCAATCCAAAAGCCCCTGCAGGGCCCCTTCGAGCAGTTTGTCGGTGATCGCGGTGTTGAACCTGCTGATGACCACCCCGATCTTCAGGTCCTTGCCGTCGGGGTCACCTTTGATCAGCCTCAAACCGAACCCTCCCCGTCCGAAGACGAGTCGCTGCTGCCCAGGCCCTCAAGAAGGTGGCCCAGCCGGTCGCGCTTGGTCCTGAGGTAGGCGATGTTCTGCTCGGTCGGGCTGGTTTCCAACGGCACCCGGTCGGTGATCGACAAACCGTACCCCTCGATCCCGGCAAACTTCTGCGGGCTGTTGGTCATCAGGCGCATGCTGGTAATACCGAGGTCGGCGAGGACCTGGGCACCGATGCCGTAGTCACGTAGGTCGGGGGCGAAGCCCAGCTTGCGGTTGGCGTCGACGGTGTCGTGACCCTGATCCTGCAACTTGTAAGCGCGGATCTTGTGCGTGAGGCCGATTCCGCGGCCCTCGTGACCCATGATGTACAGCACAACTCCCTCGCCGGCCTCCTGGATCTTTTCCATCGCCTGGCGGAGCTGGGGGCCGCAGTCGCAACGCGCCGACTGAAAGACATCGCCCGTCAAACACTGGCTGTGCACCCGAACCAGCACGTCCTCCTTCCCGGAAATGTCGCCCTTGACGAAGGCGACGTACTCCTGGTGGTCGATTGTCGACTGGTAGGCGTGGCACTCGAACTCGCCGAAGGCGGTGGGCATTTTGGCTATCCCCATGCTCTCCACGAGCTTCTCCCTCTGGCGCCGGTAGGCGATCAGGTCTTTGATGGTGAGGATCTTGAGATCGAACTTCTTCGCCAACTCGATCAGGTGCGGCAGGCGAGCCATGGTCCCGTCAGGGTCCATGATCTCGGCCAAAACCCCGACCGGGGCGAACCCGGCCAGCCGGGCCAGATCGGATGCGGCCTCGGTGTGACCGGCCCGGCGCAACACTCCCCCGCTGGATGCCCGCAAAGGGAATACATGGCCGGGGCGAGCCAGGTCGCCGGGGACCGTTTCCTGGGCGGCCAGAGCCCGGATGGTGATGGCCCGGTCGTAGGCGCTCGAACCGGTGTGCCCCGGAATCTTCAGGTCGACCGAAACGGTAAAGGCGGTGCCATGGGGAGCGGTGTTTTCGGAAACCATCATCGGGATGTTCAGGACCTCCAGGCGCTCCTGGGTGACCGAGGTACAGATCAGTCCCCGGCCCTGGGTTGCCATGAAGTTCAGGTCGTCCGGGCTGATCCTCTCCCCGGGCATGACGAAGTCACCCTCGTTCTCACGTTCTTCATCGTCGACGACGATGATCATCCGGCCCTCCTGGAGCTCGGTTATCGCCTCTTCTACCGTTGCAAATTCCACCGTTTACCTCCGCTGCTCTTGACCGGGCGCGTAGCCGAGCAACCGCTCGACATACTTCGCCAGGACGTCGACTTCAATGTTCACAGGATCTCCGGGCAACTTGGCGCCGAAGGTGGTGCATTCCAATGTGTGAGGGACAAAGGCCACCGAGAACTGGCCCTCCTCCAAGCGGGCAACCGTGAGACTCACGCCCTCCACGGTTACCGATCCCTTTTCCACCAAATAACGCTCCAGTTCGGTGGGGACTGAAAAGCTCATCTCCACGGAACCGTCGAGCTCAATCGCGCCGGCTACGGCGCCGGTTCCGTCGACATGGCCCTGGACGACGTGGCCCCCGAAGCGGCCGCTCGCGGGCATCGCCCGCTCGAGGTTGACACGACTTCCCGGCACGAGGGAGCCGAGGCTGGTCCGCCGGGCGGTCTCCTCCGAGATGTCGGCCGAGAACTCTCCCCCGGCAGGGGAAACCACGGTCAGGCAAACCCCGTTGACCGCAATCGACTCCCCTACCACCAGGTCCGAGAAGCCGGAACTCAGCCGGATTCGAGCGCCGGAGATCTGCTTCACCGTCCCGAGGGTTTCAATGATGCCGGTGAACATCAGCCGACCTGTTTCATCGGATAGGCGGTGACTTTAAGGTCAGGTCCGACCCGCCGGACGTCCGAGATGGTCAGCCGGCGCCGGTCTTCAATCGACCCGGCTGCCCAGCCGTTCAAGATCCCCGCGGGCGAAGCGCCGATCAGCGAGGGGGCGACGTAAAAGACGTAGCGGTCGACAAATCCGCACCGCATGAACTCGGCGGCGAGAGTTGCTCCCCCTTCCAACAACAGCGACAGGACGCCGCGTTCGGCAAGCCGTCCCATGGCCTCGGGAAGCGCCACCCGCCCGTTCCGGTCGGCGGGCACGGTCACCACCTCGGCACCGGCCTCCACCAGCGCAACGACCGCCGGATCGTCGCCGGCGGTGGTGGTGAAGATCACGGTCGGGTCCCCGCCCGTCAGGACTTTCGCCCCGACCGGGGTTTGCGCCTGAGAGTCGACCACCACCCTTAGGTGGGGGCCGGCCCGGCGGACCCCCCTCACGGTAAGGAGGGGGTCGTCGACCAGTACCGTGCCGATTCCGGCGCAGATTGCATCCGCCTGCGCCCGCAGGCGATGGGCGTCCCGGCGGGACTCCTCGGAGGTAATCCACCGGGACGAACCGTCGGCCGCCGCAGTCCGGCCGTCCACCGACATACCTACTTTGTAGGTGACGAACGGGCGACCGTGGGTGCGGTGAAGGATGTATTCCTGGTTGAGTTTGCGGGCCTCGGACTCCATCACGCCCACCTCGGCGCCGATGCCCGCTCGCTTGAGGGCAGCGAGCCCTTTACCGGCGGTTCGCGGGTCGGGATCCTGCATGGCCGCCACCACCCTGGCCACCCCGGCGGCTATGAGCGCATCGGAGCACGGGGGCGTCCGGCCCTGATGGGCGCAAGGCTCCAAAGTTACATATGCGGTGCCACCACGGGCCTCGGTGCCGGCGTCCCGCAGGGCCAACACCTCGGCGTGAGGTTCGCCGGCACGATGGTGCCAGCCGGAACCCACCAGTTGACCTTGCTTAACCAGCACGCAGCCGACCATGGGGTTCGGGCTCGTCCGCCCCCGGCCGCGGGCGGCAAGACGGAGAGCCTGCCGCATCCAACTCGTGTCGTTCTCCAGCATCGCGTCCCTCTTCCGGGACTCGCTCGGGGCGCGGAGAATAGGCAGGAAAAGACGCAGCGGCAAATGCGCGCGCCTTAACACGCCGTCTTCTCCCATCCAGACTTTAACTGTCGGCCCTGGAAACGAACCAGGTCCACCTCTTCCGGAGAAGAGGGTCACGGGCTTTACCGCCGGTCCGGAATTTCACCGTGCCCCGAAGACGGGTCTTATTAACAACCAGAAGTATGACCGATCGGTCAAATTCCGTTCATTACGT
>JAJCYE010000041.1 GCA_029263075.1 Actinomycetes bacterium
CTCATCTTCAGGCAGGTTTCCAGATCGGAAAGCCATGCGTTGTACAAAAAGCTGGCCCAGAAACTGACCGCCTTGTTCCCGATGACATACCAGAACGAGTAAGCACTGTGGGTGCCGAAGGACCGTTTGCCGTAAACGACCTCCGCCTGGTCTTCAACGATCGCGGCGATCATCGCTACGTAGTCGGCCGGGTCGTATTCCAGGTCGGCGTCCAGGACGGTCAGCAGGTCGCCCCGGGCTGCGGCGATCCCGGTCCTTAGCGCCGCCCCCTTTCCCCGGTTGACCGGGTGGCTCACCACCCGCACCCCGTCGCCGAGCAGGTCCGAGACCGACTCCACGCTGCCGTCGGTCGATCCATCGTCGATCACCACCACATCCAACCGCAGGCCGAGGTCGGTCTTGAGCAGACGTTCGAGGGCCGGGCGCAACGTAGCCACCTCGTTGAGGACGGGGATAAGCACCGTCAAGCTTTCCGGGGCGCTCCTGGGCGTTGATTCGGCCATACTACGTCCCCCCCAAATCGAGTCGGTACTTCGCCGGCAAAACTCGATCCTACCCATCTGCCGAGGACCCCGGAACCGGCCGAACAAGGGCCGACTCCGGCTAAAGGTAAGGTATTCGCGTGAACAAGGTCGCAAGTAACACCAGAGCGAAGGACTTTGCGGCAGCCAGATCGCTGCTGATCAACCTCACTCTCCGGGAGAACCGCAGCAAATACAAGCGGTCAACGCTGGGCTGGGCCTGGTCGATGGTCAACCCTCTGGCCACCATGCTGATCTTCACCTTCGTCTTTTTGTACGTCTTCGGAGTCGACCCTCCCCTGGGCTCCCCCAGCGGCCTGAAGAACTTCGGCTTTTTCCTGATCTCCGGGCTTTTGCCGTGGAACTTCCTCTCTGCGGGACTGACCGCGGCCACCGGATCGGTGGTGGCCAACGCCGGGCTCATCAAGAAGGTCTACTTCACCCGGGCGGTGCTCCCGGCGGCCAGCGTGCTCAGTTGGAACACCAACCTGCTTATCGAACTCGGCGTTTTGTCGGTCGCCCTGATTTTTGTGGGGCAGTTCGTTTTTGTCTACCTGCCGGCGGCTCTGGTGGTCATCGTGCTGCAGATGTTCTTCGTCCTGGGCATCGGTTTGTGCCTGGGAGCCCTGAATGTGTACTTCAGGGACATCGAACACTTCCTCCAGATCCTGCTCCTGCTGTGGTTCTACGCAACGCCGATCATCTACCCGACCTCTTTGGTCTTCAGCAACCCTCGCATCACCGGGCCGCTCAAAACCGTCTACCTGCTGAACCCGATGGTCCACTTCTCCGAGGCGTACCGTGACATCTTCTATAACCTGAGATCTCCGTCCCCGTCGACGTTCTTCTACATGGCGGTGTCGGCACTGATCAGCATGACCTTCGGCCTGTGGGTGTTCCGCAAGCTCGAGGCCAAGTTCGCGGAGGAACTTTGAGCGACCAAAACGCGGTAATCGTCGAGAACGTCTCGAAGAAGTTCCGCATCTACCACGAGCGCAATCAGAGCATCAAGCAGATGGTCCTGCGCCGCAGCCGCGGGGTGTACGAGGAGTTCTGGGCCCTCAAAGACGTTTCACTGACGATCCCGGTAGCTTCCAGCTATGGCCTGATCGGCGAAAACGGATCCGGCAAGTCGACACTTTTGAAGTGCATGGCCAAGATCCTGGTCCCGGATGAGGGCAGCGTGGTGGTCAACGGATCCATCTCGGCCCTGCTAGAGTTGGGGGCCGGCTTCCACCCCGAACTGTCGGGCAGGGAGAACGTATTCCTCAACGGCGCCATCCTGGGGATCAGTTCCAAGGAACTGAACCGCAAGTTCGATGAGATCGTCGCCTTCTCGGGCATTGAGAGGTTCATCGACACCCCGGTCAAGAACTACTCCTCCGGCATGTACGTGCGACTGGGCTTTTCGATCGCCATCAACGTGTCGCCGGACGTGTTGCTGGTGGACGAAGTCCTGGCCGTGGGCGACGCCGAATTCCAAATGCGCTGCGCCGACAAGTTCACCGAGCTGAAGGGCTCCGGCTGCACCATCGTGGTGGTGTCGCACTCCATGGAGATGGTTCAAAGCCTGTGCGACTCGGCGGCATGGCTGGAACATGGGTCCCTGAAGATGTCGGGGCCGGCCGATCAGGTGATCCGGGGATACCTGGATCACGTAGCCCACAACCGTGAGGCCACCGCCCCTGCTCCCGCAGCCCCGGACCCGGTTGCTCCGATTGTCCCCGACACGGCGGTGCCGGCACCCTAACCAGAACAACCCCTTCCAGCGGGTAGCCCTGCCAATCGGGACGGCGGAAGGTCGATCGACAGCCAACCGGGTGGAAACCGCAGGCGCCGGGCTCCCGCTTCGCTAAAATCCGCCAATGGAGCCCGGTGTCGCGTACTCGCTGTTCGGGTGGCCGCTGCCCGAACCGATCGCCCCCTTCTACGCCGCAGCGTCCGAGGTGTACGGCAACTGGTGGTTTTTCGCCGGGGTCGCCCTGCTGCTGCTCATCGAACGTGCTCGCCCGGCGATCCGGGAACAGAAAGTCCTCTCCTGGGGCCTCTTCGAAGACTTCTGCTGGTTCAATCTCGACCTGGCTTTTAAGGTTGCCGCCTTCCCCGCATTCGTGGGGCTGATCAGCCTGGCGTACGACAGGCTGACCGGCGGGTTCAGTTTCGGATTCGTGAGCGAGTGGCCGGTCTGGTTGCGGGTCGGCTTTTCAATACTTGCCTTCGACTTCTTGCAGTGGCTGCACCACTTCGTCAGGCACAAAGTCCGCTGGCTCTGGCACTTCCACGTCATCCACCACTCCCAGACCGAGATGAACCTGTTCACCGATCTGCGGGTCCACTTCGCGGAGTACCTGGTCGCCCACGCACTCACATTCCTCCCACTCTTCGCCCTGAACCTGACCCCGTTCGCCATCATGGGTGTCGGGCTGTTCACTCTCTGGTACAACCGCTTCATTCACACCAACGTCCGCACGAACCTGGGGCCGCTCAAACACATCCTGGTGACGCCCCAGTACCACCGGGTTCACCACTCGATCGAGACCAGGCACTACGACAAGAACTTCGGCGTCCTTTTCACGGTGTGGGACCGGGTCTTCGGCACGCTGCACGCCGGCTACGACGAGTACCCGGCGACCGGGGTGGCGGGGGTGGACTTCGGCCGCCCCACCTCGTTGGCGCCGATAGGTTGGGCGATGACGATCGGCCGGGAGGTGCTTTACCCGTTCCGGGAGATCGGGCGCGCTCTCAGGCCTAAGATTCCGTCCGGTCCAGCGGGCGGCGAACCTTTAGAACTTGCCCCGGTTGATCACGTTGCGGTTCATATAGCCGGCCGCCCGCCGGGCGACCAGTAGAACCCCACCCTCGTCCCAAGCCAGGCTCATCCGGGCCATTAGGCGCCGCCGGTTGCTGATGCGGACCCCGGTCCGGTCAACACCGAGCAGGTCGGCGGCCCGCTGCGGGTTGGAGCAGAAAGCGTCCAGGGGCTTGAGGATCTGGCCCCAGGTCAGTTCGGGACGTAGTTTGCCCACGTTCAGCTTGAACTCCCGAGCCATCTCCTCGTCCTCCAGCATGCGGGTCAGGGCCTCGGTGAAGCCCTCCACGCTGCCCGGGCTTACGGTCAGGCCCAGCTTGCGCTCCTCGACCAACTGGCTGAGGGCGTCACCCCGGGTGACTATGACCGGCAGTTCCGACCAGAAGTAGTCCAGGACCCGGGTGCGGTAGGAGTAGGTGGTCTCGATGTGCTCGAGGTGGCAGGACACGCCGATGTCCGCCTCCAGCAGGTAGTTCGACCTCTCCTGGTAGGGGACCCAGCCCTGGTTGAAGAAGACGTGTTTACCCAGCAAGCCCAACTCGTCGGCCAGGTCGTGGGCTTGCGCCGCCATCCGCATCTCCGGCACATCCGGGTTGGGGTGGGCGAGGCCCATGAAGAACAGCTTGATCTCGGGGTGGTCCCGGCTCACTCTTTCGACCGCCCGGATCAGCGTGAGCGGGTCGAACCAGTTGTAGATCCCACCGCCCCACAGGACTACCTTGTCGTCCACCCCGATGCCCGGGACGACCCCCTTCAGCACCTGCTTATGGTGGATGGGGGTGTCGGAGGGCAGGCCGAAAGGCACAACGTCGATGAGGGTCCTGAGCGTCGGGTCCCGGTCGTAGACGTGAGGGTTCAGTCGCTCGGCGCCTGCCAACTGCCCGAGCCAGAAGTCCCGCTGCTTCTCGCTGGCGCAGATGAAGAAGTCGCAGCTACGCAACTGCGCCGTGATGACCTCCAGATCGGACTCGAAGATGTTCTTGCGTTTGCCTGCGTCGTCCTGGCGGAACATCTCCAGGTTCTCCAGGTGGAACGGATCGTAGAGGTCGGCGATAAGGATTTTTCCGGACTCTCCCACCACCGGCCGGTGATGCATGATGAAGCCCTGGAACAGCACAACATCGGCCCAATCCAGGTGGTCGGGCAGGGTGGCGTCGTTCAGGACATCCATCTCAAAAGTTTTCGGGGTAATGTCGGCAGCCTTGACCACCAGCAGGCGCACCTCGTGTTTGCGGCTGAGTTCGGTGGCCATCTCCCAGGCGCGGATTGCTGGGCCGGCCATCTTGGACGACACCGTGTCCCCGGTGATCACCAGCACCCGGGTACGGCCCCGGAACACCTTGTCCAGGCCGGTGGACCCGACGATCTGCTGGAAGGTCTCGCCAAACTCCGGATCGCCAATGTTGGGTGTTAGCGAC
>JAJCYE010000042.1 GCA_029263075.1 Actinomycetes bacterium
GGGCCGTCGACCGGGATTCCCAGGTAGGCCGACTGCTCTTCGGTGAGTTTGGTCAACTTGACTCCCAGGGCGTCCAGGTGGAGCCGGGCAACCTTCTCGTCGAGGTGTTTGGGCAGGACGTAGACACCGATCGGGTAGTCCTCGGTCTTGGTGAAGATCTCAATCTGAGCGATCACCTGATTGGTGAAGCTGTTCGACATCACAAAGCTCGGGTGCCCGGTGGCGTTACCCAGGTTGAGCAGTCGCCCCTCGGAGAGGATGATCACCGCGTGGCCGTCGGGGAAGGTCCACGTGTCGACTTGAGGTTTGACGTTCATCTTCACGATGCCCGGGATCTGGGCCAGACCGGCCATGTCGATCTCGTTGTCGAAGTGCCCGATATTGCCGACGATCGCGTTGTGCTTCATCCGGCTCATGTGGGCGGCGGTGATGATGTTCTTGTTGCCGGTGGTGGTGACGAAAATGTCGGTGGTCCCGACAACATCCTCCAGGGTTGTTACCTGGTACCCGTCCATAACCGCTTGGAGGGCGCAGATCGGGTCGATCTCGGTGATTATCACCCGGGCGCCCTGGCCTCGCAGGCTTTCTGCGCAACCCTTGCCCACATCGCCGTAGCCGCAGACCACGGCAGTCTTGCCGCCGATCAGAACGTCGGTGCCCCGGTTGATGCCGTCGATCAACGAGTGCCGGCAGCCGTATTTGTTGTCGAACTTGGACTTGGTCACCGCGTCGTTGACGTTGATTGCCGGGAAGAGCAACTGGCCGTTTTTGGCCATGTCGTACAGGCGGTGAACGCCGGTGGTGGTCTCCTCGGTGACGCCTTTGATCCCTTCGGCCATCTTGGTCCACTTGCCGGGGCTGTCGGCCAGCCGCTCGGTCAACAGGGCCAGGAAAACGTGCCATTCCTCGGAGTCGCCGGAGGCGGGAGCGGGAACTGCCCCGGCCTTTTCGTACTCGACGCCTTTGTGGACGAGCATCGTGGCGTCGCCACCGTCGTCCAGGATCATGTTGGGCCCGTCCTCGCCCGGCCAGGTCAACGCCTGTTCGGCGCACCACCAGTATTCGGTCATCGTTTCGCCCTTCCAGGCGAAGACCGGTGTGCCGCTCGGGTTGTCAACCGTGCCGTCGGGTCCGACGGCAACCGCGGCTGCCGCATGGTCCTGAGTGGAGAAGATGTTGCAGGACGCCCAGCGGACATCGGCGCCAAGGGCGGTCAATGTTTCGATTAGAACCGCGGTCTGCACCGTCATGTGCAAAGACCCGGTAACGCGGGCACCGGCCAGGGGTTGGCTCTTTGCGTACTCCCTGCGAACGGACATGAGCCCGGGCATCTCGTGCTCGGCGAGCCGGATTTCCTTACGGCCGAATTCGGCTAAGGACAGGTCGGCTACTTTGAAGTCGAGCGTTTTGGTCACGGGCGAACCTCCCTTGGGACTTGTGGATCGAAGTGGCTGAGGGGAAGGCGCTCCAAGTCCCCTCCTGCCCCTCAACAATACCTTCCAAGCCGGGTGGAGGAGGTGGGGTGTTGGTTCGGCTAGCTGGCGTCCCAGCTAAAGAGTTTGCTGGCGAGCAAAAGCATGAGGACGGTGAAGCCGACCAGTATCAGCGAGGGCGACACCAGCGCTTGTGCCCCGTCCCCCCGTACCAAAAAGTCCGACATCCCATCGTTCATGTGCCTGAGAGGCATAAATTTCGAGACCGTCTGCATCCATGAAGGGGCGCCGTCCAAGGGGAAGAAGACCCCGGAAAGGAAAGCCATCGGGACGATGACCGCGTTTGCCACCCCGGAGGCGGCTTCTTCGGTCTTGCAAAACGACCCGATCACCAGGCCCACGGCAAAAAAAGCCACGATGCCCAGCAGGAGAATCGGGAGGGACATCCACCAGGTCCCCGACAGTTTCAGCCCGAACACCGGAAGGGTCCCGACCCCGATAAATACCGCCGCCTGCACTACGCCGATCATCATCGTGGCCACCAGTCGGGAGCCGAGGATCACGAAGATGTTTATCGGCGCCGAACGCAGCCGCCGCAGGACCTGCTTCTTGCGCCAACTGACCAGGGTGAAGGCCGAGCCGAAGACGGCGCCGAGAGCAACACCCCAGGCCATCATGCCTGGCACGATGAACTGGATGGGCTTAAGGGTGGTGTCCTCCACCTGTTGGGCCTGCACCCGGTAGGTGGCGGTTGCCCCGCTGGAGCGCAGGTTCACATCGTTGACAACGCCCGCCACGATTCCCCGAACCGTGGCGGCCGCGGTCTGGTCGGAGGCTGCGTAGCGCAGGGTCACGGTGTTGCCTTCGGCGGCGACCACCGCCGGGAGGTCGCCGTCCTTGACCTTTTGGAACGCTTCTTGGAAGTTGTCGAACTCGGTGAGTTCCAAAGCGCCGGTTGAGTCGAGGGCGGTGATGACCGGGCCCTCGCCCACGACGCCGATCTCAATCTTGTTGGTACCGGCGTCGGAGAAGATCAGCCCGAAGATCACGATGAACATCAATGGAAAGGCGAAGCTGAAGAACACCGCCACCTTGTCCCGGAAAAATCCTTTGAGGGCAGCCGACGAAAGGCTGGAAAACGCACTCATTCCCGGTACTCCCGGCCGGTCAGGTGCAAAAAGACGTCCTCGAGCGTGGTGGTCCGCACCTGCAGGGTGTCCAAAGAGACGTTCTCCGCAAGGTGGGCCAGGACCGGACCCGGGCTGCGGGTGGTGATTGTCAAAAGATCGTTCTCGTCGGAGGCCGTCTCCACGCCCGCTATCCGGCGGGCGGCCTCCACCGCCAGCACTCCGTGTTTGAGCAACACCCGCGTCGGTGCCTCCAACCCTTCGACCAGGTTGGCCGGTGTGTCCAGGGCCAGTAGGCGGCCGGACTCCATGATGGCCACCCGGTCACAGAGTTCTTCCGCCTCTTCCAGGTAGTGGGTGGTGTAAACGATGGTTTTGCCCCGCTCCCTGATGGACTCCAACACGTCCCACAGGTTGCGCCTCGCCTGGGGGTCCAGACCTGAAGTGGGCTCGTCCAGGAAGACGATGTCCGGGTCGTGAACCAGCGCGCAGGCGATGGAGAGCCGTTGCCGCTGCCCACCGGAAAGTTTGTCCTCCCGGGTGCCGGCCTTCTCGGACAGGCCCACTAGTTCGAGCATCTCCTCGGCCCCCCCGGCCTTTACGTCGTAGAGCGAGGCGAAGGTCCGCAACTGTTCGATGGAGGTCAGCTTGTCGAAAAATGCAGAGGCCTGTAGCTGGATGCCGATCCGGTGCAGGATGCCGACGTTGCGTGGCCATGGGGATTCGCCGAATATTTTGATGGTCCCGCCGTCGGGTTTGCGCAGGCCTTCCACCATCTCCATGGTGGTGGTTTTGCCGGCTCCGTTGGGACCAAGAAAGCAGAAAAACTCTCCCTCGGGGATATCCAGGTTCAACTGGTTTACGGCTATATTTGAACCGAATTTTTTTGTCAGGTCATTGGTTTTAATCATTCGATTTCCAGTATCTCCACGCGAACTTGTCCCAAGTATCCGGCTAGCTGGGGCCAACTGTCAATTCCTCCTTCGAGGAGTTTAATGTGGGTTGCATCGGCAATAGGCTGGCCCAAGGTGGGATCCATGGGGATCCACTGCCCTATGTATACCTCAGGCCAGGCATGATAGTAAAAACCGTTCAGGTCATCGCTCCATACTAACCCAATGGCCATTTTAGTGGGGATGCCTGCTGCACGGGACAGGGCTGTGTACAGCACGGTATGCTCGTTGCAGTCGCCTTCCATGGATTGGAGCACATCCAGCGCCGAGGGGAAACTCATGACGATGGTTTTGTTAACGTTGACATATACCCATCGGTAGATGGCCTGGGCTTTGTTCCAGTCATCATTGAGATCGATGGTGATCATTTCTGAATGATCGGCGATGCGTGGGTGATCGATTTGCACAAAGGCATCGCCGAGCAGGAACGGCCCGGGGGTATTCAGAGGCGGGCCACTTGGGTCAGGACCAAGTGGCGGGATGATTTCGTATTCGAGATCGCCTGTACTTTGCTGAATCCCATCGGATGGCGGGACGGCACTATCGGGCATGCCGGATAAGCGAAATCGCATGCGCTTGGCACCTCGGAATGGGATGAGACCTTGGGGGCGTACGGCCACGGTGTCGAGCAACTCCCCCATCTCGTCGGGATTCAATTCAGCAAGGGCTTCCTCCTGGGGGATTTTTCGAAGAACGAAGCCCACGGGTGTCTCTACGCGCACGATTT
>JAJCYE010000043.1 GCA_029263075.1 Actinomycetes bacterium
GCCGAGCGCAGCGATGACGACCAACGCGTCCGCGACAAGGATGCGCTCGACGTGCTGCGATTGCTACGGGCCATCCCCACTGACGATTTCGCTGATCGCTTGAAAATGCTTAGGACAGACGATCTCGCCGGCGCGGTCACCTCAGAGGCGCTGGAGCAGGTGACGGTCCTCTTCGGGAGCCCCAAGAGCGTGGGCGTGACCATGGCCGCCCGGGCGGCGGGCGGCGCTGAGGACGGGGCCGTGATCGCTGATTCCTTTGTGGCGCTCGTAGAAGACCTGCAGGCGAGCCTTGCATGAGCTGCTGGAAGTGGCGGCCCCCGGGTGGGGTGGAGCGCGGCGCCGAGATCCCCGTGAGGGCGGCTCCCCACAAGCTGCCGCCAAAGGGTGAGACCTGAGCCGCCCGGCGAACGTTGGGAGAAGAGTGGGAACAGGTCGGCCCGCAATGGTGCGGGGGTTCTCACCCCGCAAAACGGTGGGCCCGGCAGGATTCGAACCTGCGACCAAGGGATTCACTCGCCCCGCCGTTACTGGCGGAAGTGGACTATCTCATCGCCCTCGTCTCATCCGATAAAGGTTGTCCGTTAGGGCGCGGGACGCTCTTTGCCTGTTATTAAGGGACCTCGGGTCTTTCGACCCATCCCCCAGGTAGTCTCTGCACCTTCCGACGGTGTACCGCCGGCTTGGCTCAGGATTGCCGGCGCCCCGAGGCGTTGCGGTTCCCCTGAATTCATCCCGTTCCTTGCCCCACGTTTCCGTGGAGCGGCACCATTTTCCGATGAGTCCCCTGCTCTAACCGCTGAGCTACAGGCCCTACACAGCAATAGTACTTGGTTCGACCAGCCGTCCCTAGGACCCAACCCGGAACCGCCGGAGGCCGGACATAAAACGAAGGGCGCCCGGTCAAGGCGCCCTTCGTTCTTTTTTCAATTACTGGACATAGGAGCCCGAGTTGGATTGCTGCTCCGGCGGGACCAATCCGGCATCCGTTCTCGGGGGTGGCCCGGTGTGAATTCGCTGGTTGAAGCCAGCACTCCGACCTAGCGGCCGGTCACCTCCAGGGTCCCGATCAGACTTTCACTAATACGGACCACCTCCTTTCTCTGGTACAAAAATCATAGCCCATTCGGGCCACAAATCGGCCGAAAATTTGGGGCCTTTTTGACCGTTCCGACACCGGATTCGCCGCGAGCCACCATAATCGGGCTCATGGACCAACCACACCCCACCAACGTTCTCGTCGTTCGCCACGGTGAGTCCGAGTGGAACGCCCTCGGCCTCTGGCAGGGTCAGGCAGACCCCGCCCTCTCGGCCCGGGGAGAGGAGCAGGCGGCCCGGGCGGCCAAAGCGCTGGCGGGGGTCACCATTAACCGCATCGTGTCGTCCGACCTCAGCCGGGCCCGTCGCACCGCCGGCATCCTGGCCGAAACCCTCGGGGTCGACGTCCTCGGAGTCGAGGAGGGCCTTAGGGAGGTGGATGTCGGTGAGTGGAGCGGCCTCACCCGTGCGGATATCGAAAAACGATGGCCCCGCCTGCTTGCGGAGTGGAGCGCCGGCACCCTGGAGTCCACTCCCGGAGGCGAGAGCCTGAGTGCGCTGCGGATCCGGGTCACCGAAGCGATGCGCCGGGTCCTAAACAACGGTTCGGCGGACGGGGGCGGCAACGGCTTCACAGCCGAGACCATTCTGGTGGTAAGTCACCGGCGAGCGATCTCGGCACTGGAAGAAGCGGCCGGAGTTCGGCCGGTCCGCGCCGGCCACCTCGCCGGGCGCAAATTCACCGCAGATAGCTCCGGGAAGCTCGACCCGGGAGATCCGATCGACCTGTTGGGAACGAATCCCCCTCCCCCGGCGGACGCGTAGACCCGGGGAACCTAACTGTTCCCGACCTTCGGTTCGCCCGATTGACGCCTGATGTATATAATCCTGGGTTGCCCATACGGTTGCGCGTAGGGGCCAACCAGGGGACTGGAGCTTGCCTGGCTCCTACCTCCAGCGGACCCGGTTTCGCCCCTCGCGCCGCTATTGCAGCTTGCGCAAAAGGAGGTGCTGAGTGCCGGGCCCGTAAGCCAACCCCCGCCCTCAATCGCGTGCCCCATTCGGGCTGTTGCACGCGCAGCCATCAAGTCCCCTATCGGAATCCGAGGAAATTTCAAGTAGCCGTCGGCCGGAAGGCCGGAAAGGCGGGACAGAATATGGCAGTAGACGAGATTGAAATAGGTGGCCTGGGCGCCAGCAGGCGCCGCGTCGAAGACGGCAGGCTATTGGTAGGCAAAGGCAACTTTGTAGACGACTTCAAGCTGACCGGCATGCTCCACGGAGAGCTCCTCAGAAGCCCCCTGGCACACGCCCGCATCAACTCCATCGACTATTCCAGAGCGTGGATGGTCCCCGGCGTTCACCTGGTCATCACCGGTGAGTTCGCCGCCCAGCACAACCTGGCCTGGATGCCGACGTTGTCCTACGACACGCAGGCAGTCCTGGCCACGGACAAGGTTCGATTCCAAGGCCAAGAAGTGGCCTTCGTCGTCGCCGACGACCCCTACATCGCCAAAGACGCCTGCGAGTTGATCGACGTTGAGTACTCCCCTCTCCCGGCGATCGTCAACCCGATGCAGGCAGTGGCTCCCGGCGCCCCGCTCATCCGCGACGACAAGGACTGGCAGAAGGACAACATCTGTTACACCTGGAACGTGGGCGACAAAGAGGGCACCGACCGTGCTTTCGCAAAGGCCGACAAGATCTCCAAACTCGACCTGTTCTACCCCCGCTCCAACCCGTGCCCGATCGAGTGCTGTGGTTGC
>JAJCYE010000044.1 GCA_029263075.1 Actinomycetes bacterium
TTGCCGAGCCTCCCGGCGTAGAGCCGGCCCAGGTACTCTCCGTCCCGTCCCGCGTTCACATACAGGCTCACGTAGGCCTTCTGGTTGGCCAGGCCGATGAGAAACCACTCAACCTCTTCGCCGCTGCGGTTGGTGTAGCGAAAGCGGCCATAGCCCAGGATCGTCTGCTCGGTTCCACCCCACATTTTTCCTCGCCAGATCCATGTCTCCAAACCCGGCGCCGCAGCCGCGATGGTTCGGTCGACGGCTTCCAGCAGGCTCCGCCTGGCGACCGGGGCTTCGGCGAGAAACGTTTCGGATGCGCCGGTCATGGCCCCTTTTCATCCCTTCAGGAATCGGACTCCACAGAGAACTCCAGAATATTCTCGGTGCGCCGGAGCTCGCCGAATTCTGGCGGCGATACGCGGTAGTTGTCAAAGTTTTCGCGACTTTGTGCGTGCTCGGATGTATCCTGGGCACCAGGATGCCCGTGCGCCAGCAGTTCCTGGTCTATCAGTCCAATGGGAAACACCATTGGAAGTTTGTTGCGCTCGGCGGCGAGATCGTGGCCGTCTCCCCGGATGGGTACGACAGCGAGGACGACTGCCTCGAGGCCATCGACTCCCTGCAAGAGCAGGCGCAGTCCGCCGCTATTGTCGACCGGCTATTCGACCCCACTCCCCTCGCCGTCGTCAGATAGCACCCGACCGAGGCCGGACCTAGAGTACATCGGCGAACACCGAGGCCAGGCCCAAAAAGCTGACGAACCCGACTATGTCGGTAACCGTAGTCAAAAAAATCGATGACGACTGGGCCGGGTCCTGCCCGAAGGCTTTGAGTGCCAGAGGGATCCCGGCACCGGCGAGACCGGCCATGGCCATCGAAATAACCATCGCGGCCGCGATCACCAACCCAAGGCCTACCGACCCGCTCCAGATGATCACCCCGATGGCGGTAACCACCGCTATGGCAACCCCGTTGACCACACCGACAACCAACTCCTTGCTGCCCAGCCTTCGCCACTGCGAGATCCTCACCTCGCGCAGGGCCAGCCCGCGCATTGCCACCGCCAGCGCCTGACTGCCGCTGTTGCCCGACTGTCCCGCGACCACGGGCAGGAGCACCGCCAGGGCGGTGACCTGGGCGATGGTGGACTCGAAGAACCCCACCACCGATGCGGCCAAAAAGGCGGTGGCCAGGTTGATGAACAGCCAGGGGAGACGTTTGCGCACTGCAAATCCCGGCGAACTGAGGGCCCGCTCCTCGCGGCTCACACCAACCATCGCCTGCAGGTCGGTGCTGGCCTCCTGTTCGGCGGCGGAAGTCAGCCGGTTCCGCCGGATAACCCCCAGCAGCCGGCCATCGATGTCGACCACACTGATGCCCGAATTGGCGCCGGCCGAGGTCTCCAGGATCTCGTCAAGGTTGGCAGTGGAGGTGACGGCCACCGGTGGGCGGGCCAGCCCGCCCACCGGCGCCTGCGGATCGGCGGAGATCAATGACTGGACGGCCAGACGGCCGATCAACTTCCCGTCCGGGTGGACCACCTGCATATCTTCGTCCACCTCCCGGCCCGGCCTGCGCAGCTTGGCCAGGACCTCATCGGCCGTTTCATCACTACGGAACACCAGGATGCGGGGATCCATCAGCGCCCCGGCCGACCTTTCGGGATAGGCCATAAGTTCCCGCACCTCGGCGGCGGTCGCCGCTCCCAACGCCTCCAACTGGGCGTCCTGCGCCTTTGGCTCCAGCCGGGCGAGCAGCCCGGCCAGGCGTTGAAGGTCCAGGTGCGGCACGGTTTGCGCGAGGACCTCGGGGCTGAGCGCTTGGACCAGATCCAGCGCCCGGTCGGGATCCGTCAGCTCGATGAGGTCGGCACGAACCGGCGACGGCTGGGACTCAAGCAGACCCACCGCTTCCGCAAGAACCATCTGCTCCAGCAGGCGCACCACCTCGGTAGGATGCCGGCCTATGAAGTCGGCGCCGAGGGCCTCGAACAGCTCGCGGGAGCCCGTACTAGCCGGCATGGCCGGTCTCCTCTTCACTGCGCGAAGTTTCCGCCGCCACCGCCTGGCCCATCCCGCGCAAGATGCCGGACAAACCCACCCAGTAGAGTTCACCCAACGAAGCCGCCAGGGAGGCGGAGGGCAACTCCGTCCGGGCCTGGCCCTCCAGGCGCCGCAGCGTTTCGTACCGGAGGGCTCCCACAAAACGGTTCCCCTCGTCGACCACCGGCAGAGCGTGGTACTCGGTCCATCCGGGGTGGACCAAAATGGCCCTGCGGTCGGCCGTGGCCGGGAGGCTATCGACATTTGCCGCCATCATCCCGGCAAGTGGTTGAGCGGGGTCCGACAACAACAGTTCACGCAGGTTTACCACCCCGCTCAAACGGGAGTTCTCGTCCAGCAGGTACAGGTAGTAGAGGGCAAGATGGGGGGCCGCCCGAACCCGCTCAAGCGCCTCCCCCGCGGTGATCGAGTCGGGGACCGCCAGCACCTTGGGATCCATCAGGGCGCCGGCGCTTTCGGGCGGGAACCCCAGAACCTTGAGCAGAAGGGCCGCCCGTTCCGGCTCCACGGCCCCCAACAAACGCCGGCGCTCGTCCTCCCCCATCCGGCGAAGCAGCGCCGACTCCTGATCGAGGTCAAGCTCGCCCAACACCGCCGCTCCCAGTGCGGGGTCCAGGCTTGCGACGCACTCGGCGGCTACATGGTCCGACATCGCACCGACGACCTGAGCGATGCGGGGGGCCTCCAGCCCCTCCAGCACATCCACCGAGTTCTCGCCGGGGAACCGGTCCATCACCCGTGCCGCCTCAACGGGGTGGCTTTGGAGAAACCGCCCGGCCAACCGCCGGTAGGCCGGAGTGGCAGCCTCGGGGGAGGTCACTGGCTCAACAGGGTGGCAACTTTCTCGCTGAACACCCCGGCCGGAATGACCGCCCTCCCTCCACCGGATTCCACTATCACCGAGGTGGGTGTGATCTCCAGGATCTTGCCCTCGATATCGCCTATCCGGATCTTATGACCCACCTTGAAGTTATCCACCAGGTAGTGCGACGCCAGGATGTTCTCTACCGAGGTCTTCGCTCCCAGCCCAAAGGCCAGGGCGGCCCCGGACAACATGGCCCCGGCGACCACCGCCACCATCACGATTAGAAAGGAGACCTCCAGCCCCAACTGGTCGAGGGCAACGATAGTCGCCACCAGCAGGACTCCGATCCGGGCCATCCGACCGAGCACCATGGGGTAACCGAAGCCGGCCGTCCCTGCCGCCGCGGTCACCGCGGCGCGCACCCCCGATCCCAGCAGCACGCCGATGAACACCACGAACAACGCACCGAGAATGCGGGGAAGCAGGGCCACGACCCCGGTGAGCCACACCGAAACGATGTCCAACCCCAGGGCCTCGGCCGCCATGATGGCGAAGATCATCAGGACCGCCCAGAACACGAAAATCTCGACCGCCCGGGAGACCGATCGGTTGGTGGAGGAACTGGCGAGCCGGGCCTGCATATCGCCGCCTCCCGCCATCCGGGCCAGCCGGGGGATCAGCCGCCCGGACCAGGTACTCAACATCTTGGCCGCCAACATCCTCACTAAGCGGGCGAGGAGCCAACCGGCCAGCAGGATGCCTGCAGCCAGCAGCAGTCTGGGGAACCAGGCCGCGATATGACGCCCCAGTTCGCCGACCGTCTGGTTCGGAAGTTCACCTACAAGCATTGCCACCTCCATCCCGACCCGAACCAGACGGGTCCGGGGACCCCTCCACGGGGACCTCGACCTGCCTAGGACTCAGGGTTGACCCCCGGCTTGGGTAGCGCGTCGAAGAAGCGCAGGAGTTCTACCGGTACCGGGAAGATCAGAGTGGAGTTCTTCTCCGCCGAAACCTCGACCATGGTGGACAGCAGCCGAAGCTGCAGGGCCGCCGGATGCTCCTCCAGCACCCCCGCCGCCTTGCCCAGAGACTTCGCCGCCTCCAGTTCTCCTTCGGCGTGGATCACCTTGGAGCGCCGCTCCCGCTCCGCCTCGGCCTGCCGGCCCATCGCCCGGCGCATGGCTTCGGGAAGTTCCACATCTTTGATCTCCACCAGGGTCACCTTGATCCCCCACGGATTGGTCAACTCATCGATGATCGACTGGAGCTGGGAGTTGATCTCGTCACGTTTCAGGAGCAGGTCGTCCAACTCCACCTGGCCCAGGATGCTGCGAAGCGTGGTCTGGGCCACCTGGGAAGTGGCGTACATGTAGTCCTGGATAACCACCACGGCCTTCACGGGGTCCACAACGTTGAAGTAGGTGACGGCGTTGACCTTGAGCGTGACGTTGTCCTTGGTGATCACGTCCTGCGGGGGGATGTCGGCGGTGACGGTCTGAAGGTTGACCTTCACCATCTTGTCGATCACCGGGATGATGAAGAACAGGCCCGGGCCTTTGGCTCCGACCACCCGGCCCAGCCGGAAAATAACCCCACGTTCGTATTCGGCGACGATTCGGACTGCCTTGACCAGAATGAACAGCACAAGCAGCAGGGCCGCGCCTACTCCCAAGAGTGATTCCTGAGGCATCTTTTTCTCCTAACGGTCGTTTATGTCCGGCTCCTGAAGCGAGGTCAACCCCGGTGCATCCGCCGGGCTCACCAGCAGATCCAGGCCTTCGTAGCCAAGAATCTTCACCTGATCTCCCGCTTTGAGTTCGGCGTCATCGCTTCGCACATTCCACCACGCGCCATCCAACAGGGCCTGGCCCCGCCGCCCAGCCGACCGGCCGACGGTTACAACCCTGCCGACGTATTGCTGCTCGCCGGTGATCGTCGACAGCCCGCGCTGGCTGCTGACCACCAGGCGCCCGGCCAGCACCACCCCCACCCCGACCACCAGCGTGACCGGGATCATCACCCCGAAGCTGACCCGGATCCCGGGAGTGTCCCGAAACAGGAATACGCCGCTCAACATCAGCGCGATGGCACCGCCCGCGGCCGCGATTCCGATACCCGGAGCGAACAGTTCGGCCGCAAACAGGGCGGCGGCGACCAGCAGCAGGACCACCCCAGCCATGCTGACCGGGAGCACGGAAAGGGAAAACAGCGCCAGGACTATGAAGATGGCTCCCAGGACCCCGCCGGCCCCGATCCCCGGATTGGACAGCTCGTAGACGATGGCCAGGGTGCCCAGCGACATGAACAGGAAAGCCAGGTTCGGGTCGGCAAGCAACTGCTGGATCCGGCGGAAGAACTCCATCTCAAACGCCACGGTTTCCGCGTCGTCGGTCCGGAGGGTGACCTTACGGTTGTCGGCGCCCACCGTCACCTCCCGACCGTCCGCCGAGGCCAACAACTCGGGGAGCGATCGGGACAAAAGATCGATGGCACCGATCTCCAGCGCCTCCTGGGCGGGAACCGACCTGCCCGTACGCACCATCTGGCGGGCAAACTCGGTGTCCCGGCCGCGCAATTGGGCGATGGACTCGGCGTAGGCTGCGGCGTCGTTGATCACCTTGCGATCCAAGTCGCCCCCCTCCAGATCGACCGGGGTGGAGGCGCCGATGGCGGTGGCGGGGGCCATGGCTGCAACGTGGGCGGCCGAGGTGATGATCGCCCCGGCGGAAGCGGCACGCGAGCCCTGGGGACTGACGTAAACAATAACCGGTACCTCGGCGGCGATGAACTTCTGGACGATCTTCCGCATGGAGCTGTCCAGGCCCCCGGGGGTGTTCAGCTCTACCACCAACGCCTGGTACCCGCCCTGCTCGGCGGCATCCACCCCGTCGGTTAAGAAATCGGCGACCACCGGCGTGATCGCGCCGTCGATCTCGGCCACCAGGACCCCTCCCGGGGGCGCCTGACCGGCCGCCGGACCACCGGCGAACAGGATCATGCCCAGGACGAACGCAAACAGACCGGCTGCGGATCGGAACCGGGGGCGTTTGGGGGCGCCGGGCCGCAAGGCGCCGGGCCGGGCACGGCCTGCCGAGACGTGACGTCGTAGCGTCATCGGATCGACACGGCTGGAGCATTGTTCCACTGGATGCTTCTAGCTTATGCCCTTGACGGGCCGAGCGAAAATACCCTCCCGGCTAGCCCGCCCGGGCGATCAACCGGGTCAGGCGGTCGCAATTGGGACAGGTTCGGTAGGCCACCGTCTCCCTCTCCTCCCAGGACTCCCGGCAACTCCCGCAGCGCCGCCGGCCGGGGCCGGCCGGGGTGGCCTCGCAAATCAGTCCGGCGTCGTCGGTGAGACTCCACCCGGACCACCGCCGGCCGGTACAAACCCCGGTACCTACCAGGCCGAGCCAGCAGTTGAGGCACCAGGTGTGGGCCTCGAACCGCTCGGGCAACTTCACGAAAGCCAACTGGTCCGGCGAGATTACATTGGCCTCGCCGTCGGGGTCCTTGGCATAGCTCTCGCCCTGCACCCAGGTCACCCGCCTACAGGGACCGTCCCAGCCGTGCCAGGCCGCCAGGGGCCCCTTGCAGCGTGGGCACGCCGCGGGCTGGTCCGGCAGGTAAAAGTCGTAGTCGGTCACGATTCCAGCTTAAGGGCGACGTCAAAAGCAGTCTCGCGGCCGTCTGTCACCCCCGGCTGAAAGAATTCAAATCAGGCCTTGCAACCACAAATCACAGCCGTGTAGTATCACGGGGCGCATCACAATATGTGGACTTGGGAAGCATCAAGGACACCACCGGTTGTGGAATGCTCGACGGCTTTCCGTCGTTGTACCTGTAAGCGCCGGCCCGGAAAAGGGCTCGGCTGGACACTAAAGATCGTGGGGTACTGGGTTGCCATCGGCGCCGGTATCGCCCAGAAGAATCTTCCCCAGAAAAGAGGCTTGAATGCTTGTAAAGAAGGGCAACGGAGTCACCGAGCCGTTTCAGGTGTCCAAGCTCCAAAAGATCCTTGACGCCGCAGCCACCGGGCTGGAGGACGTTGACACCTACTCCGTCCTGGTAGATGTCGAGGTGGGCATCTACGACGGCGTAACCTCCACCGAACTCGGCGAGCTGGTCCTCAGTTCTTGTCTCCAGCACGTCCAGGACGACCCCGGCTACAGCCTGCTGGCCGCCCGCGTCCTGCTGTTCGACCTATACAAGCGCGCCCTCGGTAAACACTCGTTCGACGACATCAAAGCGGCCCACGTCGCCCGCTTCCCCGACTACATCAAAGAAGGCATCGACCGCCAGTTGCTGTCCGCGAACCTGGCTGAGAAGTTCGACCTACAGCGCCTGGCCGAGGCTCTCGAGCCCAGCCGGGACCTTCAGTTCCGCTTCAACGGCCTGTTCGCCCTGAAAGAGCGCTACCTGGTGCAGGACCTGGAGACCGGCGAACTGTTCGACACCCCGCAGTACTTCTGGATGCGCGTGGCCATGGGCGTATCGGTTGCCGAGGACGACCCCACCTCCCGGGCCATCGACTTCTACCACGCCATGAGCCAGATGCAGTACATCCCCTCCACCCCCACGCTGTTCAACTCGGGCACGCCCAGCAGCCAGCTTTCGTCCTGCTTCCTGATGGAGGCGCAGGACTCTATGGAGGACATAGGCAAGGCGTTGACGGACATCATGCAGCTGGCCAAGTACGCCGGCGGCATAGGGGCCTCAATCACCAAGCTGCGGGCCACCGGGTCGGTCATCAAGTCCATCAACGGGCGCAGTTCCGGCCCCATCCCGTTCATCAAGATGATGGACGCGGTGATCTCGGGCATCGACCAGGGCGGGCGCCGGCGCGGCACCCTGGCCGTTTACTGCGAGCCGTGGCACTACGACATCGAACGTTTCCTCGACCTCAAGCAGCGGGCGGGGGACGAGTCGCAACGGGTCCACACCCTCAATACCGTCCTGTTTTTGAACGACGAGTTCATGAGCCGGGTAGAAAACGACGAGCCGTGGACGCTGTTCGACCCCAACGAGGTCCGCGACCTGCCCGAACTCTTCGGCCAGGAGTTCAGCGACCGCTACAAGTTTTACGTCGAAGAAGCCCGGGCCGGGCGTATCCGCACCTACCGCACGGTCAAGGCTCGCCTGCTGTTCCACAAGATGCTCAAGTCCCTGGTTGAGACTTCCCACCCGTGGCTCACCTTCAAGGACTCGGGCAACATCCGCTGCCCCATCTCCAACGTCGGCATGGTGCACTCCTCCAACCTGTGCACCGAAATCTTCCTGCCGACCGACAAGGACAACGTTGCGGTCTGCAACCTGGCCTCCATCGTCCTGCCCCGGCACCTGGATGAAAACAACCAGGTCAACTGGGACAGCCTCCAAACCGCCGCCCGGTTGGCCGCCCGGCACCTGGACGACGTCATCGACGTCAACTTCTACGCCATCCCCGAAGCCCACCGAGCGAACATGAACAGCCGCCCGGTTGGGTTGGGGTTCATGGGTTGGAGCGATCTGCTGGAGCGCATGGGAATTCCGTTCGAGAGCCCCCAGGCGCTGGACCTGCTGGACCGCATCGTGGAGTTCATCTCGTACCACGCCATCAACGCATCGGCCGACCTGGCACGGGAGCGGGGCAGTTTCCCCGCTTTCGAAGGATCGGACTGGTCCCAGGGCATGGTTCCCATCGACACCCTGGCCCTGCTGGACAAGCAGCGTCCGGAACCGGTCGACGTCAACCGGGAGAGCCGCCTGGATTGGGAGTCGTTGAGGACCAAGGTTGCCGGCGGAATGCGCAACGGCACGGTGATGGCGGTGGCCCCGACGGCCACCATCTCGCTGATCGCCGGGACATCGCAGTCCATCGAGCCGCCGTTCAGCACCGTCTACGCCCGCAACAACATCGCGGGCAAGTTCCTGGAGGTCAACGAGAACCTTGTCACCAAGCTGAAGGACCTGGACCTGTGGGACGACGTCTGCGAAGAGATCCTGCTCCGCCAAGGCGAGCTGCGGTCGATCGCCGAGATCCCGGCCGAGGTCAAGGAGCTGTTCAAGACCGCGTACGAGATCTCCCCGCTGACCCTGGTCCGCCAGGGCTCGGTGGTGCAAAAGTGGGTGGATCAGGGGGCCAGCCGCAACATCTACCTGACCACCAAGAATGCCGAGGCACTGAGCCGGGTGTACCTGGAAGCCTGGAAGACCGGTCTGAAGTCCACCTACTACGCCTTCAGCCAGCCGGGCTCCCGCTCCGAGGCCACCTACGCCTACGACGAGAGCCGGCCCAAAGCCCACATGGAGCGAGGGGGCGGCAAGGACGCAGAGGCACCGGCATCGATCGGGGGCGGCCCGGTTCCGGCGGTCTCCGGCGGAGCCGCTACCGCGGTGCTGACCCTTCCGGAGTTGACGTTGGAGGCCCAGGCCTGCTCTATCGACAACCCCGACTGCGAGTCCTGCCAGTAGGCGCTGCGGACACAACAACAAACAGGGCCACCGGAAGGTGGCCCTGTTTGGTCTCTTCAGGTACTAGATGGCTGCGGGGCACAGGGTGTTGTAGTAGTTGAACACCGACTCGTTCATTCCCAGCGCCAGGCCGGCGGCCGAGAGGGCATCGACGGCGTCGATCCATCCGGTCAAGTCCTCGGAGAAGTCGCCGATGGCACCGATGAAGGCGTCGAGGGTTCCGGTTACATTGCCGACCCCGTCGAGTGCCTGGATGTAGGCAAGGCCGGTGGAACCCATCCCGACACTGGAAAGGTCGATAGCAGCCTTGGCTTCCTCCACCGCAGTGATGCCTTCTTCAACTTCGGCTCCGGATGCGGCGGTTGCCAGTCCGGCGGCGTTGCGGGCGGGGGCGAGCGCCAGGCAGGTAACCACCTCAATTGCCGGAAGCGGGACCACGGCCACGGCCGGCGCGGCGAGCATGCCTACCGCAATGATCGAGGTGAGGGATCCGGCCACTACTCGAGTGATCTTGTTCATTCGGTCTCTCCTTGACTTGAGATCTACTGAGATGGTCGTCCGAACGGACCCTGGGTCCTGCCGGACGATGTTGCGGCTGCTCCAATCGGTCTCCTCGGCGATATCCTTCCTCTAGAGTTCTGGCAATATCTGCTCAATCCGGCTTCGGATGAGTCCTTCCACCTCGGCCGCCGACATCCGTTGGTCACTCGGCCTTGAAACCGCTTCCTGGGTGACCTCGGCGATGATCTTGTTCACCGCAATGGCCTTCTCCGCGGGGGTCGCGTTGGCGGCGAGTGCGGCCGACACCTCGGGGGACCCGGAATCGGTTCCGGCGGTGGCCGTTGCCGGCAAGACCTCCTTCGGCGTGTCGCTGCTGGCCACCCACACGAATGCCCCAACAACTCCCACTGCTGCGATCAAACAAATTGCGGCGATTGTCCTTTTCACGATGAGCCCCTCGACTGGCTTTCTGGTCCGTGCTGGTGCGTCCTCACGAATCACTATGGGCGCGACGGGAACCGGGTCCTAGTGCCGTACGGCCCCCTGGTTGGGTGCCACCTGGACCCCCAAAGGGGACCATCCGCTCGCCCTTACTGCAGATTCCGGCGCCCTCAACATCCATTGGGCGGATCGACGTACTACTCTTGACATACCTGTAACTACAGGTGTGTAATTAGACCCCTATCCCCAAGATGCGGTGTTGACCTCTCGCCGGGACCACCACATCTTGGGGAATTAAATTTCTAGCTCTCTTTAGGGAGGCAACATGCTCAAGGTCACCGTGGTCGATCAGGAAACCGGCGCCCGGGCTCAGTTCGAGGCCTGCGGCGACGAACCCCTCCTCGACCAACTCGAAAGGGAGGCGCCGTTCAAATTCCCCAACCTGTGTTGGATGGGGGCATGCGGAACCTGCGCCCTGCGAGTCGCCACGGGGATCGAACACCTGGAGGTTGACGGCTTCGGTGTCGGCGCCTCGGTCCAACTCGACCCCGGGTGGGTCCTGCCCTGCGCCGCCGGCGCATGCCAGAAAGCCATAGACGACGACGCCGCCCACGACGTGCTCGTAGAGGTCTAAGGAAACAAAACTTTTACTCCTCCGTAACTGCCTTCACATGGACCCGTAACAACCGGGCCATAGGTTGGTTCCCATGGCTCCCAACATCCCCGCCGCCAAACGTGCCGGGCTCCCGGTTGACCTGGACCGGCTGACCGCTGAAGGCGCAGACTGGCTAAGTCCCGAGGAGAAGTACTCGCTCAAGCGCCACGGCATCTGTCCGCAGGCGCAGCCTGGGGCATTCATGATCCGGATCCGCGCAGGGGGCGTGATCGACGCCGACGCCGCGCTGGGGTTGGCCGACATTGCCGATGAATTCGCCAAGGGTTGGATCCACCTGACCACCCGCCAGCAGGTCCAACTGCACCACGTAAAGGCCGAAAACGTCACCACCGTGTTGTCCCGCTTGGCCGATATCGGGCTCACCACCAAGTCCTCTTGCGGACACACCATGCGGGGCGTCATGTGGTGCCCGCAGGCTGGGGTAGGCCTGGAAGAACCGTTCGACTGCAGCTTTGACGCCAAGGATGCCCAGGAGTCCATCCTCAACCGCTCCCCTCTTTTGGACACCCAGATGCCGCAGCGGATCAACATCTCGTTCGGCGGGTGCACCACCTGCCGTGAGGGGGCCCGGATCAACGACATCGGTTTTGTATCCCGGATCAACGACAATGGCGAACTCGGCTACCAGTTGTGGCTCGGGGGCAGCCTGGGCAAGTCGAGCCCGACGCTGGCGATCAAGGCGGTTGAATTTTTGCCCCGCAAACACGTGCTGGCCGCAGTCAACGCCGTGTTCGACCTTTTCATCAAGTACGGCGACTTCGAGCAGCCTGCCAAAGCCCGGCTCAAGTTCCTAATCCGCAAGCTGGGGGCGGAACAGTTCCTCAACCTGTTCAACGAAGAGTTCGCCAAGTCGAAGCTGAAAGAGTGGCCGGAGCCCAAACACCTGTCGCTACCCCTCTCTTCCTCCATCTCCTCTATCCTGTCCCAGGCGCCGGAAGGAGGCTGGGGCAGCGGAGTCCGCCCCCAGCGGGTCCCGGGCTGGGCGATGGTCACCGTAAACGCCCCCATGGGCGACGTGGACACCGAGGACTGGCGCATAATCACCGCCCTGGCGGCCGATCTGGCCGACGAGAACATCTACCTCACCCCGAATCAGAACGTGATGCTGCGCCACGTACCGCTGGACGCGGTCCCGCTTATCCGGGACGTGTTGAAGTCCGTTGGCCTGGGGTTGGAAGGGTCGGACCAGGCGCAGGACGTCCGGGTCTGCACCGGGGGCCCGGTCTGTGTTCTGGCCATCACCCCATCCCAGAGGGTGGGAGCAGAACTGCTGGAGCACCCGGCATTGCTCAGGAATTCCGGCCTGCGTGTCCACATTTCGGGCTGCCCCAACGCCTGCTCCCAGCACCAGATCGCCGACATCGGGTTTTCCGGTGGGAAGGTCACAATCGGGGGGACGTCGGTGCTCGGCTACCAGGTTTGGCTCGGGGGCGACCTTCGTCTGGCCGCAATCGCCCAGGTGGTCGGCCGGGTGGCCCAGGCCGATGTATTCGCCATAACCAGCGCCATCGTTGGGGTTTGGGAAGCGCTCAGGGAGCGGGGCGAAACCATGACCGACACCGTCGTCCGGTACGGCCTGGAAGCATTTCAAGCCCAGATCTCCGCAATCTTCAAAGGCCGCTGGGAGTCGGGACCGGAACCGGCCGACGACTTCCCCACCCCCCGGGCCCAACGTGCCTACCTCCCCATGGCGGTGGGAGTATGAACAACAACGGCGGCCCGGTGGCCAACCAGGCTCCCGCAGGCTACGTACCCGTGGCCTCTGTCGGCGACATCCCGCCGGGCTGGGTCCTCAGGACCTCGGCCTCGGGACGCGACATAGCGGTGTCCCACGTCGACGGCGAGTTCTATGCGCTGGACAACTCCTGCTCCCACGCCGGGGGGCCGCTGGCTCCCAACCACCTCAGCCCCGCTTGCACGCTGGAATGTCCGTGGCACAACGCCGTGTTCGACGCCCGAACCGGAGAGGTGGTCGCCGGGCCGGCCCGCAAGGGGGTCAAGACCTACCCAGTGCACGTCGGTGGGGGCACAATCTACGTGTCGGTAGGCATCCCCAAACCGGCTCCCGTAGCCGCCGGGTCCCCACCGGGAGCAGCGCCGGCCGGCTAGTTTCACGGTAGCGGCGCCACCGGGGGTTGGTTTCAGGCCAACTAACGGGCGGTTTTCAACGTTTAGATCAGGCGGCTTGCGGCCATCTCACAGGCGGTAGCGGCACCGGGCGATTGGGATTCGGCGGGCCGGGAAGTTAGTTTCCGGCGCGGCCCCGAAGGATGCCCGAAAACGGGAGAACTGCGGAGGAGGTTGGTTCGGGGAGGCTACTCGGAAGCGGTTGCGGGTTCCGATGAACCCACCGGCACCAGGATGCGGCGGGGAGCCGTGGTTGCCGGGGTCGAGATGCTCAGCGCCAGCAGGAACGAAACCACCTGGAAGCCGAGAATCCAGACCAGGACCGCGGTGCGCCCATCGGCCCAGGCTTCGATCGCCGCGGTCAGTGCCCAAAGCTCGGCGACAACAACCGCTGCGACGAGACATATCCGGCGATTCAACGATGAGGCTTCAGCCTTGAAGGCGACCTCGGGAATGGAGTGGTTACCGGTCAACTGGATCATGGTCAAAGTCTGTGGGACCCAGGTTGCACCGAGGTTTCTCTACGGTTGCATTCAGGTAACGTCGCTGTTCTCTCAACGCTAGCCAGGGGTTACCGGTTGTGTCCGGCCCTACTCCTCGACGCCGGTGGCGTAGACGCCGTCGGTGCGTTCCTCCAGCGTGATGGCGGGCAGCTTGCGGACCGGGGGGCCGGCCACCACCTCGCCGGTGCGCTCGTTGAAGATTCCCTTGTGGCAGGGGCACTCCAGGACCCCCTCCTCCCGCCGCCACAGCACCGCGCACGACAGGTGGGTGCAGACTGAGGAGAACGCCACCAGCTTGCCGTCGGGCAGCCGCATCGCGATCACCGGGTCGTCGTCACCCGGGTAGGAGAAGGTGGTCATCTTGCCCTCGGGCAGAGAGGTGGCGATCATCTTGGCCGGGGCGGCTCCGGCACCGTGACGCCGGAAGATGCCCGACGCCAGGCCGGCCGTGCCCAGCAGCAGGCCCCCGGAGGCCAGCACCAGCATCCGCAGGTAGTCCCTACGGGAAATCAACCCCCCTTCCCGCAGCCTCTTCTCCCGGTTTTCCGGCGGCCCGGTAACGTTCATGCCGGCGTCTCCAGGAACTCGTTCCAGACGCTGTAGCCGCCCGGGATCACGTCCTCCGCCCCGGCGGGCGCCACGAGGGCGTTGCCGGTAACCACGCTCTGGTTCCCGAAATCGAAGACGTCTACCGCCTTGGCCGACGGCCTTTTGGCCTGCAGTTCGTCGAAGGTCCCGTAGAACAGGGCATCGGTCGGGCAGACCGAAGCGCACATGGGCAGCAGCCCCTGCGAGCTACGGTCGTAGCAGAGGTCGCATTTGTACTGGAGCATCTCCGGGACGTCGAGCTTGGGGACGCCGAACGGGCAGGCGTGGACGCAGTTGCCGCAACCGATACACAACTCCGGCGACGCAGTGCCCACCACGCCGTCGTTGCCTACCGGGATCGCATCCACGGGACAGACCTGGGCGCACGGCGCCACCGGGTCGGAACAGTGCATACAAACCGTAGGCATCGCCGCCGCGGAGTTGCCGGGGTCGACATAGTCCAGGTGGATCATGGAACGGCCTTTGTGGGAGTCGCACTCACGGCAGGCGGCTACGCACGCCTGACACCCGATGCACCGGCCGGGATCTATGAACAGAGCCTTTTTTCTCATCCTCGGCCGGTCCCCCTTCCCTGCGGCGCCGAAGGCTGCAGTTTGTCGAACACCCCGACCTCCGGGTAGACCTGCCCGCCCGGAGGAACCGGCGGTGCCGGGGGAACATCTATCTCGGTCCCCAACTCCACCCGGCAAGCGCAGACCTTGAACTCAGGGATCTTGGAAGTGGGATCCAGCGCGTCGATGGTCATGAGGTTGGCGGCAACCTTCCCGGCCCAGTGGTAGGGGATAAAAACCGTGTCCTCACGGATCGTCGACACCACAAGAGCCGGGTAAGTGGCCGATCCCCGCGGACTTGTCACTTTCACCGGGTCGCCGTTTTTGTATCCGAGACTCGGGTGGACTTCCACCCAGGGCCGCGGGGTCTGCTGCACCAGCGCATCGATCCTGCGGGTCTGGTTGCCTGAAAGGTAGTGGGCCACCGTGCGGCCGGTGGTCAACCACATCGGGTACTTGCGGCTGACCGACTCGGCCGGCGGCCGCCACTCGATGGCGTGAAAGCGGGCCAAACCGTCTGGGTGGTGGAAGCGCTCCTCGAACAACCGGGGCGTCCCCGGGTGGTCCTCGCTCGGGCAGGGCCAGAAGATGCCCCCGGTCTCCTCTATCCGTTCGTAGGTGATCCCCGAGTAGTCGGCCTGCCCGCCCTTCGACGCCACCCGCAACTCCTCAAACAGCTCCCGGGAACTGGCGAACTGGAACTTGTCGGCGTGATGGCCCAACCGGCGGGCGATCTCGCAGACGATCCACCAATCGGGTTTGGCGTCTCCCGGGGGTTCGGAGGCCTTGTTGTACTTGATCACCCGGCCCTCGGCATTGGTGGAAATCCCCTCATCCTCCGCCCAGGAGGTTCCGGGCAGGACCACGTCCGCCCGGTTGCAGGTCTCAGAGAGGAAGAAGTCGATCTGGCAGTGGAACTCCAGGCAGTCGAACCCGCCGGCGATGCGGCCCGCGGAGGGCATGGAGACCATCGGGTTGTTGCAGATGCCCAACCACCCCTTGATCTCGCCGGCTTCGGCCTGGTGGACCATCTCCACCGCCGAGGTTCCGGCCCGGGGGAGCTCCTCGTCGGTGATGCCCCAGACCCGGCAGATGTGTTCGCGGGCGGCCGGATCCTCGATCATCCGCTGGCCGGGCAGCTGGTCGGATTTTTGCCCGTGTTCCCGCCCGCCCTGGCCGTTGCCCTGCCCGGTGATGGTCCCGTACCCCTTCCCTGGAGCCCCGAACTGGCCGGTGGCCAGGCACAGGTTGATGACCGACAGGCAGTTGTCCACGCCCTGGATGTGGTGTTCGATGCCCCGGGCGTGGAACGCCATCGCCTTGCCTGCCCTTCCCCAGGTCAGCCCGACCTTCTCGATCAAGGCCGGGTCAAGCCCACAGATCTCGCCCACCTTCTCCGGCGTGTAGAACGGCAGAACCGCCTTGAGCGCGTCCCAACCGGTGGTCCGGGAGCGGATGAACCCCTCGTCTATCAGCCCCTCCCGCTCGATCACGTGCAAGACCCCGTTGCAGAAGGCGGCATCGGTGCCGGGTCGTAGTGGGACGTGGATGTCGGCAGTGCGGGCGATGGGCGTCTCCCGGGGGTCGACGGTAATCAATTTCGCCCCCCGGTCCCGGGCCCCCCAAAAGTACTGGGTGGCGACAGGGAAACACTCCCCGACGTTGGCGCCGAGCAACATGATCACGTCGGCTTCCAACATGTCCGACCAGGGGTTGGCCGCCCGGTCGACCCCGAACGCCTTCTTATTGGCGGCGGCGGCGGACACCATGCACAGGCGGCCGTTGTAGTCGATGTGTTTGGTCGCCAGCGCCACCCGGGCGAACTTGCCCATCAGGTAGCACTTCTCGGTGGCCAGACTGGAGCCGGAATAGACGGCAAAGGCGTCGTTGCCGTAGGCGGCCTGGATACGCCGGATCTCGGAGACCACCCGGTCCAGCGCCTGGTCCCAGGTCACCTCCCGGAGCGGATCCTCCCGGCGGTCGCGCATCAGCGGTTTGGTCAACCGGTCCTGGTGGTTGACCTGCTGGTAGGCGGTGACCCCTTTGGGGCAGAGCTTGAGCTTGTTGATGTCGTGGTTCCGGGGTTCCACGCCAAACACCTTGCCCTCGGCGGAGACCCTGAGATACATGCCGCACTGCACGCCGCAGTAGCAGCAGTGGGTGGCGACCATCGTCTCGCCCCGCTCCTCCGAGACGTAGTTGCCCGGCCGGGAGGACTCCTTGCGGAAGGCGGCAACTCCCGGGGCCAAAATCTGCAGTGGCTTTTTCATCAAAATCCCGCTTTCACTTGATCCCGGTACCGAGCGCCCCGAGCGATTCGTTTACAGGCAGGACAGGTCTCGATCCAGCCGGAGTAGTCGAGTCCCAGCTCGGACATGGTCTTCTGCAGATCGCCGACAAACACGGCTCCCTCCATTTCGGCTCCGCAGGAGCGGCAATTAATAGCCCCCTCCGAAGCCAGGGTCGCCTGCTTATGCAGGTGAACCCCGATCATCGCCGGTCGCTGCACGGTGTGAAAAAACTTGCCGAACGGGATCCACACCAGGGTCAGGACCACAGTGCACATGTGGACAAAAGCCAGCGGCTGATAGCCGAATCCGCCCATCAGGGCGCTTGATACCGTCAACGCCAGACCGGTCACCGAGATGGCGACCAGGGCGATCAGGGGCATCAGGTCCCGTCCGAACTGGGTGAGATTGTTGCCCCGCTCGCTCCAACGCCGGTGGAGAAACCAGGCGGCCCCGGCGATTACCAGCACCGCCGAGAAGTTAAGGCCGTGAAACATCAGCCAGCCCACGATCCCCAGCGCGTCGATCTTCACCGTCCGGATCCCGTTCACGTATATCCAGTACAGGCTCTCGGTCCCCGCCACCGCCCGGAAATGGATAAAACCGAAGGTCAACGGGAAGGTGATCAACGTCGCCGAGATGACCCCCCAAAACAGCCCCTGATGGGCCAGCCAGCGGGGCTTGCTGCGTTCGGCGATAAATCGCTGCAGCAGCAGAACCGAAAAGACGGTCCGGGGGATCTCCGATTTAGGAAGGTTCGGTCCCGGTCTCAACAGCGCCCTCCAACCCCGGATCAGGTAGCGGCGGGCAGCCGGGCTCTGGACCCACAACACGCTGCGGTAGGCGATCCCGAACCCCAGGAAGATCGTCCCCAACGCGTAGCCGAGCAGGGCGACATCGAAGTTGTCCAGGTTCCTGCTCCCCAACAGGATGGCCACCGTCAGCGCCAGGGCGGAGGCGACACCCCCCGCCAGGGCACCCCGGTTTCCCGAAAGCAGGGCTGTGCCGGGAGGGGGCGCGGGTCGATTGATCGGGTGGTCGCTCACCGGGTCAGCGTCCCAGCGGGACATTACGTTGATGTTTCTTCTCAGTTCCCTTCAGGTAAAGTCCGCCACTTCCGGCAGACCGGCCGCCCGGCGGGAGTTACCCTCCGAGAATGGAATTCGACCTCCCACATGGGCTACTGCTAACCGGCGGAACCTCACGCCGGATGGGGTCCGACAAAGCCGCGGCCACCGTGGGCGGGGTGGCGATGGGCACCCTGGCCGGGAGGGCCCTGGTTGGGGCCGCGCGTCCGGTACTGGCGGTGGGTCCGGACCCCGGCTTGGGCCTGGGATCAATCGGCGACCCTCGCCGGGGGCCACTGGCCGCCCTGGTTGCCGGGATGGGGGCGCTGGCACGCTCCGGCTGCGGCGGTCCGGTCCTGGTGGTGGCGTGCGATCTGCCGTTCTTAACCCCCAGCCTGCTGTCGTATCTGGCATCGCAACTTGGTCCGGGCGCAGCGCGGGCGGTGGTGCCGTTGTCCGGGGGCCGCCGCCAACCGCTGTGCGCTTGCTACTCGGCGGGGGTGCTGGCGGTGGCGGAGGATCTGGTTGCAGGCGACCGGCGGGCGATGCGGGACCTGCTCGACCGGGTCGAGGTCACCGAGATTTCCCAGCCGGCCTGGCGGCGCTACGCCGGGGCCGGGGCGCTCACCGATGTCGACACTCCAGAGGACCTCCTGGCCGCCAACACCACCCCGACGGAGGCCGGAATTTGACCAGTCTCTACTCGGCCGAGCAGTACCGGGCTCTGGTCCTGGCCGGCATCCCGGCGCCGGCACCCCGGGCGTTGCCCCTAGACGAAGCCTTCGGGTGCGTCCTGGCCGCCGACCTGTCCGCCCCCAGGGACCTACCGCCGTTCGCATCGTCCGCCATGGACGGTTTTGCGGTAGCGGCCGCCGACATCACCGGGGCACCGGTCACGCTGGCAATAGCCGGAGAGGTTCACATCGGCTCCCGGAGCGAAGCGGTCGCCGGCGCAGGGCAGGCGGTCGCCGTCCCGACCGGCGGACTGGTTCCCCGGGGCGCCGACTGCATTGTCCCCATCGAGGAGTGTTCGGTGGAGGGCGGCCGGGTCACCATCAACGTCGCCTCCCGGCCCGGGCGCAACCTGCGACCAGCCGGAGAAGATCTAAGGCAGGGCGAAATCCTGGTCCGGGCCGCCAGGCGCCTGGGACCGGCGGATCTGGGAGCCATTGCGGCCGCCGGGTTTGCCGAGGTACATGTGTACGGCAAACCTCGGGTGGCGATCTTCTCGACGGGCGACGAACTGGTACCGCCGGGCGGGTCGGCCGGGCCCGGCCAGATTTTCGAATCCAACTCCCACATGCTGGGGGGCCTGGTGCGCCGGGCCGGGGGCGATCCGGTGTACGCCGGATGGGTTCCCGACGACCCGGGGGCCCTGCTGAAGGCGCTGGAGGAGGCGCCGCCCGCCGACGTCGTGGTCTGTTCCGGCGGGGTATCCGCCGGAACCCACGATCCGGTGCGCCGCGCCTTCGCCGCCTTCGACGAGGTGAGTTGCTTACGGGTTGCGGTGCAACCGGGCCGGCCGCAAGCGTTCGGGCTGTGGCTGGGGAAACCCTTCTTCGGCCTCCCGGGCAACCCGATGGCGTCGTTGGTGTCTTTCGAACTGTTCGTCCGTCCCGCTCTGCAGAGGCTGATCGGTCTTCCGCCCGAGGTCCGCTACCTCAGCGCCGTACTGGACGGCAAACTGGACGCGGCTCCTGAGGCCATGCGGTTTGTGCCGGTGGAGGTGATCCGGCAGGGGCCGGGACTGGTAGCCCGAACCACCGGCCGGCGGCGGTCCAACCAATTGGCGACGCTGGCCCGCGCCGGCGGGCTGGTCGAGGTTTCCGCCGGATCGGGGCTAGGCCCGGGGGACGATTGCCGGTTAATCTCAATCCGTGAGGATTGATCCGGTCAGGGAATCGAACTATTCGGCCTATGCAACCGCTATCCGGGGAAAAGAGTGCCCACAATGAAGAGGTTTCTGTTCCGATACACCACCGCCGTACTGATGGCCGCCATGTTCCTGGGCGCCATGCCCGGCACCGCCGCCGCCCAATCGATAGGACAACTGGACCTGCTCGTCCTCTTGGGCCTCAAGGCGCCCCCGGTCCCGGTCGCCGCCTCGGCTCCCATCAACGTCGCTCCGGCTCCGGATTCGGCCACCCCTCCGCAGGCAGCGGCAGTCGCACTCGACCCCTCGACCATCCCGGCCAACTCCGGTGCGGGCAGGCGTGTGGTCTACGCGCTGGGCGCACAGCGGGTCTGGCTGGTCAACGACGATGGATCCCTATTCGGGACCTGGCTGGTTTCCGGCCGGGCCGGCGAGCCGAGTCCGGGAAACTACTCGGTTTTCTCCCGTTCCCGCCACGCACGGGCCCAAGCGCCCGGGATCACCATGGAATTCATGGTGAGGTTTGCCCGCACGCCCGGACTGCCCATCGGCTTCCACTCGATCCCCGTTAATCGCCGGGGCACCCAGATCCAATCGATCGAGAAGCTCGGCAGCTACCAGAGCCTGGGTTGTGTCCGGCAGAAATACTCGGACGCGGCGGTAATGTGGGACTTCGCCCAGATAGGAACACCGGTCATCGTTGTTGGCTGACCGGTCCTACGCGCCGCCGGAGTAGGATGGCAGCGCGTAGGTTTCCAAGTCGGCTGGGAGGCAGAATGTCTGAAGACACAACGCAGGTTGAGGAGATCGACGAAGAGCTCGAGGAATCCAAGGCCCCCAAGGCCGCCGGCACACACATGCGTGCGTCGGATTCCAAGATCCAGGCCAAGCCGGTCACCGGCGACGTCAACGTGGACTTCACCGACTCCAGTCGGGAGACCCTCAAGCCCCGCATCACCCGGGATCAAAAGGTCTTCACCAACGGATTTAAGATCCCCGGTTTCTCCGGATACACCGATGTCCCCGGCAAGATCTGCGTAGATTGCGGCTGGCGGGCGATGAAGTTCTCCAGCAAGTGCGCCAAGTGCGACGGGGAACTGCGGCCGGAGTAGACCCCCTACCGGCGGGGCTCCCAGGAGAACCGCCGGACTGCCACCCCGAGTCCAATAGCACCCCAGATCAAGAGCACCCCCAGGTCGGCGAATGCAAAGCCCGACGAGCCGGCGCCGGGGAAGAACACCTGCTGCATCGCTTCGCTAAAGCGGCGAACCGGGAATATTTTCCCCAGGGTATCGAGCCACGCCGGCGGATCCTGAAGTGGGATGAACACGTCCGATACGAACAACAGGGGCAGGATGGTTGCGTTGACGATCGCGGGAGCGGCGTCCGCGTTCGGGACGATGGTGGTAACCGCCATCCCCAGGGCCGAAAAACAGGCGGCCCCCACGACAAGGGTCACTACAAAGGCGGGGATCGACGACAGCGGCAGTTCGGCGTCGTACAACAACATCCCGAACACCAGGCAGATCACCACCAGCAAAAGAGCGACGGCAACCGCGTGGAGCATCCGTGCCGCCAGGTAGGCCCAACCGGGCAAGGGGGTCCCCTTTACCCTCTTCAAAACCCCCAGGTCACGGGCAAAAACAAGGCTCATCGCGATGTTGGTGTAACAGGCGGTGATCACCGAAAAGGCCGCTATCCCGGCGATGTAAAACGTGGCGACGCTGATGTCGTTGCCGTTGATCGTTATGTCGGCCGCCCCGAACAAAGTGGTGAAGATGACCAGGAAGAGCAGCGGGAAGGCGAAGGTGAAGAACGCCGCCGCCGGGTTTCGCCAGAAGGCCTTGTTGGTGAATCGGAACTGCCGCAGGACCAGCGCAGCGTTGCTCATGGTCCCTCGCCTCCACCCGTCAACTCCAGATAGACGTCCTCCAGGCTGGGCTTGACGACCTCCAGGCCGTCCAGCGCCACCTCGTGGGCCAGGGCCCAGGTGGTCAACTCGTTGAGGAAGTGAACCGGGTTTGCTGTCGAAAACTCCAGGAAATCCCCGTCCTCGCGGGCGGCATCCCGCACCGGTCCCGGCAGCATCTCGGCACCGGCAAGCCTGAACCGGATGACGGTGTCCCCGGTGTCCCGGCCGGCAAGCGTCTCGGGCGGACCCTGGGCGATTATCCGCCCGGCCGAAATTATCGCCACCCGGTCGGCCAGGTACTGGGCCTCGTCCATGAAGTGGGTGGTCAAAAAGATGGTCTTGCCCATGCCGGCTAAGCCCTTGATCATCTCCCAGGCGCTGCGCCGGGCGCCGGGGTCGAATCCGGTGGTCGGCTCGTCCAGGAACAGTAGGTCGGGGTCCCCGGCCAGACCTACCCCAACATCCAGCCGTCGCTGCTGCCCGCCCGACAGCTTGGTCACCCGCACATCCGCCTTGTCGGTGAGCCCGACCAAAGCCATGAGTTCCTCCGGCGACCTCGGGTTCGGGTAGTAGCCGCCGAACAACTCTAGGGTCTCGGCCACGGTCAGGTAGGGGTCCACCCCGGTGGACTGGAGGACCACCCCGATCCTGGACTTGAAGGCGGGGTCGGCGTCTTTGGGGTCACGGCCGAGGACTCTCACCTCGCCGGCATCCCGGGTCCGGTAGCCCTCCAGGATTTCGACGGTTGTGGTCTTCCCGGCCCCGTTTGGGCCCAGGAGGGCGAATACTTCGCCCTCTTCCACCTGAAGATCTACACCTCGAACCGCATCGAGATCTCCGTATGACTTGCGGAGCCCGATGACTTCTATTGCCGGACCGGCCGTCTTAATTCTCCCCGCGCCTGAACATGAGCCCTCAGTCTACCCACTGGCGGGAGCGATTCCGGGCATTCGAACACCTCCCTCCGGCCCCAAAACCCGAGGGCGGTGGCGTTAGGGGCGCCGTGCCGGGGCTAGGCCTCCAACTGGCCCCTGAGCGCTCCGTCCGGGTACTGCTCGGAGTGCACATTCACGTAGAAGCCGGCGGGATCTTCGGAGACGTCCTCGAGTACCGACTCGTCCACCCCGTCTACACATCCGTCGCCGCCGCTGTCGCCGCCGGAGTACTCCAGGTTCACCACAACCGGCCCCGTTTCCTCCGACGTACCGGAGTGGATGTGAGCCGCAGAGACGTTCTCCGCCCCCGATAGCTCGAAGTCGTAACAAACCTCGTTCCGGTCCGAGTTGATCTCCACCTCCACCGTGCCGGTGGCGTCCCCTCCACAGGTGTCTGCTTCACAAACCTCGTTCGCGCCGCTCAGGTCGATGTTGAAGGTGCCGCCTTCGTCGTCCCCCGGGTTGCATGCGACCAACCAGGTCGCCACCAAAACCGCCACCGCCAACACTGCGAGCCTCTTCATCTCACTGCCTCCCTGGTCTGGCTGATCTAACCATCTTGCTCCCGGGCGCTCTGGCGGGCAAGCCCGAATGCGCTCACAGGCGATTCCCAGGGTCCTTTGACTGCTTCCAAAGGTGCATGACCCAATCTGCTTGATGACAACCGACGAGCGTGCCGCAGGGCACGGGCAAGGAGCAACCCATGCAGAATCAGGAACCACGAACCCCCGGGCAACGCAAGAAATGGCTTGCGCCGGCCTCCCTACTGGGAGCCGGGCTACTTTCTGGCGCGATCCTGGCCGGATCTCTCACCGCAGGGGCCCAGACCCCGGCCGCATCGACCAGTGCAGGGGAATCGGCAACCTCCTCGGAGAAGGCGCCCGGTGACCGGCCGGCGCGGGGGGATCGGATGGACCGACCCGACGAGACCCCGTTGACCGGTGAAGCGGCCGAGAAAACGACGGCGGCGGCTCTGGCCGAAGTTCCCGGAGGGACCGTTGTCCGGGTGGAGACCGACTCGGATGGTTCACCGTACGAGGCCCACGTGCGCAAAGAAGACGGCAGTCAGGTGACTGTAAAACTGGACGCCGACTTCAAGGTGACCGCAGTTGAAGAAGGCCACGGACCCGGACCCGGCCGCAAGGGAATGCGCCACGGCGACCGACCCGCCAAGGACGCCCAGGACGTCAAGGACGCTGAGGACGCCTCGGAGCAGGCCTCCGCATAGGCCCGGGCAACGAAGGACCCGGGACCGCACCCGGGTCCTTCGTCACCCAGCCTTGCGGGTCCCCCGTTTCATCAGGTACCCGATTCCGGCAGCGACCGCCAGAGCAAATACGTAGAGCAACCCCTTCATCGCCTGGCTCGGCCCTTCGTTGCCCAAAGGCTGCACCGGCTCGGGGGGCAGAGGCGCCCCTCCGTTGGGGATCGAAGCGTCCAACGGGCGGGAGTCCTCCAACTCCGGCGAGTACTCCCTGGTGGCGGTGCAGGCGTTGTCCTGGAAGGGTGACTCCTCGTTGATCGGGACGAACAGGTACTTGTCGCCCCGGGCGAACGAGCGGTCGACCGAAGTAATACTCTGCGGATCCCCCGGCCCACCGCGGACCTCAACCTGCATGGGCAACGGACCACCTTTCCAAACCTCGTCGACCAGGACCTGGGCTATCCGGTCCCCGCCCTCGACCGACAGGACGGTTCCGGTAAAAGCAACGCTGGAGGCGGCCAGGCTCTCCACCAGAGGCAACTGGACCGCACACGAGGCGTGGGCGGGGGTGGGGCCGGCGATCAAAGCTACGGCCAGGAGGCCGGGCAACAGGATTCCGAATTTTTTCATGTTTGTTTGACGGATGTTATCCGGACCCGGTTCCCTGCCTGTGAACTATTCGTCGTCCCTATTGGAGAATCCGAAGATCTCGATACACCGGATGGCCGCGGCGAAGTTGCCCTCCACGTGGGCTGCACCTGAGACGATCACATCCAACGGGTTGGCCTGGCCGGCGGCGATCGCCAGAAAAGTCCTCACGTCGGTGGTCAGGGTGAAAGCCGGGTTGGCGGCCAGGCCCTGAGCCGACTCCACCACGCCGTCGGCCACCGTGACGTTGAAGACCTCGCCGTCGATGTCCATCTGGTAGGTCTCTTTGATCCCCCGCGACAGTTCGGGCCGGAAGGTCGCCCGCATTGCCAAGGCCCCCCAACCGGGCGCCAGGCCTTCTTCGGTCTCTTCAGGCTGGGGCCGGGGGAACCCGAATATCTCCACGCACCGCAGCGCGGCCTCTTCGCTTCCTTGCACCACGGCTTTGCCCTGGGCCACCGCCTCCATCGGGCTTATCTGCCGGGCACCCATAGCCATCAGGGTCTCGACATCGGTCGAGATGACAAGGTCCGGGCTCCC
>JAJCYE010000045.1 GCA_029263075.1 Actinomycetes bacterium
GGCTGACGAGGCTGCTGGAAGCTGAGGCGCAGAGGTTCGCGTCGGCGGCGGTTGAGGGGGTGCCGGGTCCGCAGCATGTCGCCCGGCTGCGCTCGGCGCTGGAAGCGGTCCGGGCCGGACGGCCTTGAAGTCGCTCCTCAGAGGCAAGCAGGCCCCGAACCTGGACGACCGGCTCCATGCGCTTCGCCGGGTGGTGGAAATCGGCCGCGACCGCTTCGAGCCCTCCCTGGTTGACGATGCCCGGGGGGTACTGGAGCGGGGCACCGAACGGATGGGCTTAGGAAACAACGTCACGGTGGTCGCACTTACCGGCGCTACCGGGACGGGTAAGTCGTCTTTGTTCAACAGGCTGAGCGGTACCGACCTCGCCCCGGTGGGCGTCCGGCGTCCCACCACCTCCGAGGCCCAGGCGGTCGTTTGGGGAGAAGCCGCCGAAGTTTTGGACTGGCTGGGGGTCGCCCGCCGCCATGGCCTGAGCGACCCAGAACTGGACGGACTGGTGCTGCTGGACCTTCCGGACCACGACTCGACCCAGGTTGAACATCGCACGGAGGTCGATCGACTGGTCCAGCTCGTCGACATCTTCGTCTGGGTTGTCGATCCGCAAAAGTACGCCGACGCGGCGCTCCACGACGACTATCTTCGACCCCTGGCCGGTCACGCCGCGGTCACGGTGGTTGTCTTGAACCAGATCGACCGGCTGACCGAGGACCACAGGCGCCAGTGTGTGGCCGACCTTGCCCGGCTGCTGAATGACGACGGCCTGAAAGGGGTGCGGGTTCTAGCCACCTCAGCGGTGACCGGCGAGGGCCTGGAGGATCTCCAGGCAATCATCGCCGCTCGGGTCCGGGAGGAGAGGGCGGCGGCGCAACGCCTGTCGGCCGACTGCGACGCCCTGGCCGTTCGCCTGACTCCGCTATGCGCCGGCGCCGGGGATCATCCGGGGCTCGGCGGCCCGGAGGAGGAGAGTCTGGTCAGCGCGCTGGCCGAGGCGGCGGGCGTGGAGGTAGTCGCCGCCGCCGTCACCCGGGCCCACCGGAGGGAGGCCGCCCTGGCCATGGGCTGGCCGTTCACCCGCTGGCTACGGCGTTTCCGGCCCGACCCGCTGCAGCGGCTGCATCTCGGGCCGGGCGGCACGGGGGGCCGCACCGCGTTGCCGGCGCCGACGCCGGTTCAACGAGCCCAGGTCGACACCGCGGTGCGGGAAGCGGTGAATGCTGCGGCTGCTCCCCTGACCGACCCCTGGGCCGACTCCATTAAGCTGCGCGTCTCGGATTCGTCCGCGAGCCTGGTGGGGGATCTTGACGCCTCCATCTCTTCTGCCGATCTCCAGGAGGGCTCCCGGCCCGGTTGGTGGCGCGTCGCCAATTGGATCCAGGCCCTGCTGGCGTCCGCCGCGATACTCGGCTTCGTCTGGCTGACGGCCCTGTTCGCCCTTGAGTGGTTCCAGATCCCCCGCCCGCCGACGCCGAAGGTGCAGAACATTCCCTGGCCGACGCTGGCCCTGGCGGGGGGGCTTCTTGCCGGCCCTCTGCTCAGCATGATGTCGCAGCAACTGGCCCGGATCGGCGGCCGCCGGCGGGGGGCGAGAGCGCGCAAGGCGCTTCGGGTTGGGATCGCCCGGGTTGCGGAGCGCAGCGTTGTCACGCCGATCCGGGAAGAGATTGGTCAACGGCAGGAATTCTGCGCCTCACTCACCACCCTTCGAGGGGGTCGTAAAGCGGAATAAGGTGTGGCGATCGGCTTCGGCCAGGAAGGCTGCCCTAGACGTGTGGTCGCCGCCGGATCAGGGCCCGGGTTCCCCGGCGTTCCGGGTCAGCAGCATGAAGGCGAGGACCACGAACAGCAGGCTGGTCGCCAGGGCCCTGAGAGGCGTGATCTTCAACACATCGGAAATTTGGTCTTGGGGTCCAAGGGCCTGGGACCCGTTTTGGGGATCTACGATCACCGGGTCGCTGCCTTCCCCCTGGAGGATCAGCGCCGAGGGGATGGGGGTCGCGGGTTGCGGGTTGTCGTCCAAATCCGAGACATCACCCCGCTCAACCCCGAATGCCGCCGCGACATCCAGGACCTTGTAACGGCTCCGCTCATCCCGGCAGGCGATGCCCGGTCCCCGGGCGGTCTGGATCAGCCGGTCCACGGTCTCGATGTTGTTCAGGCCCTGGGCCATGAGCAGGGCCGCCGCCCCCGATACGAACGGGACCGCCATTGAGGTCCCGTCGGCGTAGGCGTAACTGGACCGGTCGTCGGGGGCGTTCCAGTAGGTCGAAAGGATTCCGATCCCCGGAGCCAGGATGTCCAGGCCCGTTCCGTAGTTCGTGAAATCGGCGCACGCGTCCTCTTTGTCGCTGGCGCCGACCACGATGATCCCCCGGTGGCTGGGCGGATCGAATGCGGTTTGCGGGGCGCTTTCGTTCCCGGCGGCGGTGACTACCACCGCCCCGCCGGCCGCGGCATCGGCGATAGCGCTCTTGACGGCTTCGTCACCAAAGATTGCCGACCGGGGGTCGCCCTCGACCTGGGACTGGGGCTGCGAAGGACCGACAAAGCTCAGGTTGAGCACCAGTTTGGCGCGCCTGCGGTCTGCGGCGTCCACTGCAAACCGGATGGCCCGGGCGACGCTGCTGGAGGAGGCGCTGCCCGCGGCATCGAACACCCGCACCGGCAGGACTTTGGCGTCGGGGGCAACTCCGGCAATCCCTTCACCGTTGTCCGAGGTGGCGGCGGCGATCCCGGCGATGAGGCTGCCGTGCCCGTGTTTGTCGTCCGGCAGGCCTTCGCCGACCACGCTCATGCCGGGGACCAGGCGATCCTTGAGGTCGGGGTGCTCCAGGTCCACGCCGGTGTCTATCACGGCGATAAGTACCCCGGCCCCCCGGGAAAACTGCCAGGCTTGTTCGGCCCCGATGCGCCGAAGCCCCCAGAGCTGGTCGTAAAGAGGATCGTTGGTAGTTGCGCCGGCGGGCGCCGCCACCAGGACGCAGGCGGCCGCCACGCAAACCCAGGCCGCGACGCCGGCAACGAGTTTTCTAACGCGCATATGCTCGACCATAAACCACCCGGCTACCGCCCCGCCGATGGTGGCCACGGTACTCAACCCAACTCTTGGAGGCACCATGGACCCAAGTCAGCGACAGTCGATTCTCGATCAGGCCCGAAAGACGGTCCCCGAAGTGAGCCCCCAACAGGCAAAGTCGGAGCAGGACGCCGGCTCCGTCGCGATATTCCTGGATGTGCGGGAGGCCCACGAACTCCGCAAAGGCTACGTCCCGGGCGCCGTGCGGATAGTGCTGGATGAGATCCCCGATGCCGGGGACCCGGCCTCCCGGTTCGCCGACGAGGCGCTGACCGCACACAAGGACGACCGCATCATCGTCTACTGCGCGAGCGGTGTGAGATCGATGATCGCCGGCTACCACCTGCAGCAACTGGGCTACTCCGACGTCGCTTCGATGGCGGGGGGGATCCAGGGTTGGCAGATGGCCGGCAACCCGACCGAGAGGTAGCCGCTCAGACGACGGGGGAGCCCACCGGCAGGTACTCGGTCCCCACGAACTCGTCACCCTCGAACACCAGGGTGGTGACGGAGGCCCGGTCGCAGGGAACCTTGGCTCTCCAGGGCGGCTTGGGGTTCTTCTCGAACATCAGCCTGGCCACCAGGACCGGCGTCTGGTGGGAGACCGCTATCACCCGTCCGCCGGGATGGTCGTTGCGCATCCGGGCGACAGCCCGCTCCATGCGGGCCCGGATGGACACGTAGGACTCTCCCCAGGAGGGTCGCATCGGGTTGACGAAATAGCGGAGGTTGGCCGGGTTCTTAAAAAGCCGGCGGTCCCCGGGCAACCCTTGCAGGTGGGCTACCGACTCCAGGATGTCTTCGCAGGTCTGCACCTGCAGGCCGTGGGGAGCGGCTATCGCGGTTGAGGTTTGGATCGCACGCTCCAGAGGGCTGCTGTAAACCGCGTCGGGCGCTGTGTCCTTAAAATGGTCCGCCAGGGCCGCTATCTGGCGCAGCCCCCGCTCTGAAAGCGTCCAGCCCTCCAAACGGCCGTACCAGATGTTGTCGGGGTTCTCCACCTCGGCGTGGCGGACGAGGTGGATGAGGGTTCGGGTCACGGTAGTCGAAATATAGCGCCCCTCAGCGGTTAGCCTTCACTTTATGGACTGGGAAGGGCTTACCTGCGTTATCACCGGCGCCTCCAGCGGGATCGGGAGGGCGGCCGCCGGGGCCTTTGCCCACAGGGGTGCCACGGTTGTTGCGGTCGCCCGCCGCAAGGACCGGCTTGAATCGCTGGTAGAGGAATTGGGGGGCGCCCCGCACTCCTACGTGGTCTGCGATATTTCCGACCCGGCTCAGATCGCCTCGATGGCGCAGACCATCGGCGAGCGCAACCAAAGCGTCGATGTCTTGTTGAACAACGCCGGAATCCCTGGGCCGGGGCCGGTTACCGAGTGCAGTTTTGCGGAGATGGAAGAGTTCTTCAAGGTGAATCTGCTGGGGCCGATCTGGTGTATCCAGGCTCTGTTCCCCCTGATAACCCACGCCCCACGGGGGAGTGGCAGGACCCCGGTCATCATCAACCTGGCGTCCATGGCGGGCCGGATACCGGTTCCCTACTCCGCCCCCTACACCGCCTCCAAGTTCGGCTTGGTCGGGTTCACCGAGTCCCTGTGGGCCGAGATGCACGACCAGGGTGTGCAGGTGATGGCCGTCAACCCGGGGTTCGTCCACACCGAAGGATTCCCGATGGACGCGTTGTTGGGTACCGCGCTGCTGCGCCGGGTGGTTATGGACCCGGCCCGGGTGGCCGAGGCCATTTGCCGCGGGGTTGAGTCCGGACGAACCGAGGTCCGGGTGCAGGGTTGGTGGCACACCGGCTACTACCTGACGATTTTGCTGGGCCCGCTCCGCCGCCGGGTGGCCCAAGCGGTCTGGGGTTCGGTGGGGCGGGGAAGTTAGGGGCTTAGCCGGGTTCGTTCAGTGAAACGAAGCTTCGCGCTTCGTCCGGGCCGGTGGCGTACCGGCGGAACAGGTAGTCCCGGTGGCTCATCGGGTCCATCTGGGGGTCGTAGTCGATGGGCCGCAGGTTTAGCGACCAGCCCCGGTCGGTGACCTGCACCATGCTGTAGCCGAACGGCCAGTCGCTGGCAGACGCCAGTTCAAAAACCGGGACCTCCTCCAGGTAGTTCAGGTGGCAACGGTGGGAGTGGCCCACAAAAACCGCCTCGGCGTCGACCTTGACCAGGAGTTCGGCCAGATGGGCGGTGCTCGCCTGATCCAGCCCGAAGACCAGAGGCGGCACCCCCAAAAACGGGTAGGGCGGGTGGTGAAGGATGACGAACGTGGGCCCAGCCGGTTCCAGCCCCCGCATCCACTCGATGGTTTCGGCCGAAAAAGTCCCGCCGGGCACCGTCTGCGGGGGGGCGTCCTTGAACTCGCCCATCATCATGTCGAACGGACTAAAAGGAGAGCGGCGGGGGTCGGCTGAGTTGATGACTATCACCCGGACCCCGTTGTGTTCCCGGACGCTGTTGGGTTCGGCGTCGAACGCCGCCCGGAACCGCTCCATCCCGAGCGACAACTCGCCTTCGCCTCCCCAAAGATCGTGGTTGCCGAGGGTGACCAGCACTTCAAGTGGGGCCTCGTCAAAGATCTTGCGCGCCAGGTGGAAATGTTCGGCCTTGCCGTCTTTGGTCAGATCCCCATTGGCTACAACGAACTCCGCCCCGTCGTCCGCCATCTGACGAAGGGCGGTAATCAGTGACTGGTTGGTTTCGGTCAGGCCGACGTGCGGGTCGCCCAGGATGCCGAATGTGGCGAGCACTTCGCCCGGCGCCGTGACCTGCTCGGCGGTCGGCCATGCGGGCGCGGGCGGTGGGAAAAGCCGGCCGGACATCAGGGCCAGGTTGACCTCGTCAAGTTCGGTTTGGCCCAATTCGACGAGCTTGTCGTGGTCCTGTTCGCTCAGGATCAACCGGGTGTGGGCATCGATGTAGGCGCCGAGTCGCTGCAGAAAGATCATCCCCAGGGCGCCCATGTCTTCGTCGGTACCACTTATCTCGCCCAAGAACCCGGAGTGGCGGGTGGCGTAATTGGGGACTATCCGAGTGCCTTCGGCGTGGCATGCGGAAGCCAGAAGCCGAGCCCGGGCGGCAGTCTGGACCGCGGATTCTTGCTGTCCCCGGCTGGCCATTACGGCTGAACGGGCCGCCTCAACTACCCAGCACGACAGCAGGAGGTCCGAAAGCTGGCTCACCGTTCGACGGTACCAGCTTTTGCTCCAGCCGAAAGTCCGCGATCCCCCGAGCTTTCGGTGTATCTGGCATGATGGCGCCACCAATGCCCAAGGCCAAGCCACCCACAGACTGGGATACGTACTTTCTGGGTCTCGCGCGCCAGGCGGCCACCCGCTCCTCTTGCACCCAGCACCATCACGGAGCGGTGATTGTGTCCAACCGCCACATCAGGTCGACCGGGTACAACGGCACGCCATCAGGGCACACGAACTGTGGCGAGGGCGGTTGTCCCCGCGGCCGTAAGTCGGACATGTCCGAGCCGTGCCTGGGGCTGCACGCCGAAGCCAACGCCATCCTCTACGCCGATCCCGATCAGAGGGAGGGGGCCACTATTTATGTCACCGCGCCGCCCTGCATGGAGTGCGCCAAGCTGATTGCGAACTCCGGTTTGCGCGAGGTGGTTGCCCCGATCCCTGAGCCCGGGGAGGCCGATCGGGTAAAGGAGTTCCTGTTGGACTGCAAGGTCCGGGTGCGCTTCGTAAAGCAGGGCTCTTAGCCCGAGCCGTTACGTGGCGGCGGGCTCGGTGATCGTTGCCACCGATGTCCAACTGCTCCCCAAGAAGATGGCCAGACAGCTGGCGGCTTCATCGCTGCCGGCTACAACGTAGGGATCACCCAGGAAGGTGTTGATCGTCTTGGACGCCCCCGGCGCAAGGGTGGTAGGGGTCAACTCCCGGACCCCGTCGCCGCCCAACTCGTAGATGTTTACGGTTCTGGCGGTCTTGTTCTGGAACACGATCTGGGTTTCTTGAAGGTCGGGAAGGGCCGGCAGCAGGTTTTCGTTTGTGCACACCAGGGGCTGCAGCGCCACCGGTCCTTCAGTCGGTTTGGGATCGTGGGTCTTCACGCACCGGTAGTCCTCGGGGAACCAGCGGGATGAACCGGCCTCGTTGCGAGCCCTGACCCTGAAACACGCTTCGGTGCCGGGCGGCAACCCTTCCCAGATGTAGGTCTTCTGGTCGGCCTCCAGGGTTCTGCGCTGCGTCGACTCGTCGTTGCGTTCGATCACCACCGCCTTCTCATCCGAGGCGTTGTCTTTCCACCTCAGTCTCACTGTGGTGTCGTTCACGGCGGTGGCCACCAGGTTCGACGGGCTCGCCGGCTTGGTGATGACTGGGGTGGCCGCATCCGCGGGCAGTTGGCTGCTCGTTGCTCCGGCCGCCCCGGTGGCCGATGTACCCGAGGGTGCTGGATTGTCGCCGGCCGTTGAACTCTCGCCGGACCGGCCGTCGTTGGTGGGGGCCACGGTACCGGCCGCGGGTCCGGCGTTTGAAGTTGCGGCGGCCCCGATCTCGGACGCGGATCGTTCGGGTGTCCCGGCAGACGGGCCGGAGGATTGTTTGGTCGCCGCCGCTTCTACCGCCGGGGGTTCGTCCGAAGTAGAAAAGAACATGGCCAGCGGGCCGCGCGGTTTGTTGACCCCGGCAACCCCGGCAATCGGGACCATCTGAGGAAGCAGGATTAGTACTGCAAGGACTGCGGTTACGAAACCGAGGGTGTTGATCCTTGCGCCCATGGGAATCGAGACCGGGGGTAGCCGCCTCAGGAACGCCGGCACCGGAAGTCGGTTGCGGGGGTGTGCCCGGTCGACGCCCGGTGGGTTCATTAGGCGCTCTTCCGCATCGGCCAACTCGTCCAGCGCCATCCGGCGCACATTGCCGGCGCGCTTGTTGACCCGGCTCCAGAAGGGCCCGGGAAAGACGGGGACAACCTCGGCTTCGGTCTCGGCAGCCAGCAGGCGGGCCTCGGCGCCGGCAAGCTCGGCCCTGGTCACGGCACGTACCCTCTCCACGCCGCCGGAGACGCCGCTCCAGAAGTCGTCGTCGAAGTCGGGGGTTGCCGGCTGATCGTTCAACGCAGTTCCTCCGCGCTCTCCGACAGGTCTTCGCGCAGAGCCCTGAATGCCCGCTTTAGGTGGGTCTTCACCGAAGCGACCTCCACGCCCATCCGGCGGGCAGCCGTGCTTCGGTCCATGCCCTCCAGGTAGCAGTAGGTGATGGCTTCCCGTTGTCGTTTGGGAAGCGTCTTCACGGCCTCTTCGATTACCAGGCGCGACAACAAACGGTCGGGGTCGTGGCCGTCGTGTTCGGGGCGCTGGTCGGTCCACCACTGCAGCCGTTTGCGCTGGCGGTTGAGGCCGCGCAGCTTGTTCTTGGCGAGGTTCTTGGCAACCGTCGTCACGTAGCTCTCGTTGTTGGTGGGGGGCTCAAACCGGGCTAGGAGGGTGATCATGGTCTCGCTGGCAACATCCATCGCCTCCGAATGGTCCTTGAGGATTTGAGTGGCGATGCCGTACGCAATCCTGGCCAGCGCCTCGTGTTCAGGCCTGGCGAGCGATTCGGTCATCTTGCCCGCCGGTTCCCGGCGCGCCGCAGAAGGCACTCCTTCAATCGCGTTGGGACCTGCAGGGTTGGCCATTGATAGATCGAACACCATAAACCTCGGGAGTGGGGGACATTTCCCGGAATAAAGGTTGGCTTGCCTTCATTAAAGTAATTAGAAGTCGAAAAATCTGGTCGCCTGTACCCCAAAGGGGCTCCCGGCGGTGTTTGTAGAACGTAACCAGAAAATACGCACTTTTTGCAACGCACTGCGGAGGCCAACTATGACCTGGATTCAACTAGCAATCACCATACCGGCAGCGTTTTTCGTCTGGACCTTGGTACGGGACTTCAAGGCCGGCCTGGGTGAAGAGCGTCTTTGGGGGGACCCCGAGCACTCGGAGACCGGTCTTGATGCCCGGCCGGAGTGGGACACTACCTCCTGCAAGATCTACGACTTCCACCCGCCTCGCTCCGGCGGCGGGGGACTTGCTCAACTCCCGCTGGACCGCGAGGCCTGAGCGCAAGCCGTCCCTCCCCCGACCGGCCTGGAGTCGGTCGGGGGAGGATGACTAAGGGGCGCCCCCTTCAAGGGGCGCCCCTTTTTATTGCGAATTCTTCGGCGAAGTGTCCATGCTTGGGGATCCCGTTCGTAGTAGTAGTGAAAGCGGGATCAGCCCGCCCCAAGCGTTAGGAGCACACATGAGCCAGTATCTTCTGTCGGTCCACTCGGTTGAGGACTCCGAACCCGGTGAACCCAGATCCCCCGAACAGATGCAGCAGTTCATGGAGCGGATCTACGCCCTTGAGGCCGAGATGAAGGACGGAGGCAATTTCCTGTTCACCGGCCGGCTCCACGGTCCCGACGCGTCGACCGTGGTCCGTTCGACGGGTGGCCGCCCGGTGATGACCGATGGGCCGTTTGCCGAAGCCAAAGAGCATATCGCCGGGTTCTACATCATCCAGGCGGACGATCTCGACGCCGCATTGATCTGGGCGGGCAAAGTGGCCGAGTGCATCAACGAGCCGATCGAGGTGCGACCGTTCTTCGAGATGCCGGGCTCCTGACCGCGTGACCGCCTCCGGTGCCGGCCCTAAGGACAAACGGGTTGTCGAGCAGGTGTTCCGTGAGGCGTATGGCCAGGCACTGGCGACTCTGGTCCGATTCCTTGGAGACATCACTGCGGCCGAAGACGCCATTCAGGATGCGTTCGTGGTGGCGCTCGACCGGTGGCGGTTGGCGGTTCCGCCCAATCCGGCGGGTTGGATTGTCACGACCGCCCGGAACCGGGCAATTGACGAACTCCGGCGATCCGGCCGGGGCGATGAACTCCGCCGGCAAATGTTCTTGGAAGGCGATTACGAGGTAGGTCGGCCGGAGGCAGGTCCGGTGAGTGACGACCGTCTCCGGCTGATGTTCACCTGCTGCCACCCCGCCCTACGGATCGAGTCCCAGGTGGCTTTGACCCTGCGGCTACTGGGCGGATTGAGCGTGGAGCAAATCGCCCGTTCATTCTTGGTTGCCGAGCCTGCCATGGCCAAACGTTTGACCCGGGCCAAGTACAAGATCAAGGCGGCGAAGATCCCCTACCGGGTGCCTGCCGGGGCCGAACTTGGCCGGCGGCTATCGCCGGTTTTGACGGTGTTGTACCTGATCTACAACACGGGCCTCGACGACCTTGAATCGAACACCTTGCGCAGCGATGCCATCCGCCTGGCCCGGGTTGTGGTGCGCCTGATGCCCGACGAGCCCGAAGCGGCAGGCCTGCTGGCGTTGATGTTGCTCAACGAGTCCCGGGTTCCGGTCAGACGCTCCGGCGGGGATCTGGTCCTGCTCCGCGATCAGGACCGGCAGAGGTGGGACCGATCCCTTATCGAGGAGGGTCTTGGGTTGGTTCGTGCCTGCATCCGCCGGGATCGCCCGGGGCCTTTCCAGCTTCAGGCTTCGATCCAGGCCGTGCACTGTCACGCCCCTACCTTTGAAGACACGGACTGGCGGCAGATCGTGGTCCTCTACGACTGTTTGTTCTCGATGATGCCCACGCCCGTGGTTGCCTTAAATCGCGGCGTTGCCATCGGCGAGGTGGAAGGGCCGGAGGTCGGGCTGGAGTTGCTCGATGCGGCGGGTGCCGAACTGGACTCCTTTCACCTGTTTCACGCCGCGCGCGGATCAATGCTCCGCCGGATGGGAAACCGCGAAGCGGCTAGGGCGGCCTACCTGAGGGCGCTGGAACTGGCGCCGAACGAAGTGGATCGGCGGTTCCTCGCCGGGCTGATCGCCCAGGCCGACTCGGCTTGCTGGATCCCGGACCGGGAAGAAACCCGGTAATCCTGGGAAGGCAGACATATCAGATAATGATGACTTGACAGGATCATAAAGTCCTAACTAGGATGCACCCCTCCCAGAGCCCGTGACTTGCGTCGTTTTCCGGGTCGGGAGGCGGTGTCAACTCCGCCATGAATTGACCTGCACCAGATGAGGTCCTCCACTGGGATTGGAGGGCCTCATCGGTTGTCAGCCCGGGTCGGGCCTACCCTAAGAACTAATCAACGTGGCGTTGCGGGAGTCGGCCGTTATGCCCGGAAGTCGTCGATGGCGGAAACAAAAGCCTGGGCGGCCGGGGAGAGCCGAGCCGATCTGTGAGCTACCACCACTTCGCGAATCAGCTTGGGGCGCAGTCCCAGGACCTTAGCCCCATGGGTCGCCAGAGAAACCGCAAGGGGCCCGGGCAGTACGGCCGCGCCGGCCCCGGCAAGAACCAGTGGAGCTATGGCGTCGCGCTGTTCGCTCACCACCACAAACTGACCGGTCACCCCGGCCTCCGAAAACGCCCCGTCCACGATGTCCCTGGTGTAGGTATTTTTCGGTGTGGAAACAATGGGCAGCCCGGAAAGCTCCTTGATGGTCATGGACTTGTTTGCAAACCTGCTGCCGGGTGGTAGGACGGCGAATAGCTCCTGGGTAACCAGCGGCCGGGTGCCCATTCCTTTGGGTACATCGCAGGCATCGGTTATGCCCAGTTCGCAGGTTCCTTCACGTACCTGTCGGACCAGGTCCGCCGAATCTCTGGGCGAAGCCACTGCCACCAGCACCTTCGGGTACATACGCCGGAAGCTGCCGATCAACGGGGCCACCGGGTCCGCGGCCAGGCTCGGCAAACAACACAGGTCGAGCCGTCCGGCGACCAGACCGGTAACCGCCCGAACGGCTCTTTTCCCCTCCTCAAGATCTCGGATAACCAGTCGGGCGGGACCCATCAGTGCTTCCCCGGCCGGCGTCAGGGAAACCCGGCGCCCCAACCGGTAGAACAACTCGGTCCCCAGGTCGTTTTCAAGCTCGGCGATGCACTGCGAAAGGGCCGGCTGGGAGATGAACATTGCCCGGGCAGCCCGGGTGAAACCCTGGTGTTCGGCGACCGCCAGGAACATCTCGATCCTGCGCACTTCCATAGGCTTAGCCTATAGCAGCTATCCAAACTATGTATTGGACGGATAGCCGGGCCGGGCAAATACTGGTGGGGTGGGGACCGACCCACTGTTTTTTCATACCGTCGGACATCGAGTGGAAGCGCCGGTGCCGAAGAAGGGCAGATTTCACCAATGGTTTTGAAGTTATGGGATCCGTTATTTTCGGATGGCAGGGTTTCGGAGATGGATCAGTTGCGGCTTCCGTTGCTGTTGATCTCGGAGTCGCTGGCGTCCGGGCGGGTAGAGCCCCTGAGTCAGTTTCGTATGCAGAAGGGTGTCTACATGCTCCAGCAGGAAGGCCCGCCTACGTGGAGCGCCTTTACTTTTAGGGAGTCCGACTGGGGCCCCTACTCCGGGGCGCTGGACCGCACTCTGTGGATCCTGTTGGAGCAGGGGTTGATGGAGAAGGTACACACCTCCTTGACCTCCTGTTACCGCAACTCCGAGGCCGGCGAAGATTTTGTCGCCCCGTTCGTGGCTCAACTGGACGAACAGCACAGGGAGTTGGTCCGAGGAATTCGGATCGTCGCCACCAGCGCGATTTTGCGAGTCTGACAAAAACCTAGTCTTCCCGGTTCCAGCCCTAGCGCGCTGAAGCCGGTCCGGCGGATTACATCCGCGTGTTCGCGATGCGAGGTTCGGCTCGTTCGCGACCCTACTTTCCCCCGTCCTGGGAGCGATGATGACTGCCCAAAACGGCGATAAAGCCCGGGGCGGACCCCTGGTCCGCCTGCTGCCCCGCAGAAGCGACTACCAAGAACTGGCCGGCTGCTGGAAGCAGGACGTCGCGGCCGGCGTCACGGTTGCGATTGTCGCTCTTCCGCTGGCGCTCGCCTTCGGGGTAACCACGGGGCTCGGCGCCGGCGCCGGACTGATCACGGCGATCGTTGCCGGCGTGGTGGCCGGCATTTTCGGCGGATCCAACGTCCAGGTCTCCGGTCCAACCGGAGCCATGACGGTTGTCCTGGTGCCGATCGTCGCCCGATACGGTCGGGACGCGGTGCTGGTGGTGGGGATCATGGCCGGCGTCCTGATTCTGATAGCGGCTCTCAGCGGAGTGGGGAAGTACCTGGCCTACATGCCCTGGCCGGTTATAGAGGGCTTCACGGCGGGCATCGCAGTGATCATATTTCTCCAGCAGGTGCCGTTCGCCCTGGGAGTGCCCAAGCCCGACGGTGACAAGACTGCCGCCGTAGCCTTCGCTGCAGTAAGAAGAGCCGTCGATGATGGCAGTGCCGCGGCGGCGGGGTTGGTGGCGCTGGTGGTGGCTGTGATGTTGATAGCCCCCAAGATCCGTCGATCGATCCCCAGGTCCCTCGTCGCCGTGGTGGTTGCGACGGGGGTCGCCGAGGCCCTGTCTCTTCCGGTCAGCCGGATCGGCGCCCTCCCGACCTCACTCCCGCTGCCGAGCTTCCCTGCCCTGGGCAGCGGCCAATTAAGCGAGTTGTTCGCGGCGGCGATGGCTACCGCGCTCCTCGCGTCGATAGAGAGCCTGCTCTCGGCGAAGGTTGCCGACGGAATGGCCGACGGCGGGCGTTACGAGCCCGACCGTGAACTGTTCGGGCAGGGGCTTGCGAACCTGGTGTCCCCGCTGTTCGGGGGGATGCCTGCGACCGGGGCGATAGCCCGCACCGCGGTGAACGTCCGCTCGGGGGCGAGGACCCGGTTCGCCGCAGTGGTCCACTCGTTGGTCCTGTTGCTCGTTGTGCTGTTTGCCGGAGGTGTTGTCGGCAGGATCCCGCTGGCGGCGCTGGCCGGAGTGTTGATGGTTACTGCGTGGAGGATGGTCGATGTTCACGGCCTCCGTTCGGTGATGCGATCCACCCGGTCGGACGCGGTGGTCCTGGTGGTCACTGGTATCGCGACGGTGGCGTTGGACCTGATTCTTGCCGTGGAGATTGGGATTGTGGTGGCGGCACTGTTGACCCTGAGGCAGTTGGTCCGCACCAGCGGGGCCGAGCTGCAACCGATGGCGCCGGACGAAAACTTCACCATGGAGGACGAGTCCGAACTTCTGCACAAACACGTTGCCGTGTACCGGTTGGACGGATCGTTGTTCTTCGGCGCCTCGCAGAAGTTCCTCGACACTCTGACCGCGGTCTCGGATGTCAGAGTGGTAATCCTACGTCTCTCCAATTTGCAGATGATGGACGCAACGGGCGCCGGCGCCCTTGGCGAGGTTGTCCGCACCCTCGAATCCCGCGGGGTTACCGTTTTGGTCAAAGGACTAAAACTGCATCATCGGCGGGTCACCCAGGCAGTCGGGGCCCTGGACGACTTGGAAGAAAATAAGCACCTGTTCGAAACGCTGGATGAGGCGGTGGCTCACGCCAGGTTGCACGTTGATCGTGAACGGAAGGTGCGGACACAGCTGAGGGTTTAACGTCCGTGGCCGGGGTACCCTTAAAGCACGATGCCTCTATTCCTCGGGTTCATTTTTCTGATCGTTCCCCTGGTTGAACTCGCCGTCCTCATCGAGGTAGGCCAGCAGATCGGTGTCGGTCCCACCATCCTTTTGGTTATCGCCATCAGCATTGCAGGGGGCCTGCTTGCCAAGCGGGAAGGCCTGGCGGTGTGGAGCCGGTTCCGGGACACTCTGGCCCGGGGAGAGGTCCCTTCTTCCGAACTCGTCGACGGAGTTCTGGTGTTGTTCGGCGCCGCCCTGCTTTTGACGCCCGGCTTTGTGACCGACGCCCTGGGTCTGGCGCTGCTCGTACCCTTCAGCCGGGCCGCGGTGCGGGGAGTGGTAACCCGCAGCGGCGGCTGGATGGCCGCCAAGCGGTTCCCCTTCCTTATCCCCCTTGGAATCGTCTCCAACCGGACCCGGAAAGTGAAGGCGCGCACCGTGGTTGTCGAGCCGGAACCTGCCGCCGACCCATCCCGGGTAGACGCCGACCCGGATCGCCCGAGCGGCTCCTGAGCGGCGCCGGTCGCAGTCGAGGCCCAAGCAACGGATACTGTTTTTATGAACTCTCCCGAAGACATCTTTGTAAGCCCCCGTACCCTGCAAAAGCTCAAGGACGAGCTGGAGCAGTTGACAGGCCCCGGTCGTGACGAGATGAGTGTGCGTTTGCTCCGCGCCCGGGAACTCGGCGACCTGAAAGAAAACGCCGAATACCACGCGGCCAAGGACGCCCAGGGCCTGATGGAGGCCCGCATCCGCCAGTTGGAGTACACCATCGACCGAGCGGTGGTCCGTGAGGTTGCGGCCAACGCCGACGAGGTGGGGCCCGGCCTCATCGTTACGGTCAAGGACAAGTTTGGAACCGAGGACTACCTGTTTGCCGACTCCATGGAGGAGAAGGTGGACGGCGCCAGTACCGTGACCCCAACCTCGCCCATGGGCAAGGCTCTGGCCGGGAAGAAGATCGGCGAAACCGCCACGATCGAAGCGCCTCGGGGCAACTTTTCGGTCGAAATAGTGGGGCTCCGGCCCCTTTCGTGAGGATTCCGCTCAAGTACTTCAAGGTTGCCGGTGCCACGGTGGTTGGTATTGCGGTGCTGCTCACCGGAGAGGTGGCTTACACGCTCAAGCGCGACTTTCCCCTTACGGACCCTCCGCAGCCGATCCACGGGGAGTTCGGGGACCCATCGCTCCCCCCGCTCAGGTTTGTGGTGTTGGGCGACAGTACCTCGGTGGGGGTGGGAACCACGCCGGAAAAATCGTTTCCCTGGCTGCTGGCGACGTGGCTGGGCGAGAAGTACCACGTGACCCTGGATGTGGTCGGCGTCGGTGGGGCGACTACGGCCGATGTCGTCGTTCGTCAGGTGGACGCGGCACTGGCGTTAAAACCGGATCTGGCTCTCGTGGAGATCGGCGCCAACGACACCACCCATGCGGTCCCGCTGAGGTCGGTGCAAAAAAACATCGCCGGCTCATTGGATCGCCTCCAGGCCGGCGGGACCAAGGTTGTGGTGGCGGGGCCTCCCCACATGGGCACCTCGCCTGCCTTCCTGCAGCCACTGCGGGCGATTACCGGTTGGCGGGGTTCGGCGGTCGAGCGGCGGATCAAAAAAGAGGCGCTTGAGCGCAACCTGCCCTACGTCGACCTGGCCGCGGGAACTCACGACGAGTTCAAGAACAACCCTGAGAAGTACTACAGCGTTGACTGGTTCCACCCGGGCGCCGGGGGCTACAAGTTGTGGGCCGAGGTCATGTACCCCACCGTGCTGGCCGAGGCCGACCGTCGGCCTTAGGGGCCAAACTTCGGACCCGTGGGGCCCGCTTTTTGTCCGCCCTTAGACCGGTTTTAGCACCAGGTGGTCGTGCTGCGCGGTAGTGTCAAGGAGGCCTTCGCCCACATCAGCCGCGACGTAAAGGATCATCCCCTCGTGCTCAACAACCACATCGCCGTCCTGCGGGGCGTCGGCAAACCCGGTTTGAATACCGTCTTTTCGCCGGTAGACCCGGATCTTCGCATCGGGATTAAAGCGGGAGGCCGCGTCGTACGCGCGCTCCAGAACCCCGGTTGCAGCTTCACTGATCTCCATAACCTCACCATATCCGGGAGAAGGCCATGAAGACAGTTGGTATCACCGGTCCGGCCGGTTCCGGCAAGAGTGCACTTTGGAAAGCCATCTCCGGGCTGAAGCCGGTGGGCGACGTTGCCACCGTGGCGGTTCCGGATCCCAGGTTGACCAAACTCTCAGAACTCCACAAATCTAAAAGTACGGTTTACGCCCAGGTGGAGGTGGTCGACGTCCACGCCAACGCCCGCACCGCGGCAGCCGCGAACGCCAAGCTACGCAACATGGACGCCCTGTTGATAGTGGTCCCCGGATTCGGGGGCCAAAACGGCGCCGGGGCGCTGGATGCGATGAAGGACGAACTTCTGCTGGCCGACATGGGGCCGTTCGAAAACCGGCTCGCCAAAGCCAAGCGGGATCCCTCCGCCAAAGCCGAACTCCCGGTGCTGGACGCGGCGCTCGAGCACCTTAACAACGGTGAGTTCCTCAGCACCCGGACTTGGGAGAAAGAGGAACTGGCGGTGTTTTCCGCTCTGGCGCCGGTCACGATGAAGCCGATGATCGTGGTCAACAACGTGGACGAGGACGGTCTGGACGCCACCCTGGACGCCCCCGGGTTCACCGTGATCGCGGTACCCGCGCTGCTGGAGGCGGAGGTCGCCGGGCTTGGTCCCGAGGAGAGCAAAGAGTTGTTGGGCGCCTACGGCGTTGAGGAGCCGGTAATGGGCCGGGTCATCCAGGAGGTGTACCGGTCGCTGGATCTGATCACCTTCTTCACCACCGGCGAAGACGAGTCCCGGGCTTGGGAGCTAAAGCGCGGCGCCACCGCTCCCGAAGCGGCCGGCGCGATCCACACCGACATCCAGCGCGGGTTCATCCGGGCGGAGGTTGTCTCCTACGAGGAGTTGGTTGCCGCCGGGAGCTGGGACAAGGCCAAGGCGGCGGCGAAGATCAGGGTCGAGGGCAAGGACTACCTGTTTCAAGAAGGGGACTGCACCAACTTCCGCTTCAACGTTTGACCGGGAGCGCCTTGTCGGGCGTAGGGGCGACGATCAGGCGTCGTCGATTTCCAGGGCCACCTTGCGCCCGTCCCGGTCCTTCACTTTCACGTTGACCGGGAGCCCTTCGGTTTTGTGCTCCTGAAGGTGAGCAAGATCGAATCCGTAGTTTCGTTCGGCGTCGATGAAGATTCGCTGTGGGCCGTCGCTGGAGAGAACCGTGATTGCATCCACACGACCGTCGCTCCTGTCGATGCCGGTGATCAGTCCCTGGATCCGGGACCCGCTGGAGCAAGCGGTTAACCCGAGCACCACCGCCACCGCTGCTGCCGTTTGGCGCCGGGTACGCCCGGCCCGCCTAGAGTTCGTCGATTTTCGACGCCATTATGAAGTCGTTGTCGGTCAGGCCCTTCACCGCGTGGGTGGTCAGCGTCAGTTTGAGGAACCCCCAACCCAGCTCGAAGTCCGGGTGGTGACCCTGTTGTTCGGCCAAAAGAGCCGTTTTCGTGGCCATCCCAAAGGCGTCCCGGAAGTTTTTGAACTTGAATTCCCGGACGATCCGGCTGTCTATTAGGACCCAGTCCGGGCTGATTTCCGCAAGGTGGTTGGTCACCGTTTCCTGGTCCAACGCGGGGGTCTCTGCGTTGCAGGCTTCACATTGTCTTGAGGCGAGTTGGCTCACGTTGGGTGCCTCCTTAAGGTTGGTGAAGAATTATCAAATGAGGTTTGCCAAGTCCGGGAAAAAGGTAACCCTTGTTCCATACTATCTATCCCCCACATAAGTCCCGCACGGACTCGGTCGCTGGGATTTCCGCCAAGGCAGGCTCGTGTTCCGCAACCCCCGGAGGTCTGAATGCAGTACGTGTTCCGCCCGATTTTCTCCATTTTTGTCGTACTCCTGGTACTGGGCGCGTGCGGCCGTGACAACCCGACACTCGTCGAGCCGACCGACTCCACCGAGGCGTTGTCGGTGAAGATCACCTCTCCCGAACAGGGGGAGCAGATCGGCGGGAACGTGCTGGTCCTTAAAGTGGAAGCCGAGGGCATCATTGTGGCGGAGCCGGATGGGGACGCCTCCGGGGAGATCGGTCACTTCCATGCCTTTATTGACCGGGAACCGGTGGCCCCCGGCGAGACGATCTCCGACGATCCGGCCGTTGTTCACTTCGCCGCTAACACCTTCTCCATCCCGGGTCTGGCCATCGGGAAACACAAGATCACGGTGGTCTTGGGAGATGGCACCGAGGCGCGAATGGGCCGCGTATCGGATGAGGTAGAGATAGAGATCACCGGCCCGGCTATCGACGCGACTGCCCCCGCAACTGCTCCGATGGCCACCGGGTTCACCGTTCAGACCACCGCCACCGGAGTCGAGCTCGTCGATCCTGCCCGGGACCCCGGCCAGGGAGCTACCGGGCACCTCGACTTCATCATCGACCCGGAACAGGAGCCCACCGCCGACGGCCGGCCGGTGCCCGAAGATGCCTCTCACCTGCACACCACCGGCGGATCCGCCCAGGTAACCGGTCTAGAGGAGGGCGACCACGTGATCTGGGTGGTCCTGACCGACAAGGACCACGTCCCGGTGAGCCCGATGGTCGCCGACAAGCTGGTGGTTTCGATCCGCTAGCGGAGCCCGATCGAACATTTGTTTCGCGATGCCCGGGGATTTTCGGCCGGGTGTCATACCCGGTCGTTAGCATGGGGTCATGGTTGAAGATCGCATGTGGGTGGAGTCCTGGAGTCCCGAGTACGGGTCCTCCTCTGAGGTTGATGACGGTCTGACAACCTCGGTAGAGGAGGTGGACCCGGATGTCGAGACATCGTCCTGGCGTCCCATTACCCCCGAACCGTCGGCCTCGCCGGTGGCGGCGTTTATCGACGGGGTGGATCGGGTGGACGCCCGGGCGTTTTACGGACAGGGGTCGTCACCGGCTCCCGGCCTCTTCGGTTCGGTAGCGGCGGGTGCGGTCCTGGTAGATGGTCTGGCGCGTTTCGGCTCCACCGAGGTCCAGCGCTGGAGCGTGTTCGGCAACGACGTAAACCCCGTGGTCCGTCCGTTCAGTTCCGCCATCAACTACCGGGGCATCTCGGTCGCCGGAACTCGTCCGGAGGAGTTGCGCGCCGCCCTCCAGAAGGCCCGCAGCCGCTTGGAGGAGGACCTTGCCCGGCGGCTGGCCCGGGAGGGGATGCTTGTAATTGCCGACGGGCCGCTGCTGCTCAGGGAGCCGGTGGATCTGGTCGGCTACATCAAGAGTCATCAAAAAACCTACCTGAGCCCGGACCACTCGCCGGTGGCCTTGGCCCTGGGGCCGGGGCAGCGTACCCCCATCTTCGGGTTCGGCATGTCCTCGCACCGTCCCCGGTACTCCTGGTACACGCGTATCGCCCCGGCCCCGCACCAGCACCCGTGGGCGGCCATCGCCCGTTGTGAGGTCAGTAGCACAGTGGGGTTGGAGCGGGCGGTCGGTCTGGCCGATGTGGTTACCCACCACCTGCCCCGGTTCAGTTCGAAGGCGTTCTGGGACACCCGGGCGCCGCAGAACCTGGTCCCCATCGCCACCCTGGAGCGCAGGTTATGGAGCCTGCTGGGGGACCGCGAGTTGATCATGCGCCGCATCCGCTCCGGCGTTCGTTCGGGAGGTATGGCGCATGGCTGACGAGCAGGTCGGGAGGGTGTTGGGGGTTGAGCCCGCCACCTCCACCCAGTTCCGGGTGGTCATCGCCGCGGACAACTACCTGCAACTCGACGATCTGGTGGAGGTCCGTACCCAGGTACCCAAGGCAGGGGAGGTGCACCTCTACGGGCTGGTCACCGAGGTGGCGGCCCGCTACGAGGGAGCACGCTTTGAGTCGGACATGTTCCTGATCGCCGAGGAGGGGTCGCTGCCGGCCGAACTGGCGCGTTCGGCATCGGTCCAGACCATCCGGGTGGACCCCGAGGTCTGGGTGGCGCCCGACCCCGGCGAGCCGGTATACCGGGTGGCCGGCGCCTCCCGGGACAAGGCGCTGTACGCCGATGAAATGGGCCGGCGCCTGCCCATCGGGTTCGCCCGGGACGGCGAGCCCATCTGGGTGGACCTGGACTTCTTCGACGGCCGCAAAGGGGGGCACATCTCCATCTCCGGTGTCTCGGGGGTGGCCACCAAGACCTCGTTCGCCCTGTCGTTCCTGCGATCGTTGACCGCCCACCCCGAGGTTGTCGGCCAGGCCGCCTCCAACGTCAGGGTCCTGGTTTTTAACGTCAAGCAGGAGGACCTGCTGTGGCTGGACAAACCGAACCGGGAGATGAACGAAGAGGCCCGCCTGCAGTGGGCCCGGCTGGGTATCCCCGCCGAACCGTTCCCGTCGGTGTCGTTCTGGGCGCCGCCCCGGGGTCCGGTGGGGCTGGTACCGGATACCGACTCCCGCATCGAGGGGGTATCGGCGTTCTCCTGGACCCCCCGGGAGTTCATCGAGTTGGGGTTGCTCCGGTTCCTGTTCGTGGAGTCCGGCGACTTTCGCCAGCAACTAACCTTCGTGGAGGAGCGGGTGCGGTCCCAGCTCCAAAAGTTGGCGGAACCCGTGGAAGGGCGCCCCGGGGTGGTCCGCATTGGGACCCGGATCATCGCGTCGCTGGCGGACCTGGTCGAGGTGATCGAGCAGCACGTCGACCCGGAGGACTCGGAGCCCGAGCAGTCGTGGACGGGGCGGGTACAGGGTGGTACCGCCCAGGCGTTCATGCGCCGGCTGCGGGCCGCCGAGTACCGGATCGGGCGCCTGGTGCGGGCGGAGGGCAGCCGCGTCGACCGCATGGCCGAGGCTGTCACGGTGGTTGATCTGCACAAGCTGCACGACTTTGCCCAGCGGTTCGTCGTGGGGGCCCTACTGGACGAAGTCTTCGCCGGGAAGGAGAAGACCGGTCAGCGCCTGCCGCTTCAGGTCATCCTGCTGGACGAACTGAACAAGTACGCCCCCCGGGAAGGGCACTCTCCCATCAAGGAGGTGCTGATCGACATCGCCCAGCGGGGCCGGTCGTTGGGGATCATCCTTATCGGCGCCCAGCAGACCGCCTCCCGGGTGGCGCCCGAGGTCGTCGAAAACGCATCGATCCGGGTGAGTGGCCGGCTGGACGCCGCCGAGGCGGAGCGGGCCGAATACGGCTGGATGCTGCCGTCCACCCGGGCCCGGGCCCGCCTGTTCAAGCCGGGCACCATGGTCGTCTTCCAGCCCGGTATCCCGGCGCCGCTGGTGTTCACCTTTCCGTACCCGCCCTGGGCCACCCGCCCGGAGGAAGCGGTGGAGGCGGATCCCTTCGAGGGTTTGTAGGGTGCTGCGCTCATGAGGTTCCTTCACACCGCCGACTGGCATGTCGGCAAAAAGCTCGGCCGCATTTCCCGGGAGGCCGAGTTCGCGGCGGTACTTGACGAATTGGTGGCGGTAGCCGAGAACGAGAAGGTGGACGCCGTCCTGGTCGCCGGGGACCTGTGGGACCGGGCGTTGCCCCCCCTGGAGAGCATGAAGTTGGTCATCGATGCCCTGATCCGGCTTGCCGCGGTGGCCGGACGGGTGGTTGCAATACCGGGCAACCACGACTCGCCGCAGTTGTTCGGTGTCCTTGCCCCGCTGCTGGAGCCGCTCGGTGTGATCCTGGCGCCGAAAATCGCCCGCCCCGAGGACGGGGGAATCGTCAGGGTGCCCTCCCGGGACGGCACCGAGGAGGCCTGTGTCGCGGTGTTCCCGTTTTTGCACGAGGCGGTGGTGATCGGCGACGTCATCAAAGGCTCGCAGGACTGGTTCGCCAAACTTGATCCGGGCACCGTTGTGGGGGCCAGTCGTTATGCGGACAAGGTAAGGCGGCTCAGCACGGCGCTGTGTTCGGGTTTTGACGAGGGCGGCATCGGGATTTTGATGGCCCACTACTTCATCGACGGCGCCGAGGTCGGGGGAGGCGAACGCAAGATCCACCTGGGCGAACAGTACGCCGCCACCGCCCAGTCGGTTCCTCCCGGCGCCCAGTACGTGGCGCTCGGTCACATCCACCGCCCCCAGGCCGTGGAAGGAGCGGCGGTCGCCACCCGCTACTGCGGCAGCCCGTTGCAACTCGATTTCTCGGAGCGCACCCATGAAAAGCAGGCGGTGATCGTGGATATCAAGGCGGGCAGGCCGGCCAAGGTGAAGAGCTTTTCCCTTACCTCGGGCCGCAAACTGATCCGGGTGTCCGACGACATGGATTCGTTAAAGAACCGGGTCGCCGAGTTCGGCAACGCCTACCTGGACGTCCGGGTGAAGACAGCCGGCCCGGTGTTCGGCCTGGCGGACCAGGTGCGCCGGTTCCTGCCCAACGCGGTGATGGTGCAGGCGGTCTATGAGCGGATTGCCGGTTCGGAGGTGGTGGGTCCCAAATCCCTGGACGGCCGGATCACCGACCTCTACGCCGGCTACCACCTGCACCAGCACGGGGTCGACGCGCCGGCCGATCTGGTGGACGAACTCCGGAAGCTGGAGGAGGAGGTGCAACGTGCGGCCTCTTGAGCTGACGCTTGAGGGCTTTAAGTCCTACCGAAACCCGCAGACATTTAACTTTGAGTCCCGCACCCTGTTCGGGATCGTCGGCCCCACCGGTTCGGGCAAGTCGTCCATCCTCGAGGGCCTGATCTTCGGCCTCTACGGCAAGACCCCCAGCGCGGAGTCGGGGACCAAAAAACTGATCAACTCACAGGAGGATCAGGCCCGGGTCCAGTTGGTCTTCGAAACCGACGATGTTGCGTGGGAGGTCATCCGCATCATCCGGCAGAAGGGGACCTCCCAGACAATCCTGAGGCGGATCGACGGAGTGGGGGACCCGGCAACCGGGGACCGCAACGTCACCGAACGCATCGAAGAAATTGTCGGCCTGGACTTCGAGTCCTTCCGGTCCTCGGTGGTTCTTGCCCAGGGCGAGTTCGACCGGTTCCTCAAGGCCACCCCGACCGAAAGATCCCGCATCCTAAAGGGCATATTCCGGTTGGAGCGGGTGGACCTGCTGAGGGAGGGGGCGAGGGTCCGCCTGCAGGTAATCGAAGGACAGATCTCGGTACTCAAATCCGGGTTGGCCGGGTTCACGGAGGACCCGGCGACGGTTCTGAAGAAGTTGAAGGCCGAGGTGTTGGAGGCGCAGCAATTTGCCGCGGAGGTGAAACAACAACTCCCGAAGGTCCTCCAGGCCGAGCAGGAGGCTCTCCGATCAGCCGACGAGATCAGACGGGTTCGTCAGGACATCTCGCAGACCGAAGCCGCCCTGGTCCGCTTGCCGCCCGAAGAGACCCTGCGAGACCTGGCCGACCTGAGGGAAAAGGCCGAACACAGGTTGAAGGCGGTCCAGGACGGACTTGAAGCAGCCAACCGGGCGCTGGATCAGGCCGGGCGGGCCGAGGCTACGGCCACCCAAGCCTCCGGCGGGGATGGCTGGTTCACCGCGGTGGAGGCAGGGTTGAGCGCCCGGAAACGATTGGTTGTGGTCCTGGAGGCGGCGCAGAGGGAGCGGGCAGAAGCGGAGCAGTCGCAGCGCTCCGCCGCCGCCGGACTCCCCGGTGCCGAGGAGGAGTTGCGGTCGGCGGAAGAACAGTTGGCGGGGCTGCGGGCCGAACTGGCCGAGTTGCAGCAGCGCCATGCCGCCCATCTGCTCCGGCTGGACTTGACCGAAGGTGAACCCTGCCCGGTCTGCGAACACCCGGTGGCCGGGGTGCCCCACTCGGACCCCCTCCCTACGGTGGGGGCGGCGAAGCAGGCGGCGGCGGCCGCCGAAGCCCGGCTGAAAATCGCTCGATCTGCACTCGACTCGGCGGGCACCGGGCTCGCACTGGCCGGGGAGCGCCTGCGGCACGCGGTAACCCGTTGTGAAGGAATCGAAGCGGAGATTCAGGACGTCGAGGGTCGCTTGGCGGAGCTTGCCGGCGGGGTCGAAGACCTGGCCGCCGAGGTCTCCGTACGGCGGGAGGCGCTCGCCGCCGCTAGGGCCACGCTGGACGCCGCCCGCAAATCCCGGGACCTGGCCGACTCCGAAGAACGTGGAGCCCGGCGGGCTCTCGACGAGCTGGCCGGTCGGTCGAGCGAGGTCACCAACCTGTTGAGCAACACCAGCGGTTTATTGGGCATCGGAGCGGTGGCCCCCGAAGGGGAGGGGCTCTGGGATGCCGCCAAGAGGGTGATGGAGGCCGGGGCGGTCCGGTTGGAAAGCCTGCTCGGTCAACAGCGTGCTCTTCAGGCGGCCGCCCAGGAAGCGGTCCTGGTTGTGGGCAGCTTCCGCGAAAAGTTCGGCGCTTCTGCTGATGACCAGGCGTCGGACGTGCTGGCCCGGGCGAACGTTCAGTTGGCGCGTTTGGAGTCCAGGGTTGAGGAGACTGCGGCAGACATCGTCAAAAAGAGGGAGATCGAGACGCAGATCGAAGCTCTGGAAGCCCGGCGCAAGAACTTCGTGCGGCTCATAGGCGACTTCGCCGATTCCAAGTTCACCGCCTTTTTGCTGGACGAGCAGCGCAAGCTCCTATCCCGGATCGGCTCCGAAAAATTCAAGGAGCTGACCGGTCACTACAGCTTCGACGAAGAGGGCCAGTTCCAGATTGTCGACCAGCGGACCGGCCTCACCCGCAGTCCGGACACGCTGTCGGGCGGTGAGACCTTCCTCGCCTCATTGTCCCTGGCGCTCGCTCTGTCGGAGGCGGTGGCCCTGGAGGGCGGCCGCCTGGGGTGCTTCTTTTTGGACGAGGGCTTCGGCTCATTGGATCAAGAGAGCCTGGACCTGGCTTTGGAAGGGATCGAAACCCTGGCCGACCCCGGGCGGCTGATCGGGCTGATCTCCCACATTCCCGGCGTCCAGGCGCGGTTGGAGGACCTGATCATCCTGGAGAGATCGGGCGACGGCAGTACCGAGGTGGTGCAGCACGAGGGCCCCATCGGTTACGCATCGTTGCTGATCTGAACGCTGGGCCAACGCCGCCGGCGGGCTAGAAGTGCAGCCCCCAGCGTTCCTGGGCGCCGATCACCCGGGAGACGAACCCCACCAGCGGCCCGATGTCCTTCAGGAGCCCAAGTCCCTTCGCAGGGGTAACGTGCCTGAAGGAGCCGACCTTGGTCAGCCGGCCGGTTGCCGGCGCCTCTAGGGACGCCACCAGCAGGGCGGACTCGCTCGGCGGCGCCGCCGGGTCCTGCCGGCTGTGCATCGCCTGAACCGGGACCCGGATGCGGTCGATGCGGGCGGCGGGGGATAGGTCGGCGATCAGGTCGCCCAGACCCGCCGGTAAAGTTGCCACCAGTTCCCGGGTGCGGGCGGGGTCGGTATTGACCATCACGTCGTAGATCGCCCCGGCGGCTGGGCTTAGCCCTGCGGGCTCCCGCGCTGCGTAGGCGGCGTTCAGGGCTTTTTCGTCGTCCCGGCCGAGGTAGTTGGCTAGGAACTCGGTAACCGCGGTACCGGCCCGGGGATCCGGGCTCCACTCGTCGGTCAGCCCCCCGGGGGCGTTGACCCGGCCGGCGGTAACTCCTTGCAGCAGGTGAACCAGGTCGAAGTAGGTGCCGACCGTCGCCACCTCCAGCACCTTGTCCTGGATCCCCGGCTCCTCTTCCATTGCCACCAGGCTGAAAGCGGCGCCGAACGAAAACGCCAGCACCAAAACCTTGTCCCCCGTCTTGGACTCCATCCAATCGATGCTCTGGCGGATGCGGACGGTGTCCGTGCGGTCAAGCCTCTGTTCACCCAGTCCCAAGTAGGGTGCAATTACCGTCCGGCCGAGGCGGTTGAGGGACCGGGCGACTTCGACGATGCGGGGGTCGGCGGGGCCTCCCGGAGCGACCCCGTGAACCAGGACCACGCCGGGCATGGAGGAGCGGCCCTCGTAGAGGTCGGCCTTTCCGTCCCGGAGGGCGACTTCCGAAACCCGCGGCTCGGGCAAGAGACCGAGAGGCTTGACCGGTGCCAGCATCTGGGCCAGAAGCAGGGTTGCCTTGGTGGTGCTGCGGACCGGCTGGATGCACGCCCCGGTGGTCAGGGCAAGGACCAGGATCAAGCCCTTGCGTCGCACGACCTATTCGACTTCCAGCCGGACCAGGTCTTCGTAGGTTTCCCGCCGGATCATCAACCGCGCATTTCCGTCGGCGACGGTAACCACCGCAGGCTTGGGCTTCTTGTTGTAGTTGGAGGCCATCGAGTAGGTGTAGGCGCCGGTCGCCGGCACGGCCACAATGTCCCCTCGGGCCACCGATTTGGGCAGCGGTACCCCCTCGATCAAAACGTCGCCCGATTCGCAGTGCATCCCCGCCAGGTTGACCGGCGTATCCGCCTCGTCTTTGGCGTTGCTTGCCAGGATCGCCGCGTACTTCGCCTGGTAGAGGGAAGGCCGCAGGTTGTCGCTCATCCCTCCGTCGACCGAGACAAAGGTCAGCTCCGGAGAAGTCCGCTTGATTGTCCCGACTGAATAGAGGGTCACCATAGCGTTGCTGATCAGCCACCGGCCGGGCTCGAAACAAAGTTTAGGCAGCGCAACGTCGTTGCTTTCGGCGGCTTGCTGTGCGGTCGATACCACCAGGTTGCCCAGCATCTTGGGGTCGAAAAGGCGGTCCCCGGCGAGGAACGGGACGCCGAATCCTCCGCCCAGGTTCAACTCGGGGAACTCCAGGCCGAACTCGGCCTTGATGGCGGCCAGGAAGCCAAAAAGCACCTTAATGGACTCCTGGAACGGGTCGGCATCGAAAATATTGGAGCCTATGTGGGCGTGAAGGCCACGAAGTTCCAGGTCGGGCGATGCGTTGGCCTTGATGATGGCCTCCCGAGCCATGCCACCCCGGATCGGCAGCCCGAACTTCGATTCGTGGTGGCCGGTCTGGATGTGGGCGTGGGTATTTGCGGTGACGCCCGGCGTTACCCGGAGGAATACCGGCTGGCGGCGGCCCGCGGCCCGCGCGATTGCCGCGATGCGCTGGATTTCCTCCAGGCTGTCCACGGCGATGCGGCCGATCCCGGCGTCGATCCCGGTCTGCAACTCCGAGTCAGATTTGTTGTTGCCGTGCATGATCATCCGGGCCGGGGGAAACCCGGCGGCCATCGCCGTAAACAGTTCCCCTCCGGAAGCGACGTCCAGCCCCAGACCCTCCTGCTCCACCAATCGGCAGACCGCTTTGCTCAGGAAGGCTTTGGCTGCGTAGTAGAGGTTGGCTTCGCCGAACGCCGCCCTCGCGGCAGAAGCCCGGTCGGTGAAGGTTCGTTCGCAGAAGACCAGCAGGGGAGTCCCGAACTGGGCGGCCAGATCGACCGTGTCGCACCCGCCGATCTCCAGGTGACCCGCTCGGTTGATCGCTGCAGTATTGGGCAGGGCGGACCGCAGGTCGTCGGTGGTCGTCACATGCTCTCCGGAGCGTCGACACCCAGTAGCTCAACCGTGTTTGCAAGTACCTGTCGGGTGGCGTCGACCAACCACAGGCGGGCACGGCTGAGTTCGGCGTCGTCGCTCAACACCCGGCAGTCCCGGTAGAACGCGCTGAACTGGGAAGCGAGTGCCTGGGCGTAGTGGGTGAGACGGTGGGGCGCCCTAAGGCGCGCCGACTCCTCGATCAGGTCCGGGAATTCGGAGAGTTTGCGGATCAACAGGGCCTCCCCTTCGTGGGTCAAAAGGCTGAAGTCGGCTTCGTCGATCGACCCTTTGTCGAAACCCTTTTCCGGGGCGTTGCGAAGGATCGAGCACGTCCGGGCGTGCTGGTACTGCACGTAGTACACCGGGTTCTCCTGGGACTCTGATTTCACCAGGTCCAGGTCGAAGTCGATGGTGGCGTCGATGCTGCGGCTGACCAGGGTGAACCGGGCGGCGTCGACCCCCACCTCTTCGATTAACTCGTCGATGGTCACAATGGTGCCGGCCCGCTTGGACATCTTGGCCGACTCACCACCGGAGATGAAGTTCACCAGTTGCTGGAGCATGATTTCAACCGGCTGGGAGAGGCCCAGTGCCTGGGCCACCGCCTGTAGCCCGGCGACCTGCCCATGGTGGTCGGCGCCCCACACGTACATGATCCGGTCGAAGCCCCGGCCAACCTTGTCGATCAGGTATGCGACGTCTGCAGCCAGATAGGTTGTGGTCCGGCCTTCGGAGCGGATCAGGACCTGGTCCCGCGATGCCCCGAGTTCGCTGGAGCGGAACCACAATGCGTCGTCCTTGTCGAAGGTGTGGCCCCTCTCCGTCAGCCGGTCGATGCCGGCCCGCACCTTGCCCGACTCGTGAAGCGACGACTCGTAGACCCAGTTGTCGAACTTGACCCGAAATTTGTTCAGCGTGTCCCGGTGGCCGCCAACCATTCTTTCGGTCCCTATCCGGCCCAACCGTCCGGGATCGTCGGCCAGGGTGTCGCCGAACTCGGCAACCAGTCCCCGGCCCAGCTCTGCCAAATATTCACCCTGATAGCCGTCTTCGGGTACCTCGGCCTCCCGGCCCAGCGCCTGCAGGTAGCGTGCGTGCAGTGACGCCGAAAACCGCTCCATCTGTTTGCCTGCGTCGTTGACGTAGTACTCGGTGCCCACCGGGTAACCGGCCGCGTCCAGCAGGCGCGCCAGCGCGTCGCCGTAAGCCGCGTTCCGGCCGGAGCCGACGTGCAGCGGACCGGTGGGGTTGGCGGAGACGAACTCGATGAGGATTCGTTCGTCCTTGACGGCGCCCCGGCCGAAATCTTGCCCGCGCTCTGCGATGTCGCGGATCGTGGAGCCCAGCCAGCCCTTGGCCAGGTGAAAGTTGATGAACCCCGGCCCGGCTACCTCGGCTAGCTCCACAAGGTCCGATTCAGGCAGGACCGCTATCAATTGTTCGGCCAGGGCCCGGGGTGCCATCCGGGCGCTTTTGGCCAGGGTAAGGGGGAGGTTGGTGGCGAACTCGCCGTGTTCGGGCCGGGCGGGACGGGAAAGCTCGATCTGGGCCGGCAGGTCCCCCGCCAGGGCGCCCGCGTCCTGCAATCTGCCGAGACCCGCTTGGAGCAGTGCGGTGAGGTGGTCGGTGATCATCCTAAAAACCCGGAGGGGAGCCGGGTCGCCGGTATGTGCCGTTCAGGATCTGCTCGATCAACTCGAGCAGTTCCACCGGTTCGAAAGGTTTGGTGACATAGGCGGCCACTCCGGATTCGTATCCTTTTCTCAAATCAGCTTGCTGGGCACGTGCGGAAAGAAAGATCACCGGTATCCCGGCCGTGCTTGGGTCCTTCAACAACTCCGCCCGGGCCGTCCAACCGTCCATCCGGGGCATCATGATGTCCAGGATGATCAGATCCGGAAGCTCCCGGCCGGCCCGCTCGACCGCCTCCTGACCGTCTCCGGCGGTGATCACATCGTAGCCTTCAAACTCCAGATTCACCTGTAGGAGTTCGATGATGACGGGATCGTCGTCGGTAATAAGGACTTTGTGGGGGGGACCGGGATTCACAGTGCAACGATTGTAGACGGGCCGTTCGTGTACCCCCCGGGCCCAGCACCGATACAATTGGACGAATCCCCGCCCTCGTAGCTCAGGGGATAGAGCGTTCGCCTCCGGAGCGAAAGGCCGCAGGTTCAAATCCTGCCGGGGGCACCACGTTCCAAAAGCCGGCGACTGACGCCAGGAGCTACCGCAATCCCGAGGCACCGAACAACTCGGGAGTTTCTTGGCTCCGAATAGAAGGACCACTCGCCCTGCTCCAGATCAGCCCAATTCTTGATTGAGCCCGGCGCAGTTGTTGTTGGCGGGCATCCGACCCGACGGACGGTGCCGGATCGCTCTGCTGGGCGCGGCACGAGATTGTCCCCGGTGCTAGAACAGGGAACGTGTTCGGAGGTTATTCGCTGAGCGCTGCGGGACGGATCGGATCTAATTTGGCGGCAAAGTTTGGAGTGTCTGCTCAGAAGTCGTCGCCTGCTCAGACAGTTACGATGAGGGGATGAGTTCAACCGAAGATTGTGTCCGCCCGCTCCTGACGGCGATTTCAGGTCCGGCCGACGTGCGGAGCCTCCCGCCGGAAGCCCTGCCCCAGTTGACCGACGAGATCCGTAGCTTTTTGATCGAGACCGTTTCCCAGACCGGGGGGCATCTGGGCTCGAACCTGGGGGTTGTGGAACTGACGGTTGCGGTCCACCGTGTATTTGAGTCGCCCCGGGACAGGATCCTGTTCGACACCGGGCACCAGGCCTATATCCACAAGATGTTGACCGGCCGCCAGCACGACTTCGACACGCTCCGTCAGTCGGGTGGCCTGTCGGGCTATCCCTCTCCCGCAGAGTCACACCACGATGTGATCGAGAACTCCCACGCTTCAACCGCTCTTTCCTACGTCGACGGCTTGGTGAAGGCGTACCGCCTGACCGGTCAGCGGGACCGGCGGTTGGTCGCGATGGTGGGGGACGGCGCCATGACCGGCGGCATGTGCTGGGAGGCCATGAATAACCTGGGGAACGCCGACTGGCCGGTGGTGATAGTGCTAAACGACAACGGCCGCTCCTACCTTCCTACCGTTGGTGGATTCGCCAACCACCTGGGAGAGCTTCGCTCTGGGCGGGAAAAGAACCTTTTTGAGGATCTGGGCCTTGCGTACATCGGGCCGGTGGACGGCCACGATCTGGTCGCCACCGAGGCTGCCCTCCGTGCGGCGGCGGACCTGGGCCGGCCGGTGGTGGTCCACTGCGTCACCCAGAAGGGGAAGGGGTTTTCTCCCGCCGAACTGGATGTGGACGACTGTTTGCACGCCATCGGCGTGATCGACTCCGAGGGGCGCCCGGCTGCTCAGGCCGCGCCCACCTGGACTTCGGTGTTCTCCGATGAGATCACCCGGATCGGCGAAGAGCGGCAAGACGTGGTGTGCCTCACGGCGGCGATGCTCCACCCGACCGGCCTGGGGCAGTTCGCCGAAAGGTTCCCCGACCGGGCGTTCGACGTAGGTATTGCGGAGCAGCACGCTATGACCTGTGCCGCCGGCATGGCGATGGGCGGACTCCACCCGGTGGTCGCGGTTTACGCAACATTCCTCGGCCGGGCGCTGGATCAACTGTTTATGGATGTGGCGCTGCACCGGCTGCCGGTAACCATCGTTGCCGACCGGTCCGGCGTGACCGGCCCGGATGGCCCCAGCCACCACGGCATGTGGGACGCCTCGATATACCCGGTGGTGCCGGGAATCCAGGTGGCTGCCCCCCGGGATCCCGCTCGCCTGAGGGAGTTGCTGAGGGAAGCGGTTTCGGTGACCGACGGTCCTACGGTGGTGCGCTACCCGAAGTCGGCGGCCGGGGCGGACATCCCGGCGGTCCGCCGGGCCGGCCGTTGCGACCTGCTGCGAGAGGACCCCGGGGCCCGGGTTCTGCTGGTCGCGGTGGGGCCACTGGCCGGTGCGTGCCTGGAGGCGGCAAAAGAACTTGGCTCGGACGGGGTGGCGGTCACCGTTGTCGACCCGCGCTGGACCGCACCGCTGGACCCCGAACTTTTGGAGTTGGCTGCAGCGCACCGGCTGGTCCTGGCGGTGGAGGACAACACCGCGGTCGGCGCTATGGGTGCCCGGATCGCCCAAGCCCTGGCGACGATGGGTTCGGACACCCGGGCCGCCACGTTTGCCCTGCCGCCCCGCTTCCTGCCCCACGCCACCCGAACCGAGACCCTGCGCGCCCACGGCCTGGACGCGTCAGGCATCTGCGCCACGGTCCTCAAACGACTGGCCCATCTGGACAAGGCCGGGGAACTACTTTGACCGAGGACCCCAACCCGGGTCCTCAAGAGTTGATCGTCCTGGTCGACGAAGCCGGCAACCCGATCGGACAGGCTGAGAAGTGGGCGTCGCACCACTCAGACACCCCCCTGCATCTGGCTTTCTCCTGTTATCTGTTCGATGCCCGGGGTCGTCTGCTGCTCACCCGCCGGGCCCTGACCAAGAAGGTGTGGCCGGGGGTCTGGAGCAACAGCGTCTGTGGCCACCCCCAGCCCGGCGAGACCCTGGAGCAGGCCATCGAGCGGCGGCTGGCCTACGAGGTGGGCATGACCGCCGGATCCCTGGAGGTTGCTCTGCCCGGGTACCGCTACCGGGCGCCGGCGTTCGAGGGGATTGTCGAGAACGAGTTCTGCCCGGTTTACCTGGGCAGGGCGGAAACCGACCCGGCGCCGAACCCGGCCGAGGTCGAGGATTTCCGGTGGATCGATTGGCCGGACTTCGTGGAGCAGGCGAGTGCCGACGCCGCCGGCGTCTTCTCCTGGTGGTGCAAGGACCAGCTTGTTCAACTGGTTTCCCATCCCCGGCTGAGCGGGTTTACCCGGAAGTAGTCGATCTTGCAGATCCGAAAGGACCCTTTGGAGGTACCCTAGGGGGGTAGGGACTACCACCGGATCCAGGAGGGATGTTATGCAGGGCTACTACCCGAACAAAGAAGACGTTCTCGCCCGGTTAAAGCGGATCGAGGGGCAGATCCGCGGCGTAACCAGGATGGTCGAGGCCGACAAGTACTGCATTGATATCCTCGACCAGATCTCTGCCGTCGACAGTGCCCTCAAAAAGGTGGCCGTAGGCCTGCTTAAGGACCACCTGGGACACTGCGTCGCCCAGAGCCTGTCCGGAGAAGACGAAGGGGCCGCCGGCAAAGACATGGTCGCCGAGGCGGCCAACGCGATCGGTAGGCTGGTAAAGGCGTAAAGGGCCGGGTTTAACCCGCGGTCGGCCGAATTGGGTGGCGGCCCATGAACCAGGCCAGTCCGCCGGCCAACATCTGTGGGTTCTCCAGGGGAAACAGATGGCCGGCGTTAAAGATGTCCAGGTCCTCCACTTGGGGGAAAAGCCGATGCAGCAGGTTGCGGCCTTCGGCGAATAAACCGAGCGGGTGTTCCCCCAGGACCGACAGGACCGGCTGGCTGATGTCGAACGCCACGTCCGGGGAGAGTTGCCACTCGCCGATGGCGAACATCTCGCCTTCGAAAAAGGCGGGGGAGTCGTCGATCGCCCGGGCCAGGGCGCCGGGAATCGCCCCCTCAAGAATGTCCTTGCCTTCCGGGCCGGAACCGAGGTTCAAAAACAGCTCAACCGCGCCGGGCCGGTCACCGGCCAAAAAAAGATCGATGGCGGGCGCCAGTTCCGATAAAGCCGCTTCCCAGCCGGGAACCCCCAGCAGGACGGGTTCGAGGAGGGCCAGGGAGTGGACCATCCTCGGCCGGGCGAGCGCCAGTTGAATGGCGATCACCCCGCCCAGGTCGTGGCCCACAACGTGAACCTGACTCACTCCCAGGTGATCCAGCAGCATGGCGGCGTCGGAGGCGTGATCCGAGATGTCCAGCCACCCGGCCCCCTGGGGGATGGCGTTGCCGCAAAAACCGCGCCGCCGGTATCGGATCAGCCGGTAGCCGGCCAGCGAAGGCTCTTCGAACACCGGGCGCAGGGCATCGCCGATCAGGGTCCCGTGGATGAGTAGGACGGGCTCGCCGTCGCCCCGCTCCTCGTACTCCAACCAGCGGCCTTCGGTCTCGATTCGTTTCATCCCGCCAAGCCTAAGTGACCGGGGACCGGCGGTCTCAGGAAATCCACAGCAACCCTTGAGGGTCCCCCAAGGCCCGGCGCCCAAAGTAGGAGCCAAGCAACCGATTTGGGGGTCCCCCAAGGAAGGAGTACCAGGATGGATGAAGTGAATGAGGTTCCCGAGCCAACTCCGGGTCCGGCCAGGCGCCGGGTCATGGCTTGGAGTCTTGTGGCCGCCGGGTTGTTGGGCGGCGCAGTGATCGGCGGCACCATTCCGGCAGGCGCCCAGACCACCACCGAGGCCCCGGCGGAGTCCGACTCCGACGATGCCCGAGGGCGGGACGGCAAGGACTGCCCGGACAAGGCCGAACGAAATGCGGAATCCGAGGCCACCACAACCTAGGAGCCCGGATGGGCAGGGGGCTAGGGTCCTCCTGCCCATCCGGTCCCGGCGTGTCAGTCTTATCGGGTGATTGAGAAGTGGTCTGAACCCGAACACGCCGGCTGGTACCTGTCTATGGCCGGCCGCTTCCCCCATCGTGCGGAGGGCGAGGCGGTGGTCCTGGAACAGATCCCGGCGGATGTCCGCCGCATCCTGGATCTCGGTACCGGCGACGGCCGTCTACTTGCCCTGGTCCTGTCGGTCCGGCCCGGGGCAACCGGGATCGCCCTGGACGGGTCCGAGCCGATGATCGAGGCGGCCCAACTCCGATTCGAAGGCGATGACAGGGTTGAGGTTGTGACGCATGACCTCGGCGAACCCCTACCCGATCTGGGCACCTTCGACGCGGTGATTTCATCGTTTGCCATCCACCACCTTCGCGACGACCGCAAGCGCGGCCTGTACGCGGAGATTTTCGGCGTCCTACAGCCGGGCGGGACCTTTTGCAATCTGGAGCACGTCAGTTCTCCCACCCCGGCGCTCCACGCCCGCTGGAGGCGCAGTTTGGGCATCCAGGACCAGCCGGAAGACCCGTCCAACCGTTGTCTCGACGTGGGGACCCAACTCCGCTGGTTTCGCGAGATTGGATTCATCGACGCCGACTGCTACTGGAAGTGGATGGAGATGGCGCTTCTGTGCGGCCTGAAACCGTAAGGCCCGTTACAGGACCATGTGCCGGCGAGCGTGGCGCTCCAGCGAAAACCAGGCTGTGGACCGGGCGGGGAGCCCTGCCTAACACAGGTAGACTTCGTTGGTGGTTACCGAGAAGCGCTCGATAAGTCTGCCTGCCCTGCTTGTATTGGCCGCAGTGCTCTGCGTGCCCATGGCGCTGGTCCGGGGTGGAGCCTTCAGCCCCGGCTCCGGGGAGCGGGCGGTTGCCGACCTCTTGGGGGCCCAGGTACTCGCCCCCGGGTTCGACGAAGCCGGCGCGGGTTCGGGACGCCTCACAATTACCCAAGGCCGCCGTTTGGGCCCGGCGGCAACCAGCGCCGTGGTCCCCGGATGGCGGCTCACTGCACTGCTGCTGGCTTGGTTCGTCCTGCCTCTGATCGCGTCGAGGCCGGGTCCGGGCGCCAGGCCCGGATGCCCGACCCTGCGTGGACCTCCCGCCGGCTGACAAACCCCGACTGCCTCTGATCGCCCGCTTCCGGGTGCCGGGGGTAGAGTTTGTTTTTGCCGGTCCAGCTGATTTCAATCGTTTGGAGGAACCCAACCAATGAACCGCCAGCTTTTGTGGCGCGGCCTGTTCGCCATCTTCGTCATTGCCGGGTCCGTGGCCCTCGTGTTGACCCGCTCACCCCGATTGGGGCTGGACCTTAAGGGCGGCAGCCAGATTGTTCTTCAGACCCAGGACACCCGGGGGCAAGCGCCCGACTCCGACGCGGTGGCCCGCACGCTGGAGGTCCTCAGGCGCAGAGTCGACCAACTCGGGGTCTCTGAATCGAGCCTTCAGAGGAGCGGGGACACCCGGATCATCGTGGAGCTACCGGGAGTGGCCGACCCCAAGCAGGCGGTCGACGTCATCGGCAAAACCGCTCAGCTCGAGTTTCACCCGGTCCTGTCGGCGGCCCAGGCCCAGCCCGAACCGGAAGCGACCCCGACACCCGACGCAAATGGCTCGTTGACCCTCAACGACCAACTCGGGCGGGCTCTGACCCTCGGACCCTCCCCGGTGGGTGGAGACGGGGTCAAGGGCGCCGACGCGGTGCTTGACGCCAACGGCGCGTGGCAGGTAAATATCGATTTCGAACGGGCCGGGAGCGAGAAGTGGGACACGCTCACGGGGGACGCCGCCTGCAACCCTGAAGGCGACCCCAGACGCCTGGTGGCGATAGTGCTGGACAACAAGATCATCTCGGCGCCGCAGATCGACCCGAGCATCCCCTGCGACCAGGGCATCGGCGGAGGCACAACCGTGATCACCGGGAACTTCGGTGAGAAGGAAGCCAAAGACCTCGCCCTGCTGATCCGGGCCGGCGCCCTGCCGGTGCCGGTTGAGGTGGTCGAGCAGCGGACGGTTGGCCCGACGCTGGGAGCGGCGGCCATCGAGGCCAGCACCCGGGCAGCGGTCATCGGCGCCGCGCTCACGATCTTCTACATGATCTTTTACTACCGGCTCATCGGTGGCGTCGCCGCCATCGCCCTGCTGTTGTACGGGCTGATCTCTTTTGCAGTCCTGCTGGCGATCAACGCCACGCTGACCCTGCCCGGCATCGCCGGTTTTGTTCTGGCCATTGGTATGGCAGTCGACTCCAACGTGTTGGTGTTCGAACGAATACGGGAGGAGTACGTCGGCAAGAAGCGCCCCCTGGCGGCGGTAAACCTGGGGTTCCGCAAGGCGCTCAGCGCCATCGGGGACTCCAATGCCACCACGGTGCTGGCCGCAGTGCTGCTGTTCTTCCTGGCGTCGGGTGCGGTGCGAGGGTTCGGTGTAACCCTGACGGTGGGGGTTGCGGTCTCGATCTTCACCGCCCTGGTGGTGACCCGGGTGATGGTGGAGTTGTTGGTCAAGATCCCGGCAGTCCGCAATCACCCCAGGTGGCTCGGTATCGAGTCCAAGCGCCGGCTGCTCAACTGGCTGGAGGCCAAGCGTCCCAACCTGATCGGCCACAGCAAGATCTTTTTTGCTATCTCGCTGGTCGCGGTAACCGCTTGTGTCGCCGGACTGTTCGTGCGCAACCTCAACTACGGAATTGAGTTCACCGGCGGGCGACTGCTGGAGTTCTCCACCGACAAGCCTGTCGACATCGAGGTCCTGCGGGAGGGGCTGGCGGGCATCGGGCTCCCCCGGGCACTGGTTCAGGAGTCGGGCGAGGGCAACGTCAGCATCCGCACCGCGCAGTTGAACGAAGCCCGCGAGGCGGAGGTCAAAGGAGTCGTAGAAAGTTTCGGTGGCACGGCCGAGAAGGTTCGGGACGAGTTCATCGGCCCCAGCATCGGCAACGAGTTGCGGAAAAAGGCTCTGATCGCCCTGGGCCTGGCGTTGGTGGCCCAGCTTGCCTATTTGGCGGTCCGTTTCCGATGGAACTTCGGGCTGGCTGCCGTCATGGCCATGTTCCACGACGTGTTGATCCTTATAGGTATTTTCGCCTGGCTGGGCAAAGAGATCGATGGCGTGTTCCTGGCATCGTTGTTGACGGTAATCGGGTACTCCATCAACGACTCGGTGGTGGTGTTCGACCGTATCCGGGAGCGGCGGCGGGAAAGGTCGTCCGAGAGCCTGGAAACCGTGGTCAACGACGCCTGTCTGGAGACCTTCCCGAGAACCGTCAACACCGGCCTGGGGGCGTTCTTTATCCTCATCGCTCTGTACTTTTTGGGCGGGGACAGCCTGCAGGACTTTGCGCTGGCGCTCATCATCGGCATTGGGGTGGGGACCTACAGTTCGGTCCTCACGGCTGCGCCGTTGTGCGTGATGCTTGACCGGTGGAAGCCTGCGCCCACGCCTATCCGTAAGACGGCGACCGGCAGGAAGTCCTCTTCCGGCCGGCGCCCGTCCTCCGGTTCGCGGCGGTCGTCATCCAGCCGTCCCCGGCGCTAAGCCGGGCAGAGTTCGGGAGGGAACATGAGTAGCAGTGTTCGGGAGGATGAACTTCCCGGGATTGGACGGCGCTACCGGGTTGAGTGTGAGGACGCGGCGGCACTGACCATCGTGCTTCACAACTCGGGACGCAGGGACCTGTACTTCTTCCCGCCGGACAGCGACGTCCCGGTGACGGTGGCGATGACCGAGGAGCAGGCAAAGCTGGCCGGCTCGGTGTTGGCCGGCAGCTTCTCCCCGCCGGCTTCGATCGCCGAGATAGACAAGGTGGTCGGGGATCTGGTAATCGAGTGGCACACCCTCGGCCCGGGTTCTCCGGGCACCGGCCAGAGCATCGAAGAACTGCACATCCGCAGCGCCACGGGCGTTAACGTCATGGCGATCCTCCGGGGGCACAACGTGATCCACGGTCCGGGTGACGCGGAACGATTTGAGTCGGGTGACCGACTGGTGGTCGCCGGCCGCCAGTCCGGGATGCCGGCCTTCCATAGGCTGGTAGTTGGCTGACGCGCCACCACGCCGGGGGTGACCTGTGGGCGATGAGCTAATTGCCCTGGGCGGCGCCTTCATGGTCGCCGGGCTTTTGGCGCGGATCGGCCGCCGGGTGGGTCTGCCCACCATTCCCTTCTTTATCGTCGCAGGCATCATCACCGGGCCCAACACTCCGGGTCTGACGCTGATCCAGGACTCCCACTCGCTGGAGCTGTTCGCCTCAGTCGGCCTGGTTCTGCTCCTGTTCCATCTGGGCCTGGAGTTTTCCCTGGGCGACCTGGTGGCGGGCGGCAGGTCGTTGGCCATGGCCGGGGCGGTGTACATCTGCTTCAACGTCGGCGGCGGCCTGTTGTTCGGGTTGTCCCTGGACTGGGGGGTGCGAGAAGCATTTGTTATTGCCGGGGCGGTCGGGATCTCGTCTTCGGCGATTGTTACCAAACTGCTCGTCGAACTGAAGCGCCTGGCCAACCCGGAAACCGGCCTGATTCTTGGAATTATCGTGGTCGAGGACGTCTTCTTGGCCCTGTACCTTGCACTCCTGCAGCCGATCCTGGGGGGCAGCGAGGGCCTTGGAGAAGCTGCGCTTCTGTTCGCCCGGGCCTTTGGCTTTCTGCTCGCCTTGGTGGCGGTTGCCCGGTACGGGTCGAGGTGGGTCGGACGGCTGGTCCACTCCAACGACGACGAGCTTCTAACGGTCCTGTTCGTCGGTCTGGCGATCCTGGGCGCCGGGGTGGCCGAGATCTTGGGGGTTTCGGATGCAATAGGCGCCTTCATGATCGGGATGATCCTGGCCGAAACCCCACTCAAACACCGGATCGAAAAGCTGGTCCTGCCCCTCCGTGACGCATTCGCCGCGGTGTTCTTTTTCGCTTTCGGGCTCACCATTGACCCGGGCGATGTTCGTGACGTCGGTACCGCGGTGATCGCCGCGGTAGTTCTATCGATCGTATTGAACGTGGTCGCCGGCACCATTGTCGCCCGGCTCTACCGGTTCAACCGCCTGGCGGCGGCAAACGTCGGCTTGACCGTCCTGGGCCGGGGAGAGTTCTCGTTGATTTTGGCAACTCTGGCCGCGGCGGCCGGCCTGGATCCGCGAATAGGGCCTTTCGTGGCTCTATACGTGTTGGCTCTGGCCATCCTGGGCCCTCTGTTCGCGTCCCGGTCCGGGCTGCTTGCCGCCTGGCTCCCGTCGAGCCTGTTCAAACCCGGCGCGCCGCCCATCCTCGCTCGCCGGCAGTCCGACTCGGTGCTCGCTACCCGGCTGGCGGCCCGCAGGAACGAAGTTGACGAGCCCGCCTTCGCGGTCGAGATCCTGCGCCGGGCGGGTGAGGCCTGGGGCCGGCTCCGCCACCGATACCGCGGCGCCCAAAGCGGGATCGGCAGGTTGGCGGTGCCACTGGCGCTGTTCGGGGGCGTTGTGTTCATGGGCGTCGTCGGCTACATCCTGAGTGGTTTTTCTTTTGGCGAGTCCTTGTCGCTGGCCTGGGCCGACGTGTCTCCGGCGGATCCGTTCACCCAGTTGCAGGGTGGTCCCCGGTATCTTGCATTAACCATCACCGCGCTGGGATCAGTTGCCCTCCTGGCCGTTATCGTCACCGCTCTCAGCATTGCGACCGAGGGCGGCCTGGGGCAGTCGTCGAGGAGGCGCCGCATGGAAGAACAAATTGAACGTTTGACCGATCACTACATCGTCTGTGCCTACGGCCGGGTCGGCCAAGCCGCCACCCGGGAACTTAAGGCCGAGGGGGTCTCTTTTGTCGCCATCGACAACAAGGAGGACCTGGAGCCACAAATGCGCAAGGACGGCATCCTCTACATCATCGGGGATCCCACTTCTGAGTCGGTCCTGCAACAGGCCGGAATAGAAAGGGCTCGGGGAATTGTGTGCGCGGTCGACTCGGACGCCACCAATGTCTACGTAACCCTGACCGCGAGATCGCTCAATCCTGAGATCTACATCGTGGCCCGGGCCAGCTCTGCGGAGACTCCTGCCCGCCTGCAGCGTGCCGGAGCGAACCGGGTTATTTCGCCCTACGGGTCCAGCGGGAGGCAGATGGCACTGCTGGTGCTGCGGCCCCGGGTGGTTGATTCCCTACAGGTCCTGGGACGCCGGCTGGAGGAGGTCGCGGTGGAGCACGGTTCGCACCTGATCGGGCAGACGGTGGCCCTGGTCTGTGGGGCGGCCGTCCCGCTGCTGATCCACCGCGCCGGAGGGGAGACCCTCACCAACCCCGGTCCCGATGTCCTGGTGGAGGCGGGGGACCGCATCCTGGCCTGGGGGGCGGACGCGGATCTCAGGCCGATGGAAAGCGCTCAGTGAGTTTTCTCGAAGCACTGGTCCTGGGCATTGTTCAAGGGCTGACCGAATTTCTTCCGGTTTCCTCGTCGGCCCACCTTGTTCTGGTGCCGGAGCTGTTGGGGTGGGAGCAGCCCAGCCTCCCGTATGTCGTGCTTCTGCACGCCGGAACTCTCCTGGCTTTGTTGGCCTACTTCCGCCGGGAACTGATAGACACCCTGCGAGGGTTGCTGAGCCCGGGTCCCTCTCGCCGGTTCATCCTGCTGCTGATCGCCGGGACCCTTCCGGCAGCGATTATCGGGGTGGCTTTCGAAAAACAACTCGAGGACACCTTCAGCGCCCCGGTGCAGGTTGCGCTCCAATTGATCGCCACCGGACTGATCCTCACCGGCATCGAGGTACACGCGCGGCGGCGTCCTCCGCCTGCCGACAGCCCCGAAGACCTGACCGGCCTTGAGGGCATGGTCAAGGACTTGACGCCTGCCAAGGCGGCGGCGGTGGGACTGGCTCAGGCGGCCGCCATCGTCCCCGGGATCTCCCGTTCCGGGTCGACCATTGCCGCCGGCCTGCTGGCCGGGCTCCCGCGAGCCCAAGCGGCCCGGTTCTCGTTCTTGTTGTCCATCCCGATCCTCATCGGTACAACGCTATTTAAGGTCCCGGACCTGGCTGGCGAAAACGTGGGAGCCGTCGCTCTGATCACCGGCTTTTTTGCATCGCTCGGTACCGGCTATCTGGCGATCGCCGGCACGATCAGCTTTCTCCAACGGCGCGGCCTGCTGTCGTTCGCCGTTTACTGCATCCTGGCGGGCTCCGTCGCCGCGTTGATTCTCCGCTGAAGGCGTCCCGCCCCGAATCCTCGCTTTAGCGCCGGGTCCTTGTGCCGATAGTAGTAGTAAGAATTTCCTCGGAAGGATTCTTCTCACCAAGCTTGGGATTACCTTTAGGGCAGCCCCCGCCTGTCTTGGGTAATCCTCTCGAAACCCGGTGCGGCAGCGCTCGCCTTGGTCCCCGCCCAGGCTGTAGCCCTGCCGCTTTCGGGCGTCCAGGCCACGCAAAACCCGCAGGGCCCCAGGGATCCATAGTCGTGCCGGTGGGCGGTCGGCCATTTGGATTAGAAGGATTCTAGTAGTACACTGAAAACCTCGAAGGCTCGGAAATTGTGAAAGATTTGCTGGTCGGAACACTTGGAACTCGATTCCAGCCGACCTCCAACTTTCGGCAAAAATGTCCGGGCCTTCGGCGCGTTTAGGACCGAATCAGTCTTCGCCGATGTTGCGTGGCGATTGGCGGCGAAGCCTGCTCTGTTCCAGTAGATCCCGGGCGTTCGGTTGCGACACCGGCTCTTGGGGATCCCGGTTGCCGAACAGGGAGCAAAACGGGAAGCAGGGTGGGAACTGGATGCCCGGCCACTCGTAGACCTCGTAGGTCGGGGGCGGGGGACGGTGATTGATGACCTCTCCTCCCAGCTCGGGCTCGTGGAATTTGGTCTGCGGCCGGCCCGCCATGGCCTTGGCCATGAAGTTCTTCCAGATCGTGGCCGGGAACGATCCGCCGGTAACCGACTTGCCTCGGACTTTGGTCATCAACGGGATGCTCCCCCCGGGATCCGGTGCAAACCCCATCCACACCACGGCGGTCAACTCTGCCGTGTAACCGGCGAACCACGCGTCCTGAAAGTTTTCGTTGGTCCCCGTTTTGCCCGCCGCCGGCCAGGCGATCTTGGCGCCGGTCCCCGTCCCGGATTGAATGTTCTTCTGCAGGATGTAATTGACCGTGTCGGCAACGTTGGGATCCATTACCGGGGCCACCGTGGGCTTTCGCTCGGCGACCACCGAGCCATCGGGCCGGGTAATGCTGGTGACTACAAGCGGCGTGGGGCGCACCCCCCGCCCGGCGAAGGTGGTGTAGGCGCCAGCCATCTCAAGCGGTGTGACATCCGAGGTCCCCAGTGCCAGGGCGCATCCCGCATCCGACGCCGGGATCGCCACGCCGAGCTTTGCCGATACCTCGATGAACTTCTGCGGCGTTACCACCTCGTCCATCATCCGGGCGTAGATGGTATTCACAGATTTGGTGGTGGCCTCGATTACGTCCAGATACCCGTAACCCGAATTGCCGTAGTTGGATACCTGCCACGGTTCATTGCCGTTTCGGCAGCGATCGGAGTCGATGGTGACGCTCGAGCTGCCCGAGAAGGTGGAGCGCACCGATTTTCCTTCTTCGATGAACGCGGCCAGGGCAAAAGGCTTGAACGCCGACCCGGCCGGCCTGCCGCCCCCGGTACCGTTGACGTCGGCGGCAAAGTTGAATCCCCGCGACCGGTCGATGCTGTCTACATCCCGTCCTCCCACCATGGCTCGCACCCTCCCCTGGGTATCCATCGCCACCAGGGCGGCCTCGGGGTCGGTCGGTTGTCCTAGGACCGAGCGCACCGACGCTTCGGCGGCCTCCTGCATCTTTGGGTCGAGGGTCGTTTGAACCTTGAGTCCTCCCCGCAGGATCTGTTCGTCGGTCAGCTTGAACTCGGAGTGGAGAAGGCGCCGGACGTACTCAACGAAATAGGCGGCCTTGGCGGAGTCGACCTCCACCGAGAGGCCCGGCTTGAACTGGGCCACCAGGTCCTCCGCCCGGGCCGCCTCCGCCTGAACCGGGGTCCACAAGTTCATCTCCTGCAGTTGGCCGACGATCTGATTGCGGATTGTTGTCGCCTTGGCGGGGTCTTCGGCGATCTGGTAGCGCTCGGGCGCCCGGATGATCCCCGCCAGGTATGCCGCCTGACCTGGGGTCACCTCGGATGCCGAGACTTTGAAGTAGGTCCTTGCTGCTGCCTCGACGCCGTAGGCTCCGCGGCCGAAGTACACGGTGTTGAGGTAGTGCTCCAGGATCTCCTCCTTAGAGGAACTTCGTTCCAGTTTGACCGCCCAAAACGCCTCCTTGAGCTTGCGTGAGAAGGTGCGGTCGGTCCCGATCTGGGGGAACGCTTGGCGTACGTACTGCTGGGTGATCGTCGACCCGCCCTGGACGATGCGACCGCCCTGCCAGTTGGCTTTCGCCGCTCGGATGGTTCCGCGCAAACTGAAGCCTGAGTGGTCGAAGAACCCGCGGTCTTCAATGGAGACCACCGCCTGCTTGAGGTCCTGGGAGATCTGGTCGAGGGATACCACGGTGCGGTTCTCCTCGCCGTGGAGGGTTCCTATGATCTGGCCGTCGGCGGCGAGGATTTCGGAGGACTGAGCGGAAGGTGCTATCTCCGGCAGGGGAAGTGTGGCAAGCCAGGCCAATAGGCCGATGGCGCCGGACGCGACAACCACCAATCCCGTGAGGGCCCATCTAAATCTGCGCCTGTCGGTAATCCGGGGCAACTTGAGATCCGGCATCGGCAGTCCCACCCTTTCTGGCCGGCCGGTCAGTCGGCCGGTGGCGGGTCCAGGGGTTCGGCCGGCACCGCCTCGGCAGGCGTGGATGGAGTGAATGTGGGCCTGACTCCGATCACGTCGGTCAAAGCGCCGGCTGCGGTGCCACCGGGGCCCATGGCAACCCGGGAGTCCGGGGCCGGCTTCAGTTCGGGGTTCACCCGCAGGCCCAACTTGCCCAGGGCCGACATCAGATCTTCGTGGGCTTGTTTCTTTTGGAACTCAGCCATGAAGGAATTCCTCGTGCCGTCGTCCGCCAAGTTTAAGCCCTCGGGAGGTTGAGGCCGGCCCGCCGTTGAACCCGGTTATAGTTTCCGACGGTCGGCGAACGCTAGGAGGATTCGGTGCCCCTTAAGAGCTTGATTTGTATTTTGGTTCTGGTGGCTGCGGCTTGCGGATCCCCGGCGGACCCCGAGCCCGGCCCTTCCAACCCCGAACCGACGGCCTCGGAGCCGCAACCGCAGGAGGAGACGGTTCAAGTCTTCCTGTCGGCCGGGAACTCGGACTGCGCCGACGTGGTCGCGGTAGAGCGGATCGTGGGCGGACGACCCACTATCGCAACCGGATTCGAGCAGTTGCTGGCCGGGCCGACTGAGGCGGAACGGCAGCGGGGGCTTGGGGGCTGGTTCGGCGAATCCACCAAGGACATGTTGATCTCAGCCGAGCAGCAGGACGGCATCGCCAGAGTGGACTTCAAGGATCTTAGGGAGGTGATCCCCAACGCTTCGACCTCCTGCGGGAGCGCCGGACTGCTTGCGCAACTGGACTCCACCGCCAAACAGTTCGGGGCCACCTCAACCCTCTATTCCATCAACGGCGACCTTGACGCCTTTTACAACTGGCTCCAACGGTCGACTCCCGAGCCCTGAGCCCGGCTATTGCGAGTTCGGCTCCGCTCCCCGGTTCAGCCGTTGAGTCGCAGCTATAAAGGCAAGACCTGAGACAACGTGCATAGATGACAGGACCAGCTTGGTGGAAACGCCCGAGTCCAAAGCAAGAGGGCTGACGAAACTCGCCAGCACCAGTACCACTCCCGCCGCCTGGACCCACCGGAGATTGAGGTTAAGTCGAACGGCCACCGCTATTGCTGCCGTCCCTAGCAGCAGCGGCCCCAGCGACATGATCGCCACCTGTCCCGCGCTGATCTCGACGATCTCGCCCTGTAGGTCGGGGACGGAAAAATCGATGCCGGCAGCCTTGGCGACCAACAGGATGGTTACGTTGATGGCCGCCACGGCCAGCGCGGTACCGCTGCCGATCCTCCAAATCTCCTTGCCCTCAACTTTGCTGCGCGCGCCGGGGATGCCGTCCCCCGCCGTTTTTTCCGCCATAGTCTGACCCCCTTTTAATGTCTGCAGCACACCCAAAAGCATGTTGAACTCGATGGTTGATCATATCAAGTATCGAGGTACTCGACTATTATCGGGCGATGACCAACGATGATTTTGATGCCCAGACGATAGCCGGTCTGCTTTGGCGGGTGACCGAGCAGGCCCGGTTGAGTTTCGACATGGTGGCCGAGGAGAGCGACCTTACTCCGGCACAGACCCGGGCTCTTTTGAGCCTTGAAGGGCCATCCCCGATGCGGGGATTGGCCGGCAATCTTGGTTGTGACGCCTCCAACGTTACCGGGATTGCCGATCGTCTGGAGGCCCGAGGGCTCATTCGGCGGGAGACCGGAAGTGATAGGCGTATCAAGCTTCTCGCCCTCACGCCCCAGGGGCGCATGGTCCGGGATCTGGTCCGTTCCAGGCTCTCGGAGTCCTCTCCGGCAACGACTAGTCTGTCGGACGATGAGCGCCGAACTCTCAAAGAATTGTTATTGAAGATGGCCGCCATGACGGAGGGCCGGCCGGCCTGAAGTTCCCCGCGGCGGTTGAGGCTTTAAATCCAAAGCGTGGCTAGGATCTAAGTAGGAGGAGTGCCGACAGGCTCTCCGGGAAGGAATGAGATGGGCACCGAGAACGAACCGATCGAAGAGGAAGAGTTCGACGAGAACGACCCCTTCGGCTTGAAGAAGCCGGGTAAGCCCGGAAGGCGTATGTCTTTGGGTCAAATGGCCAGGGAAAATGCCGTCGTTCGCCGCAAGAGCGGCACAACCACGGATGGCCGCGAAGCGGTTGACCCATTCGTAGTCGGTTTCGGCGAGCTTGACGACGACCGTGTCGACGAAGAGCGCACCGGTTTCCGTCCGGGGACTTTCTACCGGCCCTGGTAGCAGGGAGGATCGCAGGACCGGCGCCGGGATTCCGTCGCCGGTCTTTTTTTCTTGCAACCATGTTTAGTTCTTGGCCGCACCGGGTAGGCAGGTCCGGAGCGTGTTGTTGGACGCTTCCCCCAACGCCCCTGCGTAGAGCGCGCTCGCCTCGGACCCCGGCACAGGGAAGGAGCGACATGGCTGCCACCAGCAACAAGTCGGACGCCGCGTTTATGGCCTGGTATCGGGCTAAAAAGTTCGGTGTCGCCCGCCCCCGTTTTAAGGGTTATCTCCCTACGCCACCGGTACCCAACCCCGGCCCGGCGACTGGGCCGCACAAGGTCCGCACGGCCTAGGAATATGTCTTCGTCCTAAGACAATCGATTCCACGTCTCTTGGCAGCTTGGCACTGTCCTATAGTTGGGAAATGGACGCAGATTCCGTGGATCTGGTTGTGGAGGGTTGGGCCCGCGAGGCCCCAAAAATGGAAACGTCGGCGCTGGAGATCACGGGGCGCCTGGACCGGATTGCCCGACACCTTGACCGGCGCGCCACCGAGGCAATGAACGAATCCGGCGTGAGTTGTCGTGATCTGGAGGTCTTGGGGGCTCTGCGGCGTTCCGGATGCAGTCTTCCCGCCGGGCAGCTTGCCCGGGCCGCGATGTTGTCCTCAGGTGGCATGACCGGCGAGGCGGACCGACTGGCGAGCGCCGGTTTGATAGTGCGCCGCCCCGACCCCCGGGACCGCCGCACGGTCCTGGTCGGCTTGACCCCCCAAGGTGCGGGAGTCGCCGAAAATGCCCTGAAGGCCTATCTGGGGGCGGGTGAAAAAGCACTGGCGGTGCTGTCCGATGACGAACGCCGGACCCTTTCTGAACTCCTCCACAAGCTGTTGGTGGGGCTTGAAGGTCCCTCGATGAACGATGCGGAGGACGGGGAGAGGGCTTCGGTCCGGAGGACCAAAGCCCAACCCTCCCGGTCGAAGAGGAGCCGATTTCAAGCCGAATAGATCCGCCTCCCCCCCCTCACAGCAAAACAAGGCCGCCCTTTCGGGCGGCCTTTGTTTGTTTAAGCGTGTCGTTAGGCGACTAGATCAACCTTGGGACGGTCGTCCGAGCGGGGTGACTCGATCCCGGTTGCGCCCAGGCAGGGGGAGAGCGATCGGCGGGCGCCGGCGACAGCGGGAACCTCTAAGCCCTGCTCGGCCGCCCACTGCTCACGCACCGCCCTGAGCGCCCGCAAATACTCCAAACGGGAGAGTCGGTAGAAGTTGCCAACCCGACGAGCGCCCGGAGCCCGGTTCAGTCCCAGGCTATCGGCCCACGCCCGGTCGACCATAACGGTTGAGTTCCTGGGAGATAGATAGGTACTGCTGGTCCGCATCGCGATCCTCCGTTGGTTTCGATCCTTCAAGTCTCTATATACCCAGTAACTTAGTATCGAGAGACTTTATTCCCAAGACGCGTACCGAGATGCCCTATTCCTCAAGTTCTGTGCCGGGATGCTTTATTCCCATGACATCGACAGGCTTACGGGCCTTCCGACGCGCCGGTAGGCCTGGGGCCTTCGAAGGGGAAGCCGTCCGGAGTCTCGACCACAATGGGGCTGGGCGGCGCCTCCGGGGAAGGGGATTCCGGCGGATCCGGCGATGGGGTTTGTAGCGGAGTTGCCGCCTCGGAGGGGGTGAGCTCCGCCTCCGGCGGCGCCGGTCCGGCAGGCGGGCTCTGAGTGGCTCGGCGGGTTGGTGATGGCGCCACCAGCGGAGCACGGGGGCGGGGGGAGACCGTCGGCATCACGAACGGGCTCGGCCGGGGGGACCCGCTACCGCTGAAGGCCCGGAGCATGGTCCGGGTGGCCAGCAGGTTGCCCGCATCGTTGAGATGGATGCCGTCCACGGTCAACAGGCCGCTGCGCCTGGAGTCGTTGTTGCGGGAGGACAGGTACTCGGTGAATTCGCTGCGGACGTCACAAAGGCCGGTCGACAATTCCGCCGCCAGACTCCGTACGGCGGATGCGTAAAGCTCGAGCCCGTAGTTGGCGGGTGTGCCCTGCTCAACATCCTCGCCGATCAGGCCCGGGGTACACAGAACAACCCTTGCCCCGGTTGCGGCAATTCGTGCGACCAGTCCGGTGAGCCCATCGCGGAACTGCACAACTCCCGCGTTCTGGGAGGCCCGGGTCTGGCCGAGACTGGCGACATCGTTCACGCCGACAAAGACGACAACGTGGGTGGGGTCGTTGGCCAGAACATCCTCCTCCAGCCGTGCCGCAAGATCGGGAACCCGGTTTCCCACCACCCCCGATCCGAGAATTTTGATGTCCCGCTTGGGGTAGAAGCCCGAGATCGCCTCATGGAACAGGTCCACGAAACCTCCCGGTTTGACTCCGCCTGCGGTCAACGAGTCCCCGAAAAAGATCACCTTGGATCCCGAGGGCAGATCCAGCGCGTCTGGATTTACGCCGAACTCGTTTTGGAACTGCTCAAGTTCTGGGCCGTCCGATCGGGTGGCGCCCTGTGAGCATGCGGAGGTCACCAGCACCAGCAAAATCACCGCAACAAGTCGAGCCTTCAGGATGCCGGCAGCCATGGAATGAAGTGTAAAGTGCCCAGAACGCGAAGAAATCAAAGAGAACGCGAAGAAAACCTTGTTCCGGCCATTGACGGCATCCGGCGGACGGGATTATCGTTCTTCTTGCCCCAAGAGGCAGAAGGATCCCAGGCCCGAGAGGGCCGGGACCCGCAAGGGTCCGGGCCGCAGAGGCTAGGGAAACGGACGTTTCTTGGGGCACTATCATTTTCTGGACAGGATGTTCCTCCAGGATTCGTTCCCCTGATGTCGTAGTTCTGTCTCACCCGGTGACCGGCGCAAAAACGGGGTGCTTCGCTCACTTTGCGCTCGGATGGCCTGCGAATACGCCCGGGCCGCACTACTTGTCGGCCGCCGAATCGCTCCAGCCCCCGCCATCTCGATGCTCTCCGCCGGGCGGCCCCGCACCCGCCGCGTTGCTCGTCGGTATGGACCGGGTTTGTATCGCAAACTAGTTGACAGTTCTGCACTACCAAAGCTATGGTTTGTAGCGCCAACTAGTTGGGTGAATTTGATCCTACGGAGCGACCGGACCAGGTGAAAGGAGAGATTGGCATGGAGCGCGACAGATTGGTTGAGGCGGGGCCCAGCTACTCGAATCTACGTGGACTGTTGATGATCCCGGCCGGCGCGTTGTTCTTTCTTGGTGGCGCAGCGGGCCTGGAGTGGGGTCCGTTTGGCAGCCCATGGCTGCTGTGGGTCGGCGCTGCGGTGATGGCCGTGGTTTTTGCTTTGATTTACCGCCACTACCGAGCGAACTACGGAAAGGTCACCTTGGACACCCCCCGGCAGGCGAAGGATCTGGTCTGGACTTTCGGGGGCGCGGTGTTGGTGATTGTGGTCTCGGCTCTGGATGCGACGCTGGATTTTCCGATCAACGGCTACGTGGTCGGGTACGCGCTGCTGATGATCGGCTATGGCGTATTCGTCAGTGGCATCAGGGCGTATCACCTCATCATCTGGGGGGCACTCCTGGCAGGCGGGCTCTTGCCGGTGTGGAGTGGAATAGCGGACGAGGTAGCGGTCGGAATGTTCCCTATGGGTGTGGCTACCATTGCCTCCGGCGCGTTCGACCATTTGCGGCTGGTCTCCAACTTCGGTTCGGCAGCGCAGGTTGGGATGGTGAACGGCAATGAGTGAGGCCGAAAATGAGATGGTCCTGGACCGCCTTATCCATGAGCCGGGCAGGCTTGCGATCCTGACGGTACTGACCTCGGTCAAGTCTGCCGACTTCGTGTTCCTCCAGCGGGCCACCGGACTTACGAAGGGAAATCTATCCAGCCACCTGACCAAGCTGGAAGAAGCCGGAATGGTCAAGATTCAAAAACGATTCGTCAAAAAAAAGCCCAACACCAACGTGGGCTTGACTGAGGAGGGAAGGCGGCGAATCAACGGGCATTGGGAGCAGCTCGACCGGTTGAAGCGCCTCTCACGCCCAGTGACCGACGGTTGAGTTTCGTGCTACCCGGTGTGACCAGACGTCACTGAAGGTAACTTAGAGAGATGACCGGACCCCGGCTCCTCCGTTTGTCTTCAGACGGCAAACCCACCGCCCTCGGGTGGGTTCTGATCGGCTCGGTCGTTTGCGGGATCCTGGCTGTCGGGGCGCTTGCCGCGGTGTTCATCACCGTAAGCGTGCCTCTTCCCGACGCGGCACCCGGCGGGAGTGCCACCGAGGTGTTGGATGCCAACGGCGATCTCATCGGGGCGCTCAAAGGGGAACAGAAGCGCAAGATCGTCCCGCTGGACCAGATAGCCCCATCCCTGCGGGATGCCGTGGTTGCCACCGAAGACCGCAGGTTTTACGAACACTCGGGCATCAGCCCGCGGGGAATGGTCAGGGCACTTTTCACCAACGCCCAGGCCGGCGGCTTGTCCCAGGGGGGCTCGACAATCACGCAGCAGTACGCCCGGAATGCCTACGGCAGGGTGGGGACGGAAAAGACAATCGCCCGGAAGCTGCGGGAGATCGCGGTGGCCCGCAAGGTCGAACAGCGGTACTCCAAGGACAAGATCCTCGAGTTCTACCTCAACACCATCTACTTCGGCAGGGGGGCGTACGGCGCCGAGGCGGCGGCTCTTACCTACTTCAAGAAGCCGGCCCAGGAGCTTTCGATGAACGAGTCGGCCTATCTGGCGGGAGCCATCCGGGCCCCGGAGCGGTTCCAACCCGACGAGGACCCGCAGGCCGTGGTGAGGATACGCAACGAGGCCCTCAGCGACCTGGTGGCAACCGGGAAGTTGACCCAGGCCGAGGCGGACGTGGTAAAAGCCGAGGACATCCTTGGGTTGTTCAAGTTGGGTGAAACCGAACTCGACGCCTCCAAGGCGGGGTTCTTCATGGAGTATGTCCGCCGCCTGCTGCGCACCGACGAGTTCGGTTTCACCGATGGCGAACTCCTCGGAGGCGGTCTCACGATTGAAACGAGTCTGGACCTCAAGATGCAGGCGAGTGCGGAACAGGCGGTGTCCTCGGTGATGGACCGGCCCGACGATCCTGAGGTTGCCCTGGTCGCCATGGATCCTGAGGGCTACGTCCGGGCGATGATCGGAGGGCGGGAGGTGACCGACCGGGTGAGGGCTCTCGGCTTTAACTACGCAGCGAACGTCGGGACCGAAGGCGAGGGCGGCAGGCAGGCGGGCTCGGCGTTCAAGCCGCTGGCCCTTGCGTCGTATCTCGAGCAGGGCGAAAAGATCACCCGGAGATTCAAGGGCCCGGCCAAGATCACAATCGACGAACCCCTCTGCCGGAACGCGGACGGACAATCTTGGACCGTTTCCAACTTCGATAGTGAAAGCTACGGCACGTTGGATGTCGCCCGGGCAACTGCAAACTCGGTCAACACTGTTTATGCCCAGATCATGGCCGAGGTCGTTACACCCAAGGAGTTCATCGCAACCGCCCGGGAGTTGGGGATCGCCATCCCGAGCCGGGATGAGGGCTGCGCTCTGACGCTGGGGACGACGCCGGTGACTCCGATGGAGATGGCGCGGGCGTATGCCACTTTCTCTGCCCGGGGAAGGCGCCCGGAGGTGCTGGCGATTGTTCGAGTGACCGGTCCGGGTGGTGAGACGCTGGTCGAGCGGGAGCCCCGCACCGAACGTGCGCTGGACACGGATGTCGCAGATACGGTCAATCAGGTCCTGGAGGGGGTGGTCAACTCGGGTACCGCCCGGGGGGCCCGCATCGGACGCCCGGCGGCCGGGAAGACCGGGACCACCCAGAACCACCTGGACGCCTGGTTCGCCGGTTACACCCCGGATCTCACCGCCGTGGTCTGGATGGGATACACCCCGGACGAGTCGGGAGCGATCCGGCTGATGGACAGCGTCCATGGACGCCGGGTGACCGGTGGATCGTTTCCGGCAACCATCTGGAAGAGCTTTATGCAATCCGCCCTGAAAGGCACCAAAGCCACCGATTTCGTGAAGCCGTCCTCCCGGCAAAAAATCCCTACTGCGGCGCCGACACCGTCGTGCCCGGAAGGGACGGCAACCGGGGGCGACGGACTCTGTGAGCCGGCCACGCCGTTCCCCACGGCATCGGTACCCGAATTCTCCAGCGACCCGTTGCCCGCCTTTACCACCACGCCGGACATACCGCCGCTGCCGCCCCGTCCCAGGCCGTCCCCGACGCGCCCTTCGCCTACGCCCACCGTTACGGTCAGCCCGACGCCGTCCCCGTCGCCGACGCCGTCTCCGAGCCCTTCTCCAACGCCCTCGCCCTCCGGCGCGGCACCCGATTCCGGCGCAGACCCGGACGATTAGCCGGCGGCGGCCCTCGCTCGGGCTTCCCTAAGCGCTCTCGGCGTTGTGGGGACCGCAAGCCGCAGGGTGGTGAAATATGCCCTGGTCAGCGGATGGGCCAGGGGTGAACTCTTGAGGTTCAGCATCGTCCGGCCCCATTCCGGGAGCAGGTCAACTGCGGACCTGGCGAAAATGGAGTAGGCGAGCCGGACCGCACCCGCCGATGCAGGCTTGAGGATTCGCTCCTGAAGTGCCTGCGCCGCCGGTCCCGGCATGAGGTCACCCCAGGCTTTGACCAGCGCCGCTGCCGAGTCCCTGACCGTCGGGGTGTCGCCCTTACCTCCGTCCAGCACCCAGCGGGCGGAGTCGTAGGCATCCCGGCTGGCCTCCAACTCCGGACGGACCCGCCGGAAGTAGTCCTCCACCTCGTACCGGCTGCCGGGCACGCTTTCGGCCCCCAACATCTGTGGCACCCGGGCCACCTCGGCCCAGTACTCATCGATTTGCCGGCCGCCTATCGGGTTGGGGGCGTAGCGCAGGTGCCCATCGAGAAATCCTCCGTAGATCGTCACATGGGTCCAAACCGCCAGGTCCGGGTCGGTGGCGGAGTAGCGGTTGCCGTTGGGGGCGGTCCCCGAGACCCGCAGGTGCAGGTGGTTGACGTAGTCGACCACCCCGTTTGCGACCTCGGTTGAACCGAAGGCGGTGGCCATCACGAACGATGCAGTACGGGCCAGGCGGCCTATTGGGTCCCGGCGAAACACGGAGTGGTCCAGAGTGCCGGCCAGGACGAGGGGGTGCAGGGTGCCCAGGATCAACCCGGACATCCCGCCGACGAGTGCGGATGGCCAGTCCGACCCGACCCTCCACGAAACGCTTTCGGGTCCGAACAGGCCTGGGTCCCCCGGAGGGCTGGTGTACTGGACGCCGGGAAGTTGGCTGAGATCGAACGGCGCCTGGACCACATCCCCCAAGCGCTGCCGCACCTGCATCAGCCGGTTCACAGCTCCACCAGCCGCGCCGCAGGGTGCCCGTCGATAATGTCCAGGATCGCCACTGTGGGCGCCGGGGCCCGCCGTGGGTCGCAGGCGCTTCCCGGGTTGAGCAATAGCAGTTCGCCATCGTCGTCGACCACCGGCATGTGGGAGTGGCCGAAGACCACCACCCGGTGGCCGGGGAAAGCCCTGGTCATTCGCATGCGCCGGCGCCCGCGGTCCCCGGAGTCGTGGATCATGCCGATCTTTACTCCGCCGACCTCGATCGACTCAGTGGCCGGGAGCTGCCGGGCCAGGTCCGGCCCGTCGCAGTTGCCGAGCACCCCTCGAACGGGCGCGATGGCCCCCAATTCGAACAAGACCTCCTCGGTGACGAAATCCCCGGCGTGCAGGATCAGGTCGGCGCCGGCAAAAAGACGGAACACCTCGTCGGGGATTTTGCGGTTGCCCCGAGGCAGGTGGGTATCGGAGATGACACCGATCTTCGCCATGGGTTCAAGATACCGGCAAGCGATTTAAACCGGGACGGGAGTATCGATTCCGAACACTTTCGACCCGGGCCTGCTCTCCTTCAACTGAGGAGAGCAGGGGTCGAACGATTAGTTCGCGCAGACAAGTGCAGCAGGGTTGGTTTGAGGGTCAGGTGCCGGCTTCCCGGCGCCTTTGACGTTGATGCTCCGCAGGAACTCCATCAGGTTGTGTTCGGCATCCTGAAGGAGGGGGCTGTCTTGATCGGGTTCGATGTCAGGCCACTCATTGAACATTCCGTTCCCCCCGAACTATGTGTAATCAAAATAGTTGCCCGGGCTTGTTATTGACAGGTTAAAAGGAAGAATTTTTTTGGAGGGGTCGGCCGGCGGGCCGACACGGAACTCTGTCCGAGAGTTTTAGGCCGTCCCGGTCGGGGTAACACCCGAACCATGATGCCTATTCGATTCAACATTCTGGAGTTCCCCCGAACCGGATGCGGGGTGCTGGGCCGGCGTGAGTCGGAGTGTTTGTCTCAGTGCCTGATCTGCGGTTCTTTGATGTGGGCTCCCACAACCGATGTCGAGCCGGAGTGCCGGTGTCCCGTCGAGAGTGGCGCACTTTCGGTGCTCGAGGAGCCTCAACTGGCCGGATCCGCTTAGCCGGCAAATAAGAAACAAGCTCCCGCGCCTTGTCGCGGGCGTTGAGCATTGACGCATCGTCCCGCCGGGTATCGAATGCCAGTGTGGCTGATATCGGCGACGTTTTGGCCCCCCCTCCCGACGACCGGGTAATCGGCTCGGTCGAACGGGCAATCCTGGTATTCAGGTGGGTTGCTTTGGTCTCCGTGGTGGTGAACCTGGGACTGGATCATGAGACAACCGCGGGCCGCAACCCCCAGTTGGCCACGTTTGCCGTCGCCGCGGTGGCAGCCTGGACGCTGTTTCTTTCGAGGTGGCGGGGGCCGGTTCGGGGTGTCGTCCTTTTGACCGACGTCGCGGTGTCGGCAGGATTCCTTCTGATCTCCGGCGCGGTCATGCAGGTCGGCGACATTGAGGAGGGGGTGTCCCAGTTCTCACTCACCTACCCGTTCGCCCCGGTCCTATCTGCAGCGTCCTCTTATGGGCCGCTCGGGGGAGCGGCGGCAGGGTTGGTCATGGCGTGGTGTCAGCTGATCGTGCGGGACGTGAACGGTCTGGATGTCACCGGGGCGGTGCTCCAGCACGCCTGGCCCGGTGCCATGGGCTACGTGCTTCTGGGCATTCTCTTCGGCATCGTCTCCGATCTTTTGCGCCGGTCGTCGGAGGAGGCCCGGCAGGCGACCGCAGAGGCCATTGCTCTGCGGGAGCGGGAGGCCCGCCTGTCCGAGCGGGAGTCGATGGCCAGAGAGATCCACGACTCGGTCCTGCAGGTGCTTGCCCTGATCCACAAGCGTGGGAAACAACTGGCGGAATCCGCCTCGCCGTCGCCCACACAGGTGATGGAGTTGGCCGAGATGGCCCGGGATCAGGAGGTGGCGCTTCGGGGTTTAATTATGCGTGAGCCGGAGAAGGCTCCGCTTGGTGAGGCGTCGCTCAGGACGGCACTTGAGTCGGTCGCCCACGGCATCAAGGACCTAGATATTTCCGTAAGCTCGGTAGGTCCGGTCTGGCTGGCCGGGGAGACGTTGGAAGAACTGGTGGCCGCGGTACGCGAAGCTCTGGCCAACGTGGTCAAACACGGAAAAGCGACAAAAGTGGCGGTGTTCGCCGACGAGCAGGACGGGCAGGTTCAGGTCACCGTGCGCGATGACGGCGTGGGGTTTGAGTTCGATGAGGCCCGGTTCCGGGCGGAAGGAAAATTCGGCGTGTTGAACAGCATGAGGGGACGGGTCGAGGGCCTGGGGGGCACGATGATTATCGATTCACGTCCGGGGGCGGGGACCGAGGTGGAGTTCCAGGTGCCCGCCGGCGTCCAGGATTCGCGATGACTGAGCCGATCCGGGTAATGGTGGTGGACGATCACCCGGTCTGGAGGGATGGCCTGAGGGCGGACCTGGAGAAGAACGGGGATGCCGTTGTGGTGGCCGAAGCCGCCGATGGAGGGGAGGCCATCGTCAAGGCGCGGGAACAGATGCCGGATGTGGTCCTGATGGATTTGCAGATGCAGCCGGTAAATGGAGCGGAGGCGACGCGGCGGATTGTGGAGGACTCTCCGCACGCCAAAGTACTGATCCTGTCGGCGTCGGGCGAAGAGGCGGACGTGATGGAGGCAGTGAAGGCAGGAGCCTGTGGCTACCTGCTGAAGAGCACCAAGACCGAAGATGTGGTCGATGCGGTCCGGCGGGTGAGCAAAGGAGAGTCGGTCTTCAGCCCCTCGCTGGCGGGCATGGTGCTCCAGGAGTTCCGGCGCATGGCGTCGAAGGACCCCGCGGAGCCCAGGTTGACGGCCAGGGAGAATGAGGTGCTCGTCCTGGTTGCCAAGGGTTACACCTACAGGGAGATCGCTGAGAAACTGTTCCTGTCGATCAAAACCGTGCAAAACCATGTCCAGAACATTCTGGCCAAGCTCCAATTGCACAAACGGTACGAGTTGATGCGCTACGCAATTCAGCGAGGTCTAGACAAAGCGCCGGACTAAACGAA